>CAMPJJ010000061.1 GCA_946886855.1 uncultured Roseateles sp. | reverse complement strand
GCGCCGACGTCCGCGCCCTTGGTGAAGATGCCGCCGCCCAGCCGCGCGAAGATCGAGATCAGCGACGAACCGAAAGCCAGCCCGAGCAGCGGCTTGAGCGTCTGGCTGTCCGCGCGGGTGCCGCTCTCGCTCACCCACATGAAGAACAGGCCCACGCCGAGCAGGCCCAGGCCCACGACCAGCATGCCGGTGATCGCGCCGCCCTTGAATGCGACGTTGAGCGCCGGTCCGATGCCCTGCGTCGCCGCCTGTGCGGTGCGGACGTTGGCGCGCACCGAAACGTTCATCCCGATGAAGCCGCAGGCGCCGGACAGCACCGCGCCGATGAAGAAGCCGATGGCTGTCTTCCAGTCGAGCGCGACGCCGATCAGGATGCCCAGCACGACGCCGACGATCGCGATGGTCCGGTACTGTCGCGCCAGGTAGGCTGCGGCACCTTGCTGGATCGCGCCGGCGATCTCCTGCATGCGGGGATTGCCGGGGTCCTGGCTCAGGATCCAGCTACGTTGGATAAAGCCGTAAAGCACCGCCGCCAGCCCGCAGGCCAGCGCGAAGTACAGCGCCAAACTCGTCGACATAAGGTTGTCTCCTCTCGCTGATTCTTTGATCCGTGAGACGGTTCCATCCAGCGGGCGCCGGGCCTGCGCGCACGCAACAGCAACAGTCCGTCGATCGATGCTAAGGCCGTGAATAGTGCATGGCATGAGCGTTTACCAGCGGATTCACGGGCTTTGCAAGGTGGGTGTCAGGCTTTGCAGGGGCGAGCGACAGCGACGGGGCAACAACTGGCCCCAGGCATGGCATCTGCCTTGTCACGTCACCTTTACGGGCGGTGGGGGCGCAGCGCCCGAAGCCGGCGGAGCCGGTGCCCCTCTGCGCTCAATCTCCTCCTCGCCGCTCGGAATTCGCTCCGAGGGGCACCGGCTCCGCCGGCTTCTCCGGACCGAGGACTGCGGTCAGCGCTTGCGGCGCTCCTTGCGGGGATCGATCGGGCCCGGCGCGCTGGGGCCGATGTACCGGCCGCGCGGACGGATCACCGAATCGATCGCGAGCTGCTCCATCGCGTGAGCCAGCAGGCCCACGCTGCGCGCGATCGCGAAGATCGCAAAGCCGGCATCCGGCGGCAGCTTGTAACGCGCGACGAGCGCGGCCAGCGCCACGTCCATCGACGGCGGCAGGCCGGTCAGCGCGACCACGCGGTCGATCAGGCGGCCGATCGCGGCGGGCGGCTTGAAGTCCCCCATCAGCGACGCCGCGCGCGGATCGCCGTCCGGGTAGATGTGATGACCGAAACCGGGCAGCGGCATCGCCGACGCCAGGTAGCGGTCGACGACGGCATCGGCGCCGTCGCGATCGACCTCGTCGAACAGCGTGCGCACGCGGCCGGTGGCGTCGCCGTGCAAGGGACCGGAGAAGGTGGTGAGGCCCGCCAGCAGGCAGGCCGGCAAGGAGGCGCCGGTGGACGCCGTGATGCGCGCGGAGAACGCCGAGCTGGTGATCTCGTGATCGGCCGCGAGCACCAGCGTCTTGCGCAGCAGCGCGGCGACCGCACGCGGCTGGCCCCAGCCTCGCGCCAGGCGTTCATGCAGCGGCAGCGATTCCTCGTCCGATGCGCCGAAGGCGACGGCCAGCCGGCCGACCAGCGCAGAGGCTTCCTCGATCAGCACACGGGGCACGCGGCCGCGGGTCGAGTGGCCCGTGGCGGTGAGCGCCGCCAGTTCAGCGAACGCGCGGGCGCGGCCGGTCGGCACAGCGGCGACGACCGCGAGCACCGCGCGAGACGGTGAGCCCGCCACCACCGCGGGGCGCGGGAACGACGGTGGCGCGTCGAGGTCCCACAGCAATCGCGCCGCGTCTTCCAGCGTCGCGGTCGCTGCCAGCTCGACGACGTCAACGCCGCGATAGAAGGGGCGCCCGCCCGAGAACGTCGAGACGGCCGTCGGGATGCTGGGTTCGGCCCCGAACAGCGTGGTCGCCGCGAGCGTCTCGCGTGTGCGCCCGGTCTCCTTGCGGCGCACCAGCGCTTTCACATCCTCGGCGCGGTAGAGGCTGCGGCGCGAGTCCTGGGGATCGGGCTCGACGCCGATGCGCCCGCGGCTCACGTAGGCGTAGATCGTCTGCGCGCGCACGCCGAGGGCGTCGCGTGCCTCATCCAAGGTCATCCAGGCGGCCATCGGCGCGTCGTCCCGTGTCGTTGATGTCGTCAATGTATTCATCAACATGATGCCTGTCCACGGTCAGCTCAGTGATCGATTCAGTCGATCGTGTAGAGGGAGAGCGACATCAAGTTGATATTGATCATCAATATTGACCCGAGGTTTTCACGCTGCCAGCATGAGTCCATGCGACATCGATGGAGGCCGAACAGAAGCCTCCGCGATGCCAGCCGTCATGCCCCTTCCCTGGAGACAACCGCATGAACCGCACCGATCGCTTCCAGCCTGCGCGACGCCGGGCCTCGCTCGCCTTCGCGGGCGCCGCCGTTTTCGCCTGCTTCGCGCCCTCGGCTTCCTTCAGCGCCCTCGCGCAAGGCGAGGCGTTCCCGTCCCGCGCGATCACGCTCGTGGTCGGCTCCAGTCCCGGAAGCACCACCGACGGCCTGGCGCGCGCCCTCGGCGCGGAGATCACCGCGGCGACCAAGGTGCCGGTGATCGTCGAGAACAAGGCCGGCGCCAGCGGCGGCATCGCCGCGCAGGCGGTGGCCCGCTCGGCCGCAGACGGCTATACGCTGTTCATCACGACCAACACGACGCAGGCCGCCAATCCGCATCTGTTCCGCAAGCTCGCGTACGACCCGGTGAAGGACTTCACGCCGGTCGGCGCGCTGGTGAAGGGTTACCTGCTGCTGGTGACGAATCCGCGCATCCCGGCGCGCAATGTCACCGAGCTCAGCGCGATCGCGAAGAAGCAGCCGCTCACCTTCGGCGCCGGCAGTTCGTCGGCGCGCGTGGCGGCGGAGCTGTTCCAGCAGATGACGCAGACGCAGCTGACCTACGTGCCGTACAAGGCCAACCCGCAGGCGATGGTGGATCTGGTCGGCGGTCAGGTCGATCTGATGATCGTGGACCTGACCACCAGCCTGCCACAGGTGAAGGCGGGCAAGTTGAAGGCCTTGGGCGTCAGCAGCCCCAGGCGCTCACCGCTGGTGCCGGATCTGCCGACGATCGCCGAAGCCGGGCTGCCTGGTTATGAGATCAGCTACTGGAACGCGGTCTACGCGCCGGCGGGCACGCCGGCGGCCGTCGTCGAGCGCATCAACGCGCTGATGCAGAAGGCCATGACCGCGGAGCCGGTGAAGCGCTTCGTCGAGCAGAACGGCATGGAGCCGTTCACGTCGACGCCGGCGGAGCTCGCCAGCTTCCAGGCCGCCGAATACAAGCGCTGGGGCGCCGTCATCAAGACGGCCGGCATCCAGCCGGAATGAGCTCCGACGACTCCTTTCCGATCCTTCCTGAAGCAGAGAGCGCCATGAAGCCGCACATCCTCCAACTGAATCCCATCCTCGTGCCCGCGATCAACACGGAGCTGGACGCGCTGTACACGATGCACCGCCTGTTCGAGCAGGCCGATCCGGAGGCGTACCTCGCCGCGCGCGGCCCGACCATGCGCGGCGTGATCACCGGCGGGCACACGGGCATTTCGCGGTCGATGATGGAGAAGTTGCCGGCGCTGGAGGTCGTCGCGGTGAATGGCGTCGGCACGGATGCGGTGGACATCGAGTACGCCCGCTCGCGCAAGCTGCCGGTGACCGGCACCTTCGGCGCGCTGACCGAGGACGTCGCCGACATGGCGCTGGCGCTGCTGCTGGCGACCGCCCGCAACGTGGCGTCGGTCGACCGCTTCGTGCGCGGCGGTCTGTGGCCGAAATTTCCGCAACCGAACGCGATCCCGCTGGCGCGCCGCGTGAGCGGGATGCGCGTGGGCATCGTGGGTCTCGGCCGAGTGGGGCGCGCGGTGGCGGAGCGTGTCTCCGCCTTCGGCTGCCCGGTGCGATATACCGATCTGAAAGAGATCGCAGGCGTGCCGTGGGCGTTCGAGTCAGACCTGGTGCAACTTGCCCGCGACAGCGAGGCGCTGATCGTCTGCGCCGCCGCCGACAAGGCCCGCGATCTGATCGACGCGACGGTGCTGGACGCGATCGGGCCGCGCGGCTTCCTGATCAACGTCGCGCGCGGCCGCCTCGTGAAGGAGTCCGACCTCGTGAAGGCGCTGCAGGAGAAGCGCATCGCGGGCGCGGGCCTGGACGTCTTCGCCGACGAACCCAACGTGCCGCCGGCCCTGCTGGACCTGGACAACGTCGTGCTGCAGGCCCACCGCGCCAGCGCGACCGAGGAGACGCGCGCCGCGATGGGCCGGATGGTGCTGGAGAGCCTGGCGCAGGCGCTGGCCGGCGAACGGCCGGCGCACAGCCTGACCACCTGACTGCCGGTGAGGGCGCGGCGTCAGGCCCTGTTCAGGCGACCCTCTAGAATCGCGGCTTCTCCGGATCGCTCCGGAATCCCTCGCATTCACCGCTGTCCACCACCATGAGCCTGCACAAAGTCACCCCCGGCGCGAAGGCGCCCGAGCAGTTCAACGTCGTCATCGAGATCCCGATGAACGCCGACCCGATCAAGTACGAGGTCGACAAGGAAAGCGGCGCGCTGTTCGTCGACCGCTTCATGACGACCGCGATGCACTACCCGTGCAACTACGGCTATGTGCCGCAGACGCTGGCCGACGACGGCGATCCGGTCGACGTGCTGGTGATCACGCCCTTCCCGCTGACCCCGGGTGTGGTGGTGACCTGCCGCGCCATCGGCGTGCTGCAGATGGACGACGAAGCCGGCGGCGACGCCAAGCTGCTGGCCGTGCCGACCACCAAGATCCTGCCGATCTACGAGCACTGGACCAAGCCCGAAGACATCAACCAGATGCGCCTGAAGGCGATCCAGCATTTCTTCGAGCACTACAAGGACCTCGAGGCCGGCAAGTGGGTGAAGGTCAAGGGCTGGGAAGGCCCGGACGCCGCGAAGAAGGAGATCACCGACGGGATGGCCAATTACGCGAAGGCTGAGCAGGCTGCGAAGGCCTGACCATCAGGCCGGAGCTCCCGGCTTGAGCGGGCCTGAACAAGACTCGCCGCCGTACGACAAGCGCCCCATGCGGGCGCTTTTTCGTTTCTGACCGCAAGAATGTCCGCATGGCAAACGTGGTGCCGGGAAGGGGTCATCACGGTGCGTTACAACTGAGATGTCCCCGCTTTGGGGATTGACGTTGTGCCATGGTGCGCGTGGCACCAAAATGGGCGACTCACCCCACGGAAGTCTCGTCACGTGAAAGTCGCCTACCTGCTCAATCACTATCCCAAGGTCAGCCACACCTTCATCCGCCGGGAGATCCTGGCGCTGGAGCAACAGGGCGTCGACGTGATGCGGCTGGCGGTCCGTGGCTGGGACGATGCCGCGCCGGATCCGACCGATCAGGACGAGAAGTCCCGCACCCACTACCTGCTGCGCGGCGGCGTCGGACCGCTGCTGAAGGCGATGGTGCGCCAGGCGCTGGTGTCGCCGGCGAAGTTCCTGTCGGCGCTGGCCTTGACGCTGAAGCTGGGACGCCGCGCCGATCGGCCGCTGCCGGTGCATTTCATCTATCTGGCGGAGGCCTGCATGGCTGTCCCGCTGCTGCGCGCCGAGGGCGTGAACCACGTCCACGCGCACTTCGGGACCAATGCGACCGAGGTCGCCGCGCTGATCGAGGCGCTGGGCGGTCCCGGCTACAGCTTCACCTGCCACGGCTCGGAGGAGTTCGACCGGCCCGAGATGCTGCACCTGGGCGAGAAGATCCGCCGCTCGCGCTTCGTCGTGGCGATCTCCTCGTTCTGCCGCAGCCAGATCTACCGCTGGGTGGATCACTCGCATTGGGCCAAGGTGCCGATCGTTCCTTGCGGCGTGGAGCCGGCGTTCCATGCGACCCCGGCGGCGCCGGCGAGCGGTCGCCGTCTGCTGGCCGTGGGCCGCCTGTGCGAGCAGAAGGGCCACCTCTTGATGCTGGAGGCCGCCGCGCTGGTCGCGGCGAAGGGCATCGATTTCGAACTGGTGCTCGCCGGCGACGGCGAACTGCGTGAGCCGGTGGAGGCGCGCATCGACGCGCTGCGGTTGCGCGACCGGGTGCGGATCACCGGCTGGATCAGCAGCGACCAGGTGCGCGAGGAGATGCTCGCGTCGCGGGCGTTGGTGGTGTCGAGCTTCGCGGAAGGCCTGCCCGTCGTGGTGATGGAGTCGATGGCCTTGAGCCGTCCGGTCATCAGCACCGCGATCGCGGCGATCCCGGAACTGGTCCGACCGGAAAACGGCTGGCTGGTGCCGGCCGGCGACCCGCAGCCGCTGGCGCAGGCCATGATCGACTGCCTGCAGCTCGACGATGCGGAGCTCCAGCGCATGGGCGAAGCCGCTCGTGAGCGCGTGCTCGCCCGACATGACGTGGACGACGCGGCGACGAAACTCGCCAAGCTCTTCCGCGAGCATGCCGGCGAGGCCGTGCGTTCCCAGCCGCGGCTGGTGACCTCGACGACGGCTGGCTGAGCGGCCTGTCTCAGGCGGTGCCGTCGTCCGGCGGCGTCGCCTTGAACGGCTGGTGTCGCTCGAGCTCGTCGATGTATTCGCTCATCGCCTCGCCCTCCTGGGCGAGGAAGTCCGCGACCGCCTCACGGAACTGCGGATGCGCCAGCCAGTGCGCCGAGTGCGTCGCCACCGGCATCAACCCGCGCGCCATCTTGTGTTCCCCCTGCGCGCCGCCCTCGAAGCGGCGCCAGCCGTTTTCCAGACACCACGCCAGCGGCTGGTAGTAGCACGCGTCGAAGTGCAGGTTGGGGATGTAGCGCGTCGAGCCCCAGTAGCGGCCGTAGGCCGCGCGCTGCGATTCGTCGATCGCCACCAGCGAGGCGGCCACGCGCTGCCCGTCGGCATCCCGCGCGACGAACATCAACCAATGCTCCGGCATGTCCGACGCCATCCGCGCGAAGAAGTCGCGCGTCAGATAAGGCTTGTTGCGGTGCGCGAGGTAGGTCAGCGTGTAGCACTCGTAGAAGAAGTCCCAGTCCTCGACCGTGATCGCAGCGCCGCGCCTGGGCTCGAAGCGGATGCCGGCCTCGACGACCTTGCGCTGCTCCTGCTGGATCTTCTTGCGCTTCTCACGCTGCAGCGTCGCGAGGTAGGCCGCGAACGGACGCGGCACCCCGTCGCCGGTCCAGTGGAACTGCACCTGCTGCCGAGCCAGCCAGTCCTGGCCGGTGAGGGCGCGCTGGTCCTGGTCGTCGCCGAACAGCACGTGCACCGATGACAACTCCGAGCGGGCCGTCAGGGCCCGCAGTGCCTTCACCAGCCATTCGCGCGCGTCGTCGTCCTTCGCGAGCAGGCGACTGCCGGGCACCGGCGTGAACGGCACGGCGACCAGCAGCTTCGGGTAGTACGCGAGCCCGTGGCGCTGATAGGCATCGGCCCAGGCCCAGTCGAACACATACTCGCCGTAAGAGTGACCCTTGAGATAGGCGGGGCAGGCGGCGATCAGCTCGTCGCCGTCCCACACGCTGAGGAATTGCGCCTGCCAGCCCTTCTTCGGCACGGCGGAGCCGGACGCGTGCATCGCGCTCAGGTACTCGAGCTTCATGAACGGCGACGGCAGCGGGGAGGCGGCCAGCAACGCGTTCCACTGATCGCGCGGCAGCGCGGCGGGGTCGTCGTCGACGCGGATGAGCGGCTGGGTCACGTCGGTGTCTGACGCGGCGTCGGGCGCGGCGGCGGAGGAAGGCGAGGGCGGGGCAGTCATGCGCTGCAAATCTTAGGCGCAAGCTCAATCCCTTCGCTTTGATGGCAGGATGCTCCCCATGCAAGCGACGACGACTTCTTCCCCGACCGGCTCTGCCACCAGCGCTGCCACCGGTTCCGCGACCCGCTCGGCGACCTTCTCCCCAGCAGGTCTGTCCTTCGACAACCTCTACGCCCACGACTTCGCCCGCATCGCCGTCGGCATCCCGCTGTGCCGCGTGGCCGATCCGGTCTTCAACGGCGAACAGACCGCGCAGCTGTTGCGCGAGGCCGCCGCGGACGGCGCCGCCGTCGCGGCCTTCCCCGAGCTGGGCCTGGCCGCGTACACCAGCGACGACCTCTTCCATCAGCGTCCGCTGCTCGACGGCTGCGAGGCGGCCCTGGCGCATCTGCTGGCGGTGTCCCGCGATCTGCCCACCGTCGCGATCGTGGGCCTGCCGCTGCGCATCGAGCACCGGCTGTTCAACTGCGCCGTCGTGTTCCAGCGTGGTCGTCTGCTGGCGGTCCTGCCCAAGACCTACCTGCCGAACTATGGCGAGTTCTACGAGGCTCGTCAGTTCAATGCCGCCGACGAGGCGATCTCGGAGGAGATCACCCTGCTCGGCCAGCGCGTGGCCTTCGGCACGCGGATCGTCGTCGCAGCCACCGACCAGCCGCTGCTGCGCCTTCATGTCGAGATCTGCGAGGACGTCTGGACCCCCATCCCACCGTCGTCGTACGCCGCGCTGGCCGGCGCGACCGTGCTCGTGAACCTCTCGGCCTCCAACATCACGGTCGGCAAGTCGGGCTATCGCCATCAGCTCGTCGGCCAGCAGTCGGCGCGCTGCCTGGCGGCTTATGTCTACACCTCCGCCGGCGCTGGCGAGTCCAGCACCGACCTCGCCTGGGACGGCCAGGCGCTGGTCTACGAGAACGGCAGCTTCCTCGCCGAGAGCGAACGCTTCCAGCGCCGCTCTCAGCTCGTGTCGGCCGACGTGGACCTCGAGCGGCTGTCGCGCGAGCGGATGCGTCAGACCAGCTTCGGCGATTCCGTGCGGCATCACGCGCCGCTGCTGAAGACCTTCCGCACGGTCGAGTTCGAGCTGGGCCTGGACCTGGACCGCACGCAGGCGCTGCCGTTGCGCCGCCGAGTCGAGCGCTTCCCGTATGTGCCGTCGGATCGCCAGCGCCGCGACGAACGCTGCAACGAGGTCTTCCAGATCCAGGTCCAGGCGCTCGTGCAGCGGCTCGTGTCCAGCGGCATCCACAAGCTGGTCCTCGGCATCTCGGGCGGACTGGACTCGACGCATGCCTTGCTCGTCGCCGCGCGCGCGATGGACCAGATGGGCCGGCCGCGGACGAACATCCTCGGTGTCACGATGCCGGGCTTTGCCACGGGCACGCGCACGCGTGACCAGGCCCTGCGCCTGATGCGCGAGATCGGCTGCGAGGCCCGCGAGATCGACATCCGCCCGAGTTGCGAGCAGATGCTCAAGGACCTCGGCCATCCCTACGCCGCCGGCGAGCCGGTCTACGACGTGACCTTCGAGAACGTCCAGGCCGGCGAGCGCACCAGCCACCTCTTCCGCCTGGCCAACCACACCGGCGCGCTGGTGCTGGGCACCGGCGATCTGAGCGAGCTGGCGCTCGGCTGGTGCACCTACGGCGTCGGCGACCACATGTCGCACTACAACGTGAACGCGTCGGTGCCCAAGACGCTGATCCAGTACCTGGTGCGCTGGGTCGCGGAGACGGCGCAGCTCGGCCACACGGGGCAGGAAGTGCTGCTCGACATCCTGAACACCGAGATCAGTCCCGAACTCGTGCCGCAGGACGCACGCGTGGAAGGGTCGGGGCTTCAGAGCACCGAGGACAAGATCGGTCGCTATGAACTGCAGGACTTCAACCTGTTCTACACCCTCCGCCATGGCTACTCGCCCGCCAAGATCGCATTCCTGGCGCGTCACGCCTGGGGCGACAAGGCGCACGGCGATTGGCCCGACGGCGAGCACGTCCAGCGCAACGAGTACCCGCTTGCCGAGATCAAGCGCGTGCTGCGGATCTTCGTGAGCCGCTTCTTCCGCGGCAGCCAGTTCAAGCGCAGCTGCGTGCCCAACGGGCCGAAGGTGGGCAGCGGCGGATCACTTTCGCCCCGCGGGGACTGGCGCGCGCCGAGCGATTCCGAGCCCGCCGTGTGGCTCGCCGAACTCGACCGCATTCCCGGCTGACGCGATGACTCCCTTCTCCAACGGAGGGCGTCCGTCGGAAACGATCCGTGCTTAAATCAACGTCAGTCTTGCCCGCCAATCCCCCTTTCGGAGCCCCGTGATGAAACAGATCACCGCCATCATCAAACCGTTCAAGCTCGACGAAGTGCGAGAAGCCCTGGCCGAGGTCGGCGCGTCCGGCCTGACGGTCACGGAAGTGAAAGGCTTCGGCCGCCAGAAGGGCCACACCGAGCTGTACCGCGGCGCCGAATACGTCGTCGACTTCCTGCCCAAGGTGAAGGTCGAGGTCGTCGTGAAGGACGACGAAGTCGAACGCTCCATCGACGCCATCCTGAAGGCCGCCAAGACCGGCAAGATCGGCGACGGCAAGATCTTCGTCACCGCCGTGGAGCAGGTCATCCGCATCCGCACCGGCGAACAGGACGAAGCGGCCGTCTGACGGCGCGGACCCCGACGGGTCCCTCAGAAGCAGGAAGGGCGGGCGCCGGAAGGCGTCCGCCCTTTGTCTTTCATGCGCTGGGGGGGCCGTGAGCTTCAGGCGGACGTCATCAGCGCAGATGCTGCCAAAGTGCGGCCGCCCAGATGCCGCCGGCCAGCACCAGCGACAGCAGCACGGCGGCGCTGGCGATGTCCTTGGCGCGTTTGCTGAGGTCGTGCAGCTCGAAGGAGACGCGGTCGACCACCGCTTCGACCGCCGAGTTCAGCAGCTCGACGATCAGCACCAGGATCAGCGAACCGGCCAGCAGCGCGACCTGCACCCAGTCCCGTCCGACCCAGAACGCGAGCGGCAGGCCGATGAGGGTGAGCCAGGTTTCCTGGCGGAAAGCGCTCTCGCCGCGGTAGGCGGCGCGCAGGCCGTCCCAGGAATAACCGGCGGCGTGCAGGATGCGATCCAGGCCGGTGCGGCCCTTGTGGGGGTTGCTCATCGTCGGAAGGGGATCGGGGGGTCAGGAGTCGGCCGACAGTGCGGTGGCCTTCTTCGGGCGAGTCGGTGGCAACTGTGTGATCAGGCGGGTGCCGCAGATCACGTCGTGAAGGAACTGCCGCTGCGGATGCAGCCGGGCCAGCAGCAGATAGCCGGCGATGCCTGCGAACATCGTGCCGAAGATCGCGCCGGTGCTCCGGTCCAGACCCAGCAGGTGCACGCTGGCCAGCGCCGGCAGGAACCAGAGCCAGGCGGCGAGGTAACGCGCCGTGGCCCGGGCCTGCGTGAGCGGGCGGCCTTGGGCGTCGACGACGCGCAGGTGCCAGGCCCGCATCGCCACCGTCTGGCCGCCGCGCGACCAGAACCAGATGAAGTAGATGCCCAGCACCAGGAAGAGGAAGGCCTGCAGGCCGTGCTGTCCGACCAGCGCGTTGCGCTGCTGGGTGAGCGTCGAGTACAGCCAGCCGGCGATGAAGACGACGCCGAACAGGACGACGCCTTCATAGATGAAGGCGGCGAGGCGGCGCATCAGGCCCGGCGGGGTGTCGTCGCCGGCAACGGGTGCGGAGGTCATCCGGCCAGTTTAGCGGCTGGCCGGGTCGCGTCGGGGGAGCAGGGTGTCCGGGTCGAGCTTCGCTTCGCGCGGCGAGCGGATCGGCCGGCCGGGTGCCGCGCTGGCGCCGGGCAGTGGCGGCTCGGCGCGCTGCGTCATCAACACCGTGGTCGCGCCAGGCAGGGCCTGGACGATCGTCGGACCGGTCGAGGCGGTCAGCGGGGCCCGCTGGATCGGCGCCTTCGCCCGCGGGGGGGCGGGGACATCGCGGCCGGCGGCGGACGCTTTCTCGGCGGCACGTTCAACCAGACGTTGCCGCTTCTCCGGGGGGAGCGCCTGGTAGGCATCCCACTTCTCGCGCATCTTCGTTTCCTGCTCAGGCGCACGAAGCTCGCTGGCGTGCTGGTAGCCGATGCGGGCGCGCTGGCGGTCCGACGGCGACATCCGGGTCCATTCAGCCATGCGCTCGCGCAGGCGCTGCTGGTGCTCGGCCGGCAGCGTCGGATAACGGGCGGCAATTTCCAGCCATTTGCCCTTGCGGGCCCCATCGAGCTGGTCCCATTCCTTGGACAGGGGGGCCAGGGCTTCCTTCTGCGACGCGCTCAGCGAGGCCCAGTTCTGGCTGCTGATCAAGGTGCCGGACGGGGTGGCCGGCGCGTTGGATCTCGTCGGCGACGAGGCGCGAGGCGCGGCGATCTGCGCTGCACCATCGAACGGCGCAGACGCGGCGGTGTCCTGGGCCGAGGCCGTGGTGGCACCCGACGCGAACACACCCCAGGCGACGGCCAGGCTCAGGCGACGCACCCAGCGGCGCGAGGCGGAAAGATCAGGGAAAACGTCGGATGAACCCGCCGCGAGCGGGGGAAGTCGGAGGGAACTGGCCACGCACCGCCTCACTGCGACGATTTGGCTTCGTCGGATTTCTCGCCGTCGGGCGAGGCGTTCGGGTTGTTCGGGTCGGTCTGGTTCTCGTTCAGGTACTCGCGGAAGCCCGGATCGCTGTACGCCGCCGGCGGCAGCGGCTTGGAGAGCATTTCGGTGTCGAGCTCGGCGGCGCTGCGGATCTGCTCGTACCACTGGCTGTGCTGGATCAGCAGCAGGCCGCCCAGCAGCAGGGCCAGCGGCAGCAGCGTCGCGGCCTTTCTCCAGCGCGGCGTCTTCTCGCCGCCGCCCAGGGCCAGCGTGCCGCCGCCCACCTGGCGGGCGTCGGAAGCGGTCTGCGCGGGCGCCGCGGCACGTGCCGCCATCGCCTTGGCGAGCGCCTGCTCACGGGCGAAGCGCAGCCGCTCCTGGATATCGCCGGACAGGGTCTCGCTCTGCTCGGTCAGTCCCGCGGCCACCCGAAGGCCGAAACGGGTCACGCGCGCGTCCGCTTCCAGCGGCAGCGACGTTCCTGGCATGTTGTTCTTCATAGCGAGATTCCCTTGGCTTTCAGCGTTTTGGCCAGCGCATGCACGGCGCGGGAGCAGTGTGTCTTCACGCTGCCCTCCGAGCAACCCATGACCGCTGCCGTTTCGGCGACGTCGAGTTCCTCCCAGTAACGCAGCAGGAAGGCTTCCCGTTGACGTGCTGGCAAAGCTGCAACTTCCTGTTCGATCGCGGCCAGCACCTGAACGCGCGACACCTCGTCCGCGGCGGACAGTGCGCCCATCGATCCTTCCCGCGTCTCCAGCGATTCCAGCAGGTCGAAGTCGTCGCCGGGATCGGCGCCCTCGAAGTCCGACAGGTTGCTGAACAGCGCGTTGCGCACCTTCTGCCGCCGGAACCAGTCCATCGTCGCGTTGGACAGGATGCGCTGGAACAGCAGCGGCAGCTCCGCCGCCGGACGGTCGAAATACTTCTCGGCCAACCGGATCATGGCGTCCTGGACGATGTCCAGCGCGGCGTCCTCGTCTCGAACCATGTAGACCGTGCGCTTGAAGGCGCGACGATCGGCGGTCTTGAGAAAGTCGTTGAGTTCTTTGTCTGTGGCCAAGGGCTGGCGCCGTCAAAGGGCGGGTCTGGGTCGAGTCTGGGGCGGTCGAGCGGGCAAAACGGCGCGGATTATCGCATCAGCGCCACAAACCGCCATCGGTTCCGGGCGTCTGCGGGTTTGCGTGCATAATCGGCGACTCGCACACCGCATTTTCTGTCTCAAGTAGGCCGCCCAACCGGGGCGCCCCTGTTTTTGACGCGACGTTTCAAGTCCGCTTCACAAGAGCGCGAGGAGAAGCACCGATGGTTTTTCGTCAGAGAAAAAACTCAGAGGTTCGACATATGGACATGTCTGCCGCGGACATCAAACGTGCAGCGATCACGGAAGCTCGCTCACAACCGCACCCCCATTCCGTCAGTTCCGGTCAGGAACTGAATGGCTCCGAAATCCTGGTTCAGAGTCTTCAGGCCGAAGGCGTGAAGTTCCTCTGGGGCTATCCAGGCGGCGCCGTCCTCTACATCTACGACGCGCTCTACAAGCAGGACGCCATCCAGCACGTGCTGGTCCGTCATGAGCAGGCCGCCGTGCATGCCGCCGACGGCTACGCCCGGGCGAGCGGCGAAGTCGGCGTCGCGCTGGTGACCTCCGGGCCCGGCGTCACGAACGCGATCACCGGCATCGCGACGGCGTACATGGACTCGATCCCGATGGTGATCATCACCGGTCAGGTCCCGACGCCCGCCATCGGCCTCGACGCCTTCCAGGAATGCGACACCGTCGGCATCACGCGTCCGATCGTCAAGCACAACTTCCTGGTCAAGGACGTGCGCGACCTCGCGATGACGCTGAAGAAGGCGTTCCACATCGCGCGCACCGGCCGTCCTGGCCCGGTCGTGGTGGACATCCCGAAGGACGTCTCGCTCAATCGCACCGCGTTCCATTACCCGGAGCGCGTCGAGATGCGTTCCTACAACCCGGTGAAGAAGGGCCACAGCGGTCAGATCCGCAAGGCGGTCCAGCTGCTGATGGGGGCCAAGCGGCCCTACATCTACACCGGCGGCGGCGTGATCCTGGGCGAGGCCACGGCGGAACTGCGTCAACTGGTCGAGCTCCTCGGCTACCCCTGCACGAACACGCTGATGGGCCTGGGCGCGATGCCGGGCAGCGATCCGCGCTTCCTGGGCATGCTCGGCATGCACGGGACCTACGAAGCCAACATGACGATGCAGCACTGCGACGTGCTGCTGGCCGTCGGCGCGCGCTTCGACGACCGCGTGATCGGCAATCCGAAGCACTTCTCGTCGGTCGATCGCAAGATCATCCATGTCGACATCGACCCGTCCTCGATCTCCAAGCGCGTGCGCGTGGACATCCCGATCGTCGGCGACGTCAAGGACGTGCTGCAGGAACTCATCGCGCAGATCAGGGAAGCGCAGGCAAGACCTGACGCCGGCGCGATCAACGCGTGGTGGAGCCAGATCAACGACTGGCGCAAGCGCGACTGCCTGGCCTACAAGCAGTCCAACGAGGTCATCAAGCCGCAGTACGTCCTCGAGACGCTGTGGAACCTGACCCGCGACCGCGACGCCTACTTCACGTCGGACGTCGGTCAGCACCAGATGTGGGCGGCGCAGTTCCTGCGATTCAACGAGCCGCGTCGCTGGATCAATTCCGGCGGCCTCGGCACGATGGGTGTGGGCCTGCCGTATGCGATGGGCATCAAGCTCGCGAAGCCGGAGTCGGAGGTGTTCTGCATCACCGGCGAAGGCAGCATCCAGATGAACATCCAGGAGCTGTCCACCTGTCAGCAGTACAAGACGCCTGTGAAGGTGGTCTCGCTGAACAACCGCTACCTGGGCATGGTGCGGCAGTGGCAGGAGCTGGACTACGGCAAGCGCTACTCACACAGCTACATGGATGCGCTGCCGGACTTCGTCAAGCTGGCCGAGGCCTACGGGCATGTCGGCCTGCTGGTGGAGAAGCCCTCGGACGTGGAGCCCGCGTTGCGGGAGGCGATGCGCTTGAAAGACCGCACCGTCTTCATCGATGTGCGAACGGATCCGACCGAGAACGTCTGGCCGATGGTGCAGGCTGGAAAGGGCATCTCCGAGATGCTGCTGGGGTCCGAGGACCTCTGAGACGGGTGACGGCTTGAAGCCGTCCGGCGTGACGCACGTTACCGCGCGCGTCGCGACCGGCGGCGGATGGTCCGAACTGCTCAGGGCGAACCGGCCTGATTCCTAGATCGAAGAGCGTGGCCAAGGGCCGACCGGTTACCGCCGGCGGTCTGAAGAGCGCGAAGGACGAGATTCCATGAAACACATCATTGCTTTGCTCATCGAGAACGAGCCGGGCGCGCTGTCGCGCGTCGTGGCGCTCTTCTCCGCCCGGGGCTACAACATCGAGAGCCTGACCGTCGCACCGACGGAAGACCCGTCGCTGTCCCGGATGACCGTGGTCACCAGCGGCAGCGACGACGTGATCGAGCAGATCACCAAGCACCTGAACCGCCTGATCGAGGTGGTCAAGGTCGTCGACCTGACCGAGGGCCGCTACATCGAGCGCGAACTCATGCTGATCAAGGTGCGCGCCGTCGGCAAGGAGCGCGAGGAGCTCAAGCGCACCGCCGACATCTTCCGCGGCCACGTCATCGACGTCACCGAGAAGACCTACACCATCGAGCTGACCGGCGACGCCAGCAAGCTCGATGCCTTCATCGACGCGATCGACCGCAGCGCGATCCTCGAGACCGTGCGCACCGGCACCAGCGGCATCGGCCGCGGCGAACGCATCCTGCGCGTCTGAGCGCATCCTTCACTGAACAACCCCCGACCTGTTTTCCCCGGAGAGACCACCATGAACGTGTATTACGACAAGGACGCCGACCTCAGCCTGATCAAGGGCAAGAACGTCACCATCATCGGCTACGGCTCACAAGGCCACGCCCATGCCCAGAACCTGAACGAGAGCGGCGTGAAGGTCACCGTGGGTCTGCGCCGCGGCGGTGCGTCCTGGGCCAAGGCCGAGGGCGCCGGCCTGAAGGTCGCCGAGATCGCCGACGCGGTGAAGGCCGCCGACGTGGTCATGATCCTGCTGCCCGACGAGCAGATCGCCGACGTCTACAAGAAGGAAGTCGAGCCCAACATCAAGCAGGGCGCTTCGCTGGCCTTCGCCCACGGCTTCAACGTCCACTACGGTCAGGTGCAGCCGCGCGAAGACCTGGACGTGTGGATGGTCGCCCCGAAGGCCCCGGGCCACACGGTGCGCAACACCTACAAGCAGGGCGGTGGGGTGCCGCACCTGATCGCCGTCTACGCCGACAAGACCGGCAAGGCGCGGGACCTGGCCCTGAGCTACGCGGCCGCGAACGGCGGCGGCAAGGCCGGCATCATCCAGACCTCGTTCCGCGAAGAGACCGAGACCGACCTGTTCGGCGAGCAGGCCGTGCTCTGCGGCGGCGCCGTCGAGCTGATCAAGGCAGGCTTCGAGACGCTGACCGAAGCCGGTTATGCGCCGGAAATGGCCTACTTCGAGTGCCTGCACGAACTCAAGCTGATCGTCGACCTGATCTATGAAGGCGGCATCGCCAACATGAACTACTCGATCTCCAACAATGCGGAGTACGGCGAGTACGTGACCGGCCCGCGCGTGGTGACCGCCGCGACCAAGGACGCGATGCGCCAGTGCCTGAAGGACATCCAGACCGGCGAGTACGCCAAGTCCTTCATCCTGGAGAACAAGGCCGGCGCCCCGACGCTGATCAGCCGCCGCCGCCTGACCGCCGAGCACCCGATCGAGCAGGTCGGCGAGCAGCTGCGCGCGATGATGCCGTGGATCAAGGCCAACAAGCTGGTCGACAAGTCCAAGAACTGATCCACGCAGATCGCGTCAGATCAGTCCAGAAGGCCGCGCGGGTCGCACCGCGCGGCCTTTTCCATTGATGCAGTGAGTTATCCTCGCGCCCCATGAATTCGACCGAAAACAAGAGCGTGGACCTGCTCGACGAGGACGAGGCGGACGCCCTCGACGCCCCGCAGCGCCCGCGCCACAAGGGCATCTACCTGCTGCCCAACCTGTTCACGCTGGCGGCGCTGTTCAGCGGCTTCTACGCGATCGTGATGGGCATCGGCGGCCGCTTCGAGCAGTCGGTCTACGGCATCTTCGCCGCGATGGTGCTCGACAGCCTGGACGGCCGCGTCGCCCGCATGACCAACACGCAGAGCACCTTCGGCGAACAGATGGACTCGCTGTCCGACATGGTCTCGTTCGGCGCGGCACCCGCGCTGATCATGTATTCCTGGGCGCTGCAGGGGCTGGGCAAGTGGGGCTGGTTCGCGGCCTTCGTCTACATCGCCGGCGCCGCGCTGCGTCTGGCCCGTTTCAACACGAATATCGCGGTGGTGGACCGGCGCTTCTTCCAGGGCGTCCCCAGCCCGGCCGCCGCGGCGCTGGTGATGAGCCTGATCTGGGCGCTCGACAGCTCCGGCTACAAGGACATCCATCGCGATCCGACGCTGGCGTGGCTGGCCTTCGGCTTCACGCTCTATGCCGGCCTGACGATGGTGACCAACGCCCCGTTCTACAGCTTCAAGGACATCACCTTCAAGCGATCGGTGCCGTTCATCGTGCTGGTCGTGATCATGCTGGCCATCGCGGCGATCAACATCGATCCGCCGCGGGTGTTGTTCGGCGTCTTCTGCGCCTACGGCATCTCGGGTTACGTCGTCTACGCGGTGCGGCGCGCCAAAGGCAAGCCGGCCAGCGTGATCGCGATGTCCACCGACGAGCCCGATGAAGCGGGCCTTCACCGATAGCGAATGCTCGCGGCGCGGCCATTCGCCCACTGACGTTGACGCTGCACGCGCCGCGCCTCTATATTCAACCGCTATGACGTCCCCGGCCCGAATTGCGCTGCTACTACCAGGTGACCCTCGGGTTCGCTAGATCGCGCACGTCCGTCCATCCAGACGCTCATCCCAGATCAACGGCCCGAATGCAACTCGCAACGGGCCGTTCCTGTTTCTGGAGAGTCTGCGAGTTGCGCCCCTGAACCCACAGGAACGCTCTCATGCTCAAGCAACCGCAGACCAAGTACCGCGCCTTCGCCCCCATCGCCCTTCCGGACCGCCGCTGGCCCGACGTGCAGATCACGAAGGCGCCGCTGTGGCTGAGCACCGACCTGCGTGACGGCAACCAGGCGCTGATCGAGCCGATGGACCCCGAGCGCAAGCTGCGCATGTTCCAGATGCTGGTGAAGATCGGCTTCAAGGAGATCGAGGTCGGTTTCCCGTCTGCGTCGCAGACCGATTTCGACTTCGTGCGGCTGCTGATCGAGCAGGGGCACATCCCCGACGACGTGACGATCCAGGTGCTGACGCAGGCGCGCCAGCCGCTGATCGAACGCACGTTTGAGTCGCTCGTCGGTGCCAAGCGCGCCGTGGTCCACCTGTACAACGCCGTCGCGCCGGTGATGTGCCGCGTCGTGCTGGGCATGAGCGAGGACGAGATCGTCGATCTGGCCGTCACCCACACGCGGATGATCCGCGAGTTCGCCGACAAGCAGCCGGAGACGGACTTCCGCTTCGAGTATTCGCCGGAGATGTTCTCCAGCGCCGAGTTGAACTTCTCCAAGCGCGTCGTCGACGCGGTGACCGAGGCCTGGGGGGCGACCCCGGAGCGCAAGATCATCATCAACCTGCCGTCGACGGTCGAGCATTCCACGCCGAACCTGTTCGCCGACATGATCGAATGGATGGGGCGCAACGTCGAACGCCGCGACTGCATCGTGCTGTCGGTCCATCCGCACAACGATCGCGGCACTGGCACGGCCGCCGCCGAGCTGTCGATCATGGCCGGTGCCGACCGCCTCGAAGGCTGCCTCTTCGGCAACGGCGAGCGCACCGGCAACCTGGACCTGGTGAACGTCGCGCTCAACCTGTACACGCAGGGCGTGCATCCGGGACTGGATTTCTCCGACATCGACGAGATCCGCCGCTGCGTCGAGCACTGCAACCAGTTGCCGGTGCATCCGCGCCATCCGTATGTCGGCGAACTGGTCTACACCTCGTTCTCCGGCTCGCACCAGGACGCCATCAAGAAGGCCTTTGCCGCCCGCAAGGACGGCGATGTCTGGGAGATCCCGTACCTGCCGATCGACCCGAAGGACCTGGGTCGCAGCTATGAGGCGGTGATCCGCGTCAACAGCCAGTCGGGCAAGGGCGGCATCTCCTACCTGCTCGAGGCCGAGTACGGCATCGAACTCCCGCGCCGCCTCCAGATCGAGTTCAGCCAGATCGTCCAGGGCGTGATGGACACGAACGGCAAGGAGCTCGGCGCGGCCGATCTGTGGCGGATCTTCGACCGTGAGTACGGCGTGAAGCAGGCGCCCTCGCTGCACCCGCAGATCGACACGGCGGAAGACGGCCAGACCCGCGTCCAGGCGCAGGCCGACCTGTGCGTGCGCATGGTCAAGATCGACGGCCAGGGCAAGGGACCGATCGACGCGTTCGTCGAGGGCCTGAACAAGCTGCTGAAGACCCAGGTGCGGGTGCTGGACTACCACGAGCACGCGATGGGCAGCGGCGCCGACGCGCAGGCCGTGGCCTACCTGGAGCTCCGCGTGGGCGAAGCGACGCTGTTCGGCGTCGGCATGGACGGCAACATCGCGTCGGCGTCGCTGAAGGCGATCGTCTCCGGCCTGCGCCGCGCGTCGCAGCGTGGTGTACTGAAGCTGGCCGACCGCGTTGCCGTGTGAGATCCCGCGCGGCCCCTGTGCCGCGTGGGTGTCGCCCTGGCGCCGCCTAAACTCGCCGATCGGGCCGAGCCGGCCCGCGGCCCGCCACCGCAAGGAAGCCCCGACATGTCCGACCACCTGATCATCTTCGACACCACGCTGCGCGACGGCGAGCAATCGCCGGGCGCGTCCATGACCAAGGACGAGAAGCTGCGCATTGCGCGGCAGCTGGAGCGACTGAAGGTGGATGTGATCGAGGCGGGGTTCGCGGCGGCCAGCCAGGGCGACTTCGACGCGGTGAAGGCGATCGCCGACGCGATCCGCGACAGCATCATCTGCTCGCTGGCCCGCGCGAACGACCGCGACATCGCCCGCGCCGCCGAGGCGCTCAAGGGCGCGGCCCGCGCCCGCATCCATACCTTCATTGCGACCAGCGAGCTCCACATGGAGAAGAAGCTGCGCATGACCCGCGAGCAGGTGCTGGAACAGGCGACCCAGGCGGTGCGCTTCGCCCGCACGCTGACCGACGACATCGAGTTCTCGCCCGAGGACGGCTACCGCTCCGATCCGGAGTTCCTCGCCCGTGTCGTCGAGGCGGTGATCCGCGAGGGCGCACGCACCATCAATATCCCCGACACCGTCGGCTATGCAATCCCGGAGCTCTACGGCCAGTTCATCAAGACGCTGCGCGAGCGGGTGCCGAACTCGGACCAGGCGATCTGGAGCGTCCACTGCCACAACGATCTGGGCATGGCGGTGGCGAACTCGCTGGCCGGCGTGAAGATCGGCGGCGCCCGACAGGTCGAGTGCACCATCAACGGCCTGGGTGAACGGGCGGGCAACTGTTCGCTCGAAGAAGTCGTGATGGCGGTCAAGACGCGCCGGGACTATTTCGGGCTGGACGTGCGGGTGGATCCGTCCCAGATCGTCCCGGCCTCGAAACTGGTGTCGCAGACGACCGGTTTCGTGATCCAGCCGAACAAGGCCGTGGTGGGCGCCAATGCCTTCGCCCATGCGTCCGGCATCCACCAGGACGGCGTGCTGAAGGCCCGCGACACCTACGAGATCATGCGCGCCGAGGACGTCGGCTGGAGCGCCAACAAGATCGTGCTGGGCAAGCTCTCGGGGCGCAATGCGTTCAAGCAGCGGCTGCAGGAGTTGGGCGTCGTGCTGGAGTCGGAGGCCGAGATCAATGCCGCCTTCGTCCGTTTCAAGGACCTGGCCGACCGCAAGTCCGAGATCTTCGACGAGGACATCATCGCGCTGGTGATGGACGAGTCGGTCACCCAGGTCCAGGAGCACTTCCGGCTGGTGGCGCTGGCGCAGCGCTCGGAAACCGGCGAGCGGCCCCAGGCGGAGGTGGTCTTCGCCGAGGGGGATACCGAGCATCGCACCGAGAGCGACGGCAACGGTCCGGTGGACGCGGTGCTCAAGGCGATAGAGAGCAAGGTCCAAAGTGGGGCGGAAATGCTGCTGTATTCGGTCAGCGCAATCACCAGCGGCAGCACAGAATCGCAGGGCGAAGTCACGGTGCGACTGCAACATGCGGGTCGCGTGGTGAACGGCGTGGGGGCAGATCCCGATATCGTGGTCGCCTCGGCGAAAGCATATTTGAGCGCTCTCAACAAGTTGCAGAGCAAGACGGAGCGGGTCGCCGCCCAAGGTTGACAGGACAACGAACGCGGAGCCCTCGGCCGCGTCGGATGGCACGGATTCAGGCACTTTAAGAGCCTGCGTTAAGTCATTGATCTTGCCGGTCTTTCAGCGATCCCCTACACTCGCTCCCACTGACCTGGGGACTGGATTGAAGACCATTGCGACATTGCTGTCTGGTGCCGCGCTCAGCGGCGTCATGTTGCTGACGGGCTTGACCGCCAGTCTCGCGCCGATCCAATCGGCGCAGGCGGCCACCTCGTCGTCCTCCAAAGCCAAGGTGAAGAGCGTGCGGCAGGCCAAGCCGGCCCCGCGCTCTCCGCGCAAGGTGGCGGCCCGTGCGGCAGCCCCGATCCGGGAAGTCGTCCCGTCCAAACCGTCCTTCGGGACGATGTACGGCCTGCACGACACCGAAGATCCCCTCGACCTGAAATCCAGCGTCGCCTACGTCGTCGACCAGGACACCAACGAGGTCCTGTTCTCGAAGAATCCGTCGGCGGTCCTGCCGATCGCGTCCATCACCAAGCTGATGACCGCGCTGCTCGTCGTGGAGGCGAACCAGTCGCTCGATGACAAGATCGAGATCACCGACGAGGACAAGGACACCGAGAAGTTCACCGGCTCCCGCCTGGCCGTCGGCACGACGCTGACGCGCGGTGAACTCCTGCACCTGGCGCTGATGTCCTCGGAGAACCGCGCGGCGCATGCGCTCGGTCGGAACTATCCCGGCGGGCTGGAAACCTTCGTCGCGGCGATGAACGCCAAGGCCCAGATGCTGGGCATGATGGATACCCATTACGTCGAGCCGACCGGCCTGTCCAGCCGCAACCAATCGAGCGCCGCCGACCTCGCCAAACTGGTGAAGGTGGCGCACTCGTTCCCGCTGATGCGCGAGCTGTCGACCTCGTCCGAATACACCGTGGCGCTGGGCCGCAAGCAGGTCCGCTTCGGCACGACCAACGGCCTGGTCCGCAAGGGCGACTGGGACATCGGCCTGCAGAAGACCGGTTTCATCAACGAGGCCGGTCAGTGCCTGGTCATGCAGGCGCAGCTCGCCGGCCGCAAGCTGATCATGGTGTTCCTGGATTCCGCCGGGAAGTACTCGCGCATCGGCGATGCCGAACGCGTGCGCAAGTGGCTGACCGGCGCTGCGTCGCCGTTGGCGGCCGTGGCGACTCCGGCGACCGTCGGCGCGACGTCGCTGACTCCGGTGCTCTCGGCCAAGTAGGCGTCGGTAGCGCCGGAATGAAAGAAGCGGGCCTTGAGCCCGCTTCGTCGTTTTCCATCCGTCTTCCGAGCCATCTTCCGAGCCGTCTCAGCCCCGGAAACCGAGCGAGGCCGAGATCCGCGTCGCCGTCTCCTTCAGGCGAGGCAGCCAGCCTTCTTCCAATCGGTCCGCGGGCGCCGAGATCGACAGTCCCGCCACCAGCTTGCCCTGGTCGTCGTAGATGCCGGCGGCCATGCAGCGCACGCCCAGTTCGAGCTCCTCGTCGTCGCGGGCGACGCCGCGTTGACGGACCAGCGCCATCTCGCGTTCGAGCAGGTTGATCTCGGTCAAGCTGTTGCGCGTGTGACCGGACAGGCCGGTCCGCGTCGCATACGCGCGCACGCGCTGAGGATCGTCGCTGGCCAGGAAAAGCTTGCCGACCGACGTCAGGTGCAGCGGCGCGCGGCCACCGACTGCGCGCACGACCTGCATGCCGCTGCGCTCGGAGTAGGTGCGCTCGATGTAGACGATCTCGTCGCCCTGCCGGACCGACAGGTTGACCGGCTGGTGGGTCAGCTTGTGAAGCTCCCGCATCGGGCCGATCGCGGCTTCGCGCACGTCCAGTCGAGCCTTCACCAGGTTGCCCAGTTCCAGCAGCCGCATGCCCAGCCGATAGCTGCCAGCCTCCGGACGGTCCACGAAACGTCCCAGGGTCAGGTCGTTGAGGATGCGGTGGGCGGTCGATGGATGCAGGCCGGTGGTCTCGGCGATCAGCTTCAGCGACACGGGGTCCTGATGCTGGGCCAGAACGTCCAGCAGCGCGAACGTGCGCTCGAGGACCTGGATGGCGGGGGACTGGAGCTCCTTGGACTTCATGCGGACGATTGTGATGGATTTCTCACGGGTTTTGCATGGCGAAACCGAGAGGCGCATCTACCGCGCGCGATCCGTCGTATTTGCCCATCAGCGGTGCGCGGACCGGGCGACGAGGGGCGTCAGACGGACGTTTTGACGACGGAGTGCCGCATTGCGGAACGGCTCGCCGACAGGCCGCTGCGAACCGCGCCCTCGAGGGTGGCCGGGTAGGGGCCCGCCAGGTAGTCGCCGGCGGCCCAGATCCCCGGCGCGATCGCGGCGTCAGGCCGGATCAGATCGGGCGTGCAGGCGAAGGTCGCGCGCTTCTCGCTGAGCACGCGGACGATCTTCGGCGGCGTCACCCACTGGAAATGCGCGCGCGCCTGCGCCAACGCTGCAGCGCCGGTGGCCGCCAGCCCTTGTGCCACCCACGGCGCGGCACCGCTGACCACGAGGCTGAACAGTCCCGGATGCTGACCAAGTTGGCCGAGGTCGAACGCGAACTGCGCCGGTTCCGTCGCCGATTCGCGCAGCGCCACCATCGGTGCCGGCAGCGACGAGCCTGCGCTGTCCAGGTAGACGGTGACGATCGGCTGGAACTCGAACGCGTTGGCCGTGGCGCTCCAGTGGGGCGCCAGATCCCGGGTGAGGCGGGCGGCCTCGACGGAGGTGCACGCCACGATGACGGCGTCGAACGCTTCGCCATCGACGGTCCACCGCCGCCCCGCTGCGTCGAGGCGCTGGACGCGCTGCGTGCGGATCTCCGTGCCCCGCGACAGCAGCCAGGTGCGCGCGGGCGCCGGCAGCAGCGCGCTCAGTCCTCGCCGGGGCAGCAGCAGATCCGCGCTGCCTGGGCCGTTGAACAGGGCGTCCTTGAGCACCCGCAGGAAGACTTGCGCGCTGGCCTGGGCGGACGGCGTGTTGAGCGCCGCGACGCACAGCGGATCGATCAGATCGTCGCGCACCGCGCGGGGGAGCCGCGCACAGAGCTGGGCGACCGTCAGCGCCGGATCGCAGCGGAAACCGCGCATCGTCCACAGGCTGCTCGCCGCCAGGAATCGCAGCCGGTCCTGCCAGGACCAGGCCGAGCAGCCCAGCACGCCTCGCAGGAAGGCGAGGGTGGGTGGCCCCGACGGCAGTCGCAAGGTCTCGCGATCGGGATAACGCAGCCGCAGCGGCATGCGGAGCAGGTCGGCAGCCGGATCGCCACCGACGCGCCGCATCAGCGCGAGCGTGTCCGTGTAGGCGCCGATCAGGATGTGCTGGCCGTTGTCGAGCGCCGGCTCGAGGCCTTCCAGGCTGCGCGCGCGTCCGCCAAGCGACGGCGCCATCTCGAACAGCGTGACCGCGGCGCCCAGCGACACGGCTTCGACGGCCGCGGCGAGCCCCGCCCAGCCGCCGCCGATGACGGCCAAGCGCGTCACGTCAGCGCCCGCGCCAGTTCGTCTTCATCGCGATCCACAGCTTGCGCAGCGGCGTCAACGCGATGCGCTGGTGCAGGACCTGGAAGTTCTCCGCCTCGATCTCGCGCAGCAGCGTGCGATAGATGTTCGCCATCATGAGACCGGGCTTCTGCGCCTTGCGATCGGTGTCGGACAGCAGGGCCACCGCCTCGTCGTACAGCGCGTGCGCGCGCTCCGCCTGGAACTTCATCAGCGCGGTGAAGCGGTCGCTGTAGCCCCAGGGAGCGTCGCGCTTGAGGATCTCGTGCGCCTTCACGTCGAACTGCTGCAACTCGCTCACCGGCAGGTAGATGCGGCCGCGTCGCGCGTCGTCGCCGACGTCGCGGATGATGTTGGTGAGCTGCATCGCCTGACCCAGCTTGTGCGCGTAGGCGACGGTCTGCGGATCCGTGCGGCCGAAGATGCCCGACGCCACCTCGCCCACCACGCCCGCCACCAGATGGCAGTAGCGCTGCAAGCCGGGGTAGTCGAGGTAGCGCGTCTGTTCCAGATCCATCTGGCAGCCGTCGATGACGGCCAGCAGGTGCTCGACGCGGATGTCGTAGTCCTTCACGTGCGGCATCAGCGCCTTCATCGCGGGATGCGAGGGCTGGCCGTTGAAGGCGCTCATCGCCTCCTTGCGCCACCAGGCCAGCTTGGTCGCGGCGACGCCCGGATCGGACACCTCGTCGACGACGTCGTCGACCTCTCTGCAGAACGCATAGAAGGCCGTGATCGCCGCACGACGCGGCGGCGGCAGGAAGAGGAAGGCGTAATAGAAGCTCGAGCCGCTCGCGGCGGCTTTCTGCTGGACGTACTGCTCGGGCGTGGAGGCGCCGGCGGCAGTCGTCTTGTCGGAGGCCTTGTCGGCGGTCTTGTCAGTGTTGGTGCTCATCGCGCCGTCCCTTCGCGGCGTGGGTTCGTCCGGTCTGCCGGCATCGTCAGGGCGCGCCACAGCAGGAGCGGCGCGTCGGACGCGCCGATCGTGGGCCGTCTCAGCAGGGCGTCGAAACGGTTCGATGCCAGCTTGTCGAGGATACGGAGGCCGCCTTGTACCACCAAGCGCAGCTCCCAACCGGCCCGGCCCGGGATCCGGCGGGCCAGCGGCGCCCCTTCGCCCATCAAGTCGCGGGCCCAGCCGCAGAGTTCCGCGATCAGCGCGCGGGCGTCCGGACTGTCGCGCAGCGACAGCAGGTCCTGTCCCCCGACGCCGTGACGCCGGCGGTCCTCCAGCGGCGCGTAGATCCTGCCGCGTGGGCCGTCGACGGTGAAGTCCTGCCAGAAGTTGATCAGTTGCAGCGCCGAGCAGATCGCGTCCGAGCGCCGCAGCGACTCGGCGTCGCTGATGCCGTACAGGTGCAGCAGCAGGCGCCCGACGGGGTTGGCCGAACGGCGGCAGTAATCCAGCAGCTCGACGCGGGTCGCGTAATCGGTCTTCACGAGGTCCTGCTCGAAGGCATCGAGGAGATCTTCCAGCAGCGGCACGGGCAGGCGGTACTCGACCAGGGTGCGTCCCAGCGGCGTGAACACGCGCGTCGCCCAGCGCGGAGAGGGGGGCCGGCCCGCCGCGACGGCGCGCAGGTCGGCGCGGAACTCCGCCAGCGCGCGCAAGCGCTGCGCGGGCGCGGCGTCGCCTTCGTCGGCGAGGTCGTCGGCGGTCCGCGCGAACCGGTAGATCGCCATGATCGCGGGACGCAGCGCCGGCGGGCTCAGCCAGGAGGCGACAGGAAAGTTTTCGTAGTGCTCTATGCTCACGGGCGGCATTCTCCGCTGAGCGAGCGATGCCGTTTGCGTCAACCTGATGTCCCGAACCCCCGCGGTTTGTCGACGGGCGTCAATCTCCGCAAACCACGAGCAGTACCCCAGTGAACCGTACGCCGTCGGTTTGACACGTTCGGACACGCTGAATACATTACTGACCGGTCAGTCAGTTACTCCGATGCCCCCGGTCGGGCGTCGTGGCTTTGTCGAGGTGTTCATGCCCCAACGGTCTCTAGTGTCCCTGCCCGCCGGCGTGTCCGGCGCCGTGTCCGAACCTGCCTTCGCCGGTTCCAGGGGGCGCGTGTCGAAGTGGCTCCAGGCGGCTGCCGCCTTGGCCGCCGTGGTGGTGCTGGCCGCCTGCGGCAAGCAGGCGCCGCCGCCCGAGCCGGAGCGCTATGTGCGCACCCTGGTGCTGACGCCGCAATCGGCCGGCCTGCAACGCGAGTTCGCCGCTGAAGTGCGGGCTCGCCTGGAGTCCCGGCTGTCCTTCCGCGTCCCCGGCAAGATCCTGGAGCGCAAGGTGGACCTCGGCTCGGTGGTCAAGCCGGGTCAGGTGCTGGCTCGGATCGACAGTTCGGATCTGGTGCTCGCGCAGGAGGCCGCCAAGGCCAACGTGCTGGCGGCGCGTGTCAATCGCGACCAGCTGGGCGCGGACTACAAGCGCTACATCGATCTCCACAAGCAGGGGTTCATCAGCGCCGCCGAGCTGGACCGCCGCGACGCCGCGTTCAAGGCCGCGCAGGCGCAGTTCGAATCCGCGCGCGCGCAGTCCGACGTGCAGCGCAACCAGGCGCAGTATTCGAGCCTGGTCGCCGACGCCGCCGGTGTCGTGACCGGCATCGACGCGGAGCCCGGCATGGTCGTGGCCGCTGGCACGCCGGTGGTGCGCGTGGCCAACGACGGGCCGCGGGACATCGTGTTCTCCGTGTCCGAAGACCAGATCGCGCTGGTGCGCGCCGCCGCGGCGCGGCCGGACGGCATGAAGGTCCGCCTCTGGACCGACACCAAGGCCGACGCGCAGCCGATCAAGCTGCGCGAACTCGCCGCTGCCGCCGACCCGGTGACGCGGACCTTCCTGGTCAAGGCTGAGCTGAACAACCAGAACGTGCACCTCGGGCAGACCGCGACGGTCGTGCTGACGGGCACGCCGTCGGACAACGCGATCAAGCTGCCGCTGAGCGCGGTGATGGAATCGCAGGGCAAGAGCGCCGTGCTGCTGCTCGATCCCAAGACGATGACGGTGAGTCCGAAGGCGGTGACCGTCGTCGGCGCCGAAGGCAACGAACTGGTCGTGCAAGGCCTGTCGCCCGGCATGGAAGTCGTGACCGCCGGCGGTCACGTGCTCACGCCGGGGCAGAAGGTCAGGCGCTTCGTCCCGCCCGGAACGCCGACGGAAGGCGCCGCGCCCGCGCCCGCTCCGGCGACCGCTTCGCGCTGAGCCTCGGGAGCCCTGAATGAGCAACCCGAGCCGCGCCGGTTTCAACCTCTCGCGCTGGGCGCTGGAGCATGCCCCGCTGACGCGCTACCTGATGGTGGTGCTGATGGTGCTGGGCTTCGCCGCCTACTTCCAGCTGGGCCAGGACGAAGACCCGCCGTTCACCTTCCGCGCGATGGTCGTGCAGGCCTACTGGCCCGGCGCGACACCGCAGCAGATGGCCGAGCAGGTCACCGACAAGATCGAGCGCACCCTGCAGGAGGTGCCGCACGCCGACAAGATCCGCAGCTACACCAAGCCGGGGGAGTCCCTCACCATCTTCCAGGTGAAGGACAACACCGCGCCGGGCGAGGTGCCGCAGCTCTGGTACACGGTCCGCAAGAAGATCGGCGACCTGCGGGCCACGCTGCCGCAGGGCGTGCTGGGGCCGTTCTTCAACGATGAATTCGGCGACGTCTACGGCTCGATCTTCGCGCTGTCGTCCGACGGCGGTTTCTCGATCGAGGAACTGCGCCAGCAGGCCGAGGCCGTCCGTTCCGAGCTGCTGCGCGTGCAGGACGTGGCCAAGGTCGACCTGTTCGGCGTCCAGGCGGAGAAGCTCTTCATCGAGATCTCGCAGAAGCGCCTGGCCGAACTGGGCCTGGACTTCAACCAGGTCGTGTCGCAGCTCAACGCGCAGAACGCGGTCGAGAGCGCCGGCACGATGGACGCGGGCAGCGCCAACGTGCAGATCCGCATCGAGGGCCAGCTCAATTCGGTCCAGGCGCTGAGCGACTTCCCGATCCGCGGCACCAATGCGCAGACCGGCGCGGGCAGCAGCATCCGCCTGGGCGACATCGCCAAGGTCCGTCGCGGCTACGTCGATCCGGCCACGACCATGGTCCGCTTCAACGGCAAGCAGGTCGTCGCGCTGGGTGTGTCGATGGGCAAGGGCGGCGACATCATCGCGCTGGGCAAGGCGCTGCAGGCCAGCGTCAAGCGACTGCAGCAGCAACTGCCGGCCGGCATGTCGCTGGCGCAGATCCAGGACCAGCCCACAGCCGTGAAGAGCTCGGTGGGTGAGTTCGTGCACGTGCTGATCGAGGCCGTCGTCGTCGTGCTGGGCGTGAGCTTCATCGCGCTGGGCCTGCACACCAAGCCGCTGCGCATCGACGTCTGGCCGGGCCTGGTCGTGGGCATCACGATCCCGCTGGTGCTGGCGATCACCTTCGTCGTGATGTTCTACGCCGGCGTGGGGCTGCACAAGATCTCGCTGGGGTCGCTGATCATCGCGCTCGGCCTGCTCGTCGACGACGCCATCATTGCCGTCGAGATGATGGTGCGCAAGCTCGAGGAGGGCTACGACAAGATGCACGCGGCGACGTATGCCTACGACGCCACCGCCAAGCCGATGCTGACCGGCACCTTGATCACCGCCGTCGGCTTCCTGCCGATCGGCCTGGCGAAGTCCACCGTCGGCGAATACACCTATGCCATCTTCGCGGTGACCGCGGCGGCGCTGGTGATCTCGTGGCTCGTGTCGGTGTACTTCGTGCCCTACCTCGGCGCGCTGCTGCTGAAGACCCGCGCCGGCCACGAGGGCGAGGCGCACGAGGTCTTCGACACGCCGTTCTACAACCGGTTCCGCCGCTGGGTGGCGTGGTGCGTGTTCAACCGCTGGAAGACGATCGGCCTGACGATCCTGGTGTTCGTGCTCGGCCTGGCCGGCATGGGCAAGGTGCAGCAGCAGTTCTTCCCGGACTCGAGCCGGCCCGAGATCCTCGTCGACCTGTGGCTGCCCGAGGGCGCCACGATCGCGCAGAGCAACGTCATCGCCAGGCGCTTCGAGGCCCGCATGGCCAAGGAGCCGCTGGTGGGCAGCATCGCGACCTGGGTGGGTTCGGGCGTGCCGCGCTTCTACCTGCCGCTGGACCAGATCCTGCCCAACACCAACGTGAGCCAGGCCATCATCCAGCCCAGGACGCCGGCCGATCGCGAGACGCTGCGCCACAAGCTGCCGCAGATCCTGGCCCAGGAGTTCTCCGAGGTGCGCGGCCGCGTGAAACTGCTGCCCAACGGGCCGCCGGTGCCGTACCCGGTGCAGTTCCGCATCGCCGGCGACGATCCCGCGCAGTTGCGGATCTACGCCGACCGCGCGAAGGAGCAGATGCGCGCCAACCCCAACATGGTCGGCGTCAACGACGACTGGAACGAGTCCATCAAGGTCCTGCGCCTGCAGGTCGACCAGGACAAGGCCCGCGCGCTGGGCGTGACCAGCCAGAGCATCGCGCAGGCGGCGCGCATCCTCGTGACCGGCACCACGGTGGCGCAGTACCGGGAAGCCGACCGGCTGATCGACATCGTCCTGCGCCAGCCGGTGCAGGAGCGCGACACGCTGTCCGAACTCGCCAACGCCTACGTGACGACGGCCTCGGGCCGCTCGGTGCCGCTGACGCAGATCGCCAAGCCCCAGTTCACCTGGGAGCCTGGCGTGATGCATCGCGAGAGCCGCCAGTTCGCGATCACCGTGCAGGGCGACGTCATCGAGGGCCTGCAGGGCGCGACCGTGACGAACCAGCTCTGGCCCGCGCTCGACGCGATGCGCAAGGACATGCCGCCCGGCTACTCGATCTCGATCGCTGGCGCGGTGGAGGAGAGCAGCAAGGGCACCGGCTCGATCGCGGCCGGCGTGCCGATCATGCTGTTCATCACCTTCACGTTGCTGATGCTGCAGCTGCACAGCTTCTCGCGCGCCATGCTGGCCTTCCTGACCGGCTTCCTCGGGATCGCCGGCGTGTCCGCGGCACTGCTGCTGCTGAACCGTCCGTTCGGCTTCGTCGCGCTGCTGGGCGTCATCGCGCTGATGGGGATGATCCAGCGGAACTCCGTCATCCTGATCGACCAGATCGAGCAGGACCGCGCGCGGGGCGTGCCGCCGGCGCAGGCGATCGTCGAGTCCGCCGTGCGTCGTCTGCGCCCGATCGCGCTGACCGCCGCGGCCGCCGTGCTGGCGATGGTGCCGCTGTCGCGCAGCGTGTTCTGGGGGCCGATGGCCGTGGCCATCATGGGCGGCCTGATCGTGGCCACCGTGCTGACGCTGCTGGCGCTGCCGGCGATGTACGCGGCCTGGTTCCGTGTCGAACGGGACAAGGACGCCGGCATCGCGCCGTCCACGCATTGACCGTCCGCTGACCAGGCCGGGAGCCCGCAGGGGTTTCCCCCGCCCGGGACGGGCGGGGGGGCGTCGGCAAGCGTCGATTCCTTGATTACAATCGCCGGTTTTCCGGATCGCGGAGGGCAGGGCCCTGGGCTCTTCCTTCGCGTCATGAATTACCAAGGGGCCGTCGCGCAGACTGCGCGCAGACAGCGCGCGGCGAACGCGACGACCTCAGTTCACCCGGCGCGGGTGGCGAAATTGGTAGACGCACCAGGTTTAGGTCCTGACGCCTTCACGGGCGTGCCGGTTCGAGTCCGGCCCCGCGCACCACCCTCTCAACTGATTCCGAGTCCACTATGGCTGTCACCGTCGAAACTCTCGAAAAGCTCGAACGCCGCATCACGCTCACGCTGGCGGCCACTGTCATCAACTCCGAAGTCGAATCCCGCCTGAAGAAGCTGGCCCGCACGGTCAAGGCCGACGGCTTCCGTCCGGGCAAGGTGCCGATGTCCTTCGTGGCGCAGCGCTACGGCGCACAGGTCCAGTACGAAGTCGTCAACGACAAGCTGGGCGAGGCCTTCAGCGCCGCCGCCAATGAGGCCAAGCTGCGTGTCGCCGGCATGCCCAGCATCGCCCAGAAGGACGAAGCGGCCGAAGGCGAACTGGCGTTCGACGCGACCTTCGAGGTCTACCCGGAAGTGAAGATCGCCGATCTGGCCGACGCCGAGATCGAGCGCGTCTCCGCCGACGTGACCGATGAAGCCATCGACAAGACCGTCGAGATCCTGCGCAAGCAGCGCCGTTCGTTCGCCCAGCGCGGCGCGGCGGACGTGGCCGCCGACGGCGACCGCGTCACCATCGACTTCGAAGGCAAGATCGACGGCGAACCCTTCGCCGGCGGCAAGGCCGACGGCTTCCAGTTCCTGCTGGGCGAAGGCCAGATGCTCGAAGCCTTCGAGAAGGCCGTTCGCGGCATGAAGGCCGGCGAATCGAAGACCTTCCCGCTCGCGTTCCCGGCCGACTATCACGGCAAGGACGTCGCCGGCAAGGAAGCCGACTTCCTGGTCACGGTCAAGAAGATCGAGGCCCAGCACCTGCCCGACGTGAACGAATCGTTCGCCAAGGCGCTGGGCATCAAGGAAGGCACGGTCGACGCCCTGCGCGCCGACATCAAGAAGAACCTCGAGCGCGAAGTGAAGTTCCGCGTGCTGGCCAAGAACAAGGGCGCCGCGATGGACGCGCTGGTCAACAAGGCCGAGCTGGACGTGCCCAAGTCGCTGATCGCCGGCGAGGCCGAGCGCATGGTCGCCAACGCCCGTGAAGACCTGAAGAAGCGCGGCATCAAGGACGCCGACAAGGCCCCGATCCCCGCCGAGCTGTTCAACGACCAGGCCGAGAAGCGCGTGCGCCTGGGTCTGGTGGTGGCCGAGCTGGTCCGTTCGCAGAACCTGCAGGCCAAGCCCGAACAGCTGCAGGCCCACATCGAAGAGATCTCGCAGAGCTACGAGAAGCCGGCGGAAGTCGTGCGCTGGTACCTGTCGGACCGCGAGCGCATGGCCGAGGTCGAAGCCGTCGTGATCGAGAACAACGTCACCGACTTCATCCTGGGCAAGGCCAAGGTCACCGACAAGCAGCTGCCGTTCGACGAGCTGATGGCCACGGCCTGATCGTCGGACACGCGGTCCTGGCGCAAGGTTTTTCGGCGTTGCCCTTGATTCGCCGCAAACCCATCGCCAAGTAAGGCGCCAGGCCGCGAGGCCGGCGCCTTTTTCTTTCCCCGGCGCTACCGTCGCGAGGACCACGGCCCGAAAGGGGCCACCCTCGCACGGTCAGGGGATGGAGCGCACGACATAATGGTTTGTCGTGATCTCGAACCACATCAGAGGATTTCATGAGCGCGCTTGAAACCAGCAACCTGGGCATGGTGCCCATCGTCATCGAACAGTCGGGCCGCGGCGAGCGCGCCTACGACATCTACAGCCGCCTGCTGCGCGAGCGCATCGTCTTCCTGGTCGGCCCGGTGAACGATGCCGTCGCCAACCTGGTGGTCGCGCAGTTGCTGTTCCTGGAGAGCGAGAACCCCGAGAAGGAGATCTCGCTGTACATCAACTCGCCGGGCGGCAGCGTCTCGGCCGGCATGTCGATCTACGACACGATGCAGTTCATCAAGCCATCGGTGTCCACGCTGTGCATGGGCATGGCCGCCTCGATGGGCGCCTTCCTGCTGGCCGCGGGCGAGAAGGGCAAGCGCTTCGCGCTGCCGAACTCCAAGATCATGATCCACCAGCCGCTCGGCGGCGCCCAGGGTCAGGCCACGGACATCGAGATCCACGCCCGCGAGATCCTCAAGACGCGCGAGCAGCTGAACCGCATCCTGGCCGAGCGCACCGGACAAAGCCTGGAAAAGATCCAGGCCGACACCGAGCGCGACTACTTCATGTCCGCGGCCGAGTCGGCGACCTACGGTCTGATCGACAAGGTCATCGAGAAGCGCTGAGATCGCGCATCGGAGTGAGGGCCCGGGCCCACTCCCGGTGTGCGGCGGCGTCCCAGTGGGGCGCCGCTTGCCTTTCTTTTCACCG
>CAMPJJ010000060.1 GCA_946886855.1 uncultured Roseateles sp. | reverse complement strand
GGGGGGCGCCTCCGAAGGACGACCCCGGCTGCATCAGGCCACGGCCGCGCGGCCGGCCAGCAACTGCCTGGCCACGACGGCCACGCGCTGGCCCAGGTGCTCGGCCGTCGACAGGTCGGCCGGCGGCGGCGCCACGTCGGGGCCCTGATCGGCATCGGACTGGGCGGCCGCACCGAGGAAGAAGCCGTGGCGGTTGAGCGTGTCCTCGGTCGACGTGGCGCTGTTGTGGCCCGGCGGCAGGCCCAGGTTGACCCAGTGCATGCCGTGCTGCGCAGCGAAGATGGACAGCTGCTGCAGCGTCGCCAGCTTGTCGCCCGAGCGCGAAGCCGAGTTTGTGAAGCCCGCGGCGACCTTGTCGCGCCACAGTCCGCCCTTGGCGAACACGGTGCGCGACGTCGCGTCCATGAACGTCTTGAACTGCGCCGACGCGCTGCCCATGTAGGTCGGCGCGCCGAAGACGATGGCATCGGCCTGGGCCAACAGGTCCCAGTGCTGCTCGACGTCGTCGACAGGCACCAGCGTCACCTCGACGTCGCCGGCGGTGTCGGCACCGCGTGCGACGGCCTGAGCCTGCCGAGCCGTGTGGCCGTAGCCGCTGTGATAGACGACGGCCAGGCGGATGGGGAAAGGGTGTGACATGGAAATTCCTCGGGAACGGGTGGATGAGTCCGGTGAGCGGCTTGTCGTCGCGGCAGCGCCTACTTGGCCAGGAAGTCCGTGACGCCCTGGACGACGGCGGCGGGCTCCTCTTCCATCAGCCAGTGGCCCGCGCGCGGGATGACCAGTTCGGTGACGTTGGTGGCCGCGTTGCGCATCGCCACGGCCTCCAGCCCCGCGAACGACTTCTCCCCGCCGATCGCCAGCACCGGCATCGTGAGCTTGGTCTTCATCGCCTCCAGGTTGTCCTTGGCATCCTGGCGGAAGGCCTGGAACTGGGACAAGGCCCCCTTCATCGCACCGGGGCGCGCGTAGAGCTTCGAGTAGTGGTTGCGGGTGCCTTCGTCGATCTTCTCGGGCTGTCCGCCGAAGTCGTTGTAGAACCGGTCCAGGAAGATGCGCTCGCGTCCTTGCAGAAGACGGAACACGTCCTTGCCGTAGAAGTCGAAATGCCACAGCTTGGGATTGCGCACGACCTCGTCCCACGGGGGAATGCCCGGCGGCGGCGCATCCATCACGACCAGGCGGGTCGTCTTCGCCGGGTAGCTCGCGGCGTAGGCATAGGCCACCATGACGCCGATGTCGTGGCCGACCACGTCCGCCTGGTCGATGCCCAGCTGGTCCAGCACGCCGCGGATGTCCTTGGCCTGGTTCATCTTCTCGTAGCCGGCCTCGGGCTTGGCCGACAGGCCGATGCCGCGCAGGTCCGGCACGACGACGCGGTGGTTCCTGGCCAGTTCGACGGCCAGCGGCGTCCACATGTCGCCGGTGTCGCCGAAGCCGTGCAGGAGCACGACCGCGGGTCCGCTGCCGCCGACGCGCACATGCAGCGTGGTGCCGTTGGTGGCGATGTCCTGCACCTTGAAGGCGGCGGGATAGGGCTTGGGTTGCGCGGACGCGTGCGGCGCGGCCATCAGCGCCGCGGCGGCCAGCAGCGCGGCGCCCAGCAGTCGTTGGGGGGAAGAGGTCATGGAAGCTCCTTGGTAGGTGCGGTTGGGGATTCAGGTACGCGTGATGGACAGCCCGCCGTCGACCAGCGACGCGGTGCCCGACACGAAGGACGAGTCGTCCGAGGCGAGGTAGAGCGCGGAGCGGGCCAGTTCTTCCGGCGTGCCCACGCGTTTGAGGGCGTGCAGCCCGGTGATGAAGGCCTGCGATTCGGCGGTGGCATTCATCGCGCGGAACATGTCGGTGTCGACCGCGCCCGGCAGCAGCGCATTGACGCGCACGCCTTCCGGCCCGAACTCGGCGGCCAGCGCCTGCGTGAGGCCGATGAGGCCGGACTTGCTGGCGGCGTAGGCCGCCACGCCTGGAAAGGCCGCGGTGTAGCCGACGATCGTGGCGGTGAAGATGACCGACCCGCCGCCGTTCCTGACCATCTGCGCGATCTGGTGCTTGGCACCGAGGAAGGCGCCGGTGAGGTTGACCGCGAGCGTGTCCGAAAAACCCTGGGCCGAGACGGCCGTGGATGCGCCCGCCTCGCCGAGCGTCCCCGCGTTGTTGAACGCCACGTCGAGCCGACCGTAGCGCTTCACCGCCAGGGCCACCAGCGCCTTCGCGTAGGCCTCATCGCGCACGTCGCCGGCGAGGGACAGCGCCGAGCCGCCACGGGCGTCGATCTCGCAGGCCAGCTCCTTCAGCTCGGCCGCGCGCCTGGCTCCCAGCACGACCTTCGCCCCCTCGGCGGCGAAGAGCAGCGCGCTCGCGTGGCCGATGCCGGCACTGGCGCCAGTGATGAGGGCGACCTTGCCCCGAAGACGTTGGCTCATGCGGAAGCTCCAGACGGTGAGTGACGGCCTGAAGCTTGGTCGATGGCGGCGTGAAGCGCGAGTGAATCGGCGCGATTCGTCGTGAATGGCGGCACCGCGCCGGCGTGAAGCGCTGCGTTCTCAACGCTTCACGAGGCTTCACTGGTCACGGCGCGCCGCACTGCCAACATGACGGCGCCAGGCCTGAGCCCTACCAGGAGAGAACCATGCTGATGCCCACCGCCATCCGTGTCCGCGTCGCCCACCCCGAACCGATCGTCCATCGCGGCATCGTGGCCACGCTCGATGGAGACGGCCGCTTCCACGTCGACGAGCAATGGCCCGTCGCCAGCGATCGGCCCGCCGCCGGGTTGCCCCCGTGGCACGTGCTCGTCACCGACCTGCCCTTTGGCGTCTCGGCCGCGCTGAACCGTGGCCCGGCGCCGCCGGCCGTGCTCGTCCTGTCCCACCTGGACGGTGAACTGAGCATCCGCGGGGCGCTGCAGCGCGGCGTGAAAGGCTACCTCACCCACGAGTGCCTGCCCGAGCAGCTGGTCGACGCCGTGATGGCCTTGGCGCGCGGGCAACGCTACCTGCAGGGCAGCGTGGGTCAGCGCCTGGCCGACACGGTGGCGCAGGATCTGCCCACGCCGCGGGAGGTCGACGTGCTGCGGCTGATGGCCACCGGGCTGTGCAACAAGGCGATCGCCGCGGAACTCGACATCGGCTGCGGCACGGTGAAGACGCACGTCAAGTCGCTGCTGAACAAGCTGGGCGCTTCCAGCCGCACGGCCGCCGCGGACATCGCCAAACGCCGCGGGCTGCTGGATCCGTTGGCCGCCGGCTGGGTGCCGGAAGGCCCGCCGCGCCGCCGCGCCGCAACGGCGAAAGATCTGCACCGGGCCGGACTCGCGCTCGCCTGAGCCTTCGCGAACATTCACGCGGATTCACGCCGCCCGCGACCGGCGCCGCCGATGATGTGCGGGTGCGCAGGACTGCCGCGCGCGGCGGGCCGACGCATGAATGGCACCACGGAGGCAAGGGCATGAACGCTGGCGAGGTCGTGGACACCCTGACGGACCCCGCGCCGGCAGCCCTCTCGTTCGGCCCCTTCCTGTACGACGCGACGCGACGCGAAATCAGCGACGGTCACGGGCTGCTCCGGCTGGGCAGCCGGGCGCTGCACCTCCTGGGCGTGCTGCTGGAGCAGCCCGGTCGCTTGTACAGCCGCGAAGAACTCGTCGCCCGCGTGTGGCCACGCACCGTGGTCGAGGAGACCAGCCTGCGTGTGCACATCTCCGCGCTGCGCAAGGGGCTGGGCGACGGCGTGGACGGCGCCCGCTACATCGCCAACGTGCCGGGCCGCGGCTACGCGTTCGTCGGGGAGGCGACGCGGTCGGCCGCGCCCCGCCGCCCGGCCATCGACACGTCCGCGGACAGCGTCTCATCCACCTCCGCGCCTGCTGCCCCGCCGCGCCTGCCCCCGCTGCCGGTGCGCCTGAGCCGACCGATCGGGCGCGAGCAGGACATCGCCCGGCTCACGGCGCTGCTGGCGCGCGAACGCCTGGTGACCGTCGTGGGCGCCGGCGGCATGGGCAAGACCACGGTCGCCCTGGCCGTGGCGCAAGAGCGGCGTCGAGGCGACGTGGCGGGGGTGTGCCTGGTCGACCTGTCGCACCTGTCCGACCCGGCACAGGTCGCCGCCGAACTGGGACGGACCCAGGGGTTGATCGTCGCCCCGGGAGATGCGACCGACATGCTCGAAGCCGCGCTGCGCGACGCGCGCCTGCTGTTCGTGCTGGACAACTGCGAACACCTGGTGGACGCCGTCGCCACGCTGGTCGGACAACTGATGCGCGCCTGTCCGGGCGTCCAGTTCCTGGCCACCAGCCGGGAGCCGCTGGACATCGAAGCCGAATGGGTCTTCAAGCTCCCGCCGCTGGCCCTTCCGTCGCCGGACGAGCCGCTCGGGCTCGAGGAGCTGCTGGCCTACCCCGCGATCCAGCTGTTCGCCGAACGTGCCCGATCCAACGGCGACACGTTCGAGTTGACCGATGCGCAAGCACCCGCGCTGCGTCAGGTCTGCGGCTTCCTGGACGGCATCCCGCTGGCCATCGAACTGGCGGCGGCGCGTGTCGGCGCGCTGGGTGTGCAGGGCTTGCTGCAGCGCCTGGGGAGCGCGTTCGAGCTGCTCACGCGAGGTCGGCGCACCGCGCTCTCCCGCCATCGGACCCTCCAGGCGGTCATGGACTGGAGTTACGAGCTCCTCAGCGACAGCGAGCGCCTGGTCCTGCAGCGCCTGTCGGTGTTCCGCGGCGCCTTCGACCTGGAAGGCGCGGTGGCCATCGCCGCCTGCGGGCAGCTGGATCGGCAGTGCGTCATCGACGACGTGCTCAGCCTCACGGCGAAATCGCTCATCCTGCTGACCTCGGCCGACGACGATCAGTTGATGCACCGCCTGCTGTACATCACGCGGCTCTACGCCGAGAAGCGCTTGGCCGGCAGTGACGACGCCCTGGAGGCCCATCGGCGACATGCCGGCTTCATCGTCGCCGGCCTGCAGCACGCGCGGCAACTCGGCGCCAGCGTGTCCGGGTATCACTGGACGCCGGCGTCGGCGTCGTCCATCTCGGACTTGAGGGCCGCCATCGACTGGGCCCTGATCGATGACAACGACCTGGGCCTGGGCATCCGGCTGACCGCCTTGGCCAAACGCAGCTATGACGAAGTCGGCCTGGTGGAGGAATATCTGCGCTATCTCGAGACGGCGTTGGCCAAGCTCCCGCTGGCGGGCGCGGGCGCGACGGCGCTGGAGCTTCCGCTGCTCGTCGCGGCCGGGTTCATGCTGGGCTACGTCTCCGACGGCGGCGCGCGATACCCGGCGGTCTTCTCGCGCACCCGCGAGTTGCTGGCGCAGTCGGGGACCGATGACGACCGCATCGAGGCGCTCTACGGCATGAGCACGACGCACTACGGCCAGGGCGACTATCGCCAGTCGCTCGACTGCTGCGAAGAGATCCGTCGGCTGGCCACCGGCAGGTTCGAGCCGCTGTCCATCGCCATCTCGGACCGCGTGTCGGCGCTGTGCCTGCATGCGCTGGGGCGGCACGACGAGGCCGAGCGGCTGGCCCGGCGGGTGATCGACTTCAACGGCGCGCGGGTCGACCGCCGCTTCCTCACCGGGGTGCCTTTCGGCGTGTCGATGCGCGTCCAGCTGGCACGCATCCAGTGGCTGCGCGGCGAGTTCGGCACCGCCTGGCAGACGCTCGGGCAGGCGATGGCCGCCAGCGAGCACGCGCACGTCTTCGCGCGTTGCCAGGTCCTGGCCACCGCGGCCATTCCGATGGCGATCTGGCGGGGCGAGGCCGCGTTGGCGAGCCAGTGGACGCTGGCCTTGCGGGATCTGTCGGGGCGCCACGGACTTGGCTACTGGCTGGCCTATGCCCGTTGCTTCGCCCACGTGATCGGCGGTGAAGCGTTCCCGCCCGGCCACCCGTTGACCCGGACCATGATCCGCTGCCCGCCGCTGGGCGATGTGATCGCCACCTGTCATGCGGGTCGTCCGCCCGCTCCCATGCAGGCTCGCGTCGAGCAGGGCGCCGTGGGCTGGTCCGCCCCGGAGGCGATGCGCCTGGTGGCGCTCGACGAACGCAAGCACGCGCCCGACGCCGCGGAGCGGCGACTGCGGGACGCCCTTCAACGGGCCGAGTCACAAGGCGCCCGATTCTGGATGCTGCGGATCGCACTCACCCTGGCCGCCGTCGCCGCCCATCCTGGCGCAGCGTCGGCAGCGATGCGGACCGTCCGGCAGCTGATGTCCGCGATCGACGATGGCAGCGCCGTTCCGGAGCTGGTGGCGGCGCGCGCGCTGCCAGGCACCGCGCCTGTCCTCAATGAGAGAGGCGAGCCTGGCTCGACAGGCAGTGGGCGCGCGACGGGATCCGCTTGAAAGTCCGCTTACCCTTTGAGGAGCACGCTTCATGAATCCACAGTCGCTTCCCGCGCTGCCCGTCGCACCGTCGCGGCAACCCCGCAGTCACCGCCTGCTGCACCTGGCGATGCTGGCGCTCGGCCTGCACGCGGCGCACGCCCTGGGTGCGCCGGTGCTGTCTGCGGGCAAGATCGCTTTCGTCGATGCGAACACCCTCGTCGTGGCGGACTGGCGCGGCGGTCAGCTGCACGCCCTCCGCCTGCCGCCGATCCCGGCCGGCACACCCACGCCATTCAACCTGAAGGACGTCTCCGGCGCCATCGCGCGCGCCCTGCACACCCGTCCCGAGCGCCTGCGCTTCGAGGACATGGCGCTGCGGCCAGGCGGCGAGGTCGCCTACATCACGCTGTCCATCGACGGCGACGGCGCGGGCGGCCGGCCCCGGCCGGCGCTGGTGTCCGTCGATGCCGCCGGCAAGGTGGGCCGCGTCGACCTCGACCGCGGCAGGCGCCACTCGGTCGCCATCGGTCATCTGCCCGCCGCCGACCAGCGCCTGTGGCGCGACACGCCGGCAGCGAGCTTCACCGTCACCGACATGAAGTTCTACGCGGGCAAGCTCTACGTCGCCGGGCTGTCCAACGCGAGTTTCTCGTCCGCGCTGCGCGTGTTCGACTTCCCGTTCAAGGGCGGCGCGACGGTCAGCAGCATCGAGATGTACCACCCGGTGCACGACCAGCTGGAGACCCGCGCGCCCATCCGCAAGATGGTGATCACCCGGCTCAACGGTGAGCCGACGCTGGTGGCGGCGTTCACCTGCTCCCCACTGGTGACCATCCCGTTGAAGGACCTGACGGACGGCGCCCACATCGCCGCCAAGACGGTCGCGGAGTTCGGCTGGGGCAGCGCCCCGGCCGGCATGGTGATGTTCGACGCCGGCCAGGGGCCCATGGTGCTGCTGACGCATTCGCACAAGTCGGCAGACCTGATGTCCGTCGACGACATCGCGGACGCCTCGGGCAAGCCGGGGCTGTCCACGCCGATCAAGTGGCCGGCCGAGCCCACGCTGGGCATCAAGTCCACCTACATCCCCCTGCGCGTCGCGCACATCGACAACCAGGACGCCAGCTTCTTCGCCGCGCTGCGCCGCAACGAGGCCAGCGGCGCGATGGAGCTGGTGTCGATGCGCAAGGGGCTGTTCCTGCGCCTGAGCGACTTCGTCAACGAATACGACTTCGCGGACTACAAGTACCCGCCCGGCGATCACTGGCGTGGCGTGCACCGCACGCTGCGCACCGACGAGGGCTACGCCGACCTGGCGCCGCCGCCCCAGCCATGACACCGTCCTGGCGCTGGATCGCCCTCGCGGCCTGGGCCGGTCTGCCCCTGGCCGCGGGCGCGTCGGTGGAGATCCATCCGGCCGGGACGACCGTGCCGGAAAACCTGTTGCGGCTCGAGCTGCGTTTCGACCAGCCCCAGCGCCTTCCCTTCGACCTCGAGCGGCTGAAGCTGCTCGATGGCGACGGCGTCGAGATCCGGCACGCACTGCTCGACCTGGCCCTGCCCGACGCGGACGGCCGGCGCATCACCGTGCTGCTGGACCCGGGCCGCGTCAAGACCGGCGTCGGGCCCAACCTGCAGGCGGGGCGTGCCTTGACGCCGGGCGCGACGATCAGCCTCAGCGTGGTGGACGCGGCGGACACCGCGCCGGTCATCAAGACCTGGCGGGTCGTCGACGCCCTGTCGCGTCCGCTGCAGCCGGAGCACTGGCGACTCAGCGCGCCGCGCCGCGGCACGCGTGACGCGTTGTCCGTCGACCTGCGCGTGCCCATCAGTTCGGTCGGGGAGCGGCTGATCGCCGTGCTCGACGGTCGCGGGCGGCCGGTGGCCGGCGTGGTCACGCTGGGCGACGGCGACGCGACCTGGCGCTTCCGGCCCTCGCGCCCGTGGGCGACGGGCCGTCATCGGCTGGTGACCCATCCGGACCTGGAGGACCCTGCGGGGAATCGGCGCTGTGCCGCCTTCGAGGACCCGATCCGCAGCGCCTCGCCCTGCGAAGGCGCGACGCTGGAGTTCAGCTTGTAAGGCGCGGAGAACGCCGTCCCCGGGCGCCATGAAGGTCCCGGACCTCGATCACTTCACACCCTGTTCAAGGAGCATCACATGGATCTGAAACTCGAAGGCAAGCTGGCGCTCGTCAGCGGCAGCACGGCCGGCATCGGATACGCCATCGCCCGCACGCTGGCGCAGGAGGGTGCCCGGGTCATCGTCAACGGGCGCACCCAGGCGGCGGTCGACAACGCCGTCGACCGGATACGCTCGGACACGGGCGGGTCGGTCGACGGCTACGCCGGCGACCTGAGTCGCGCGGAGGCCGCCGAGGAGGTCGTGCGGCGCCATGCCGGCATCGAGATCCTCGTCAACAACCTCGGCATCTTCGAGCCCAAGGCCTTCGAAGACATCCCGGACGAGGACTGGATGCGATTCTTCGACGTCAACGTGCTCAGCGGCGTGCGCCTGGCCCGCCTGGTGCTGCCGGCGATGAAGCGTGCCAACTGGGGACGCATCGTCTTCATCTCCAGCGAGAGCGCGGTGCAGATCCCGACCGAGATGGTCCACTACGGCATGAGCAAGACCGCCCAGCTGGCCGTGTCCCGCGGGCTTGCCGAATCGGTCGCCGGAACGGGCATCACGGTCAACAGCGTGCTGCCCGGTCCCACCAAGTCGCGCGGGGTCGGCGACTTCGTGCAGGACATGGCGCGCGCCGACGGCAAGACCTTTGAGCAGGTCGAGTCCGAGTTCTTCGAGCACGTGCGACCCACCTCGCTCATCAAGCGTTTCGGCACGCCGCAGGAGGTGGCGTCCCTGGTCGCCTACGTCGTCAGCCCGCTGGCCTCGGCGACCACGGGGGCGGCGCTGCGTGTGGACGGCGGCGTGGTCAAGAGCGCTTTCTGACGGCCTTGCCGGATTCCTCGCGCCAGCTGTCCATCAGCACGCGGCTGTGCTCGCGCGAGGACCGCTTGATCGTCGCGACCTCCTCCGGCCCGAAGCGTTCCCAGCCGAGCTTGGTGAGCATGGTCCGTCGCCCCAGCGAGAACACCATCACCTGGCCGCACAGCATCATCACGCGCATCGCCAGCAGCGGGTCCTTCTCCGGCAGGCCGCAGTAGCGCGCGACCACGCGCGCCGACAGCTCGCCCATCTGCGGGCGCAGCGACTTGTCGAAGAGCTCGAACAGCACGCCCGGCGCGTGGCCGATCTGCTCGTGCGCGATGAACAGCCGGCGGTACTCGGCGTCGTCGGGCAGCAGCTGGAAATCGGTCAGCGCGTCCAGCATCACGCCGAAGGCCTCGAAGAGCTGGTCCGGCGTCGCCGCCGGGTCGTCGAGCACCGCCTTCGTCCGCTCGACCACCGGCCCGAAATGCGCCGCCGAGCTGTCCGCGATGTACTGCGCGCAGGCCCGGTACACGCCTTCCTTGTTGTCGAAGTAGTACTGCAGCGCCGGCGCGTTCACGCCGGCCGCCTTCGCGATCTCGCGCGTCGACGCCCCTTCGAAACCCCGCTCGCCGAACAGCCGCAACGCCACGTCGATGATGCGGCGGCGCGTCTCCTCGCCGCGCGCATAGGCGGCGTCGGCGCGGTGTCGGGGGGCTCGGACGGGACGTTCGGTCATGGGTGAAGCGGGCTGAGAGCAAAAATATACCAGTTGACAGAAATCTTCCGATTGGAAAAAGATATCGACCGGAATAATTCTTCGAGCCGGCGAGCCCGGCCACGCCCATGTCTTCCCAGACCCCCGCCGGCCCGAACGGGCCCGACGCCCCGGCGTCCTCCTTCGCCACTGCCCCGGCGTCCTCCTCCGCCTCGGCCCCGGCGTCCTCTCCCGCCTCGGCCCCGGTGCCGCCCGCCAAGCCCCCCTCGCCTCGCAATCCGGTGCTGCTCGTCATCGCCGCAGCGGCGCTCGTCGCCGCCGGCGCCTACGGCGTGCACTGGTGGACCACCGGCCGCTTCATCGAGACCACCGACGACGCCTACCTGAAGGCCGACAGCGTCACCGCCGCGCCCAAGGTCGGCGGCTACGTGACGCAGGTCTACGTCGTCGCCAACCAGGCCGTGAAGCGCGGCGATCCGCTCGTGAAGCTGGACGCGCGCCAGTACCAGGCCGCCGCCGACCAGTCGCAGGCGACGATCGACGGCCGCAAGGCCGACATCCGCCGCTTCGAGGCGGACATCCTCCAGCAGCAGGGCCAGCTCGCGCAGACCCGCGCCCAGGCCGAGGCCTCGCGGCTGGCGCTGACGCATGCGCAGGACGAGGTGACGCGCCACACGCCGCTGGCCGCCACCGGCGCGACCACCGCCGAGCGTCTGGCCGAACTGCGCAACACCCGCGACCAGGCCGTCGCCAGCCTGGCCGCCGCCGAGGCGGCGGTGAAGGCCGCCGGCGGCCGGCTGAAATCGAGCGAGGCGCAGGTCGCGCAGTCGAAGGCCCAGGTCGCGGCCGCCGAGGCCGCGCTGCGCCAGAACCACCTCGACGTCGACGACACGGTCGTGCGCGCCGCCATCGACGGCCGCATCGGCGACACCACCGTGCGCGTCGGCCAGTTCGTGCAGCCGGGCACGCGGATGATGACCGTGGTGCCGACGCAGGACGTGTACCTCGTCGCCAACTTCAAGGAGACGCAGATCGGCCGCATGCGCGCCGGCCAGCCGGTGACGCTGCACGTCGACGCCCTGCCCGACCTCGACCTGCACGGCGTCGTCGACAGCTTCTCGCCCGGCACCGGCGCGCAGTTCGCGCTGCTGCCGTCGGAGAACGCCACCGGCAACTTCACCAAGATCGTCCAGCGCGTGCCGGTGCGCATCCGCGTGCAGCTCGACCCGCAGGCGGATCCGGCGCTGCGCGATCGCCTGCTGCCCGGACTCTCGGTGACCACCGACGTCGATACCCGCGGAGCCCGCCATGGCTGAGGCCGCGTCGTCGGCCACGCCCACCGCGCCCACTGCGCCCACCGCGCCCAGCGCTTCCGGCGCCGCGCCGCACACGGAACCGAACGCCGGCACCGGCGACTGGATCGCCGTCGCGGCCGGCGCGCTCGGCGCGCTGATGGCGACGCTGGACATCTCCATCACCAACTCGGCGCTGCCGCAGATCCAGGGCGCGATCGGCGCGACCGGCACCGAGGGCACCTGGATCTCGACCGGCTACCTGATGTCGGAGATCGTCATGATCCCGCTGGCCGCGTGGCTCACGCGCGTCTTCGGGCTGCGCAACTTCCTGGTCGGCAACGCGGCGCTGTTCACCGGCTTCTCGGTGCTGTGCGGCCTTTCGGGCAGCCTGCCGATGCTGATCCTCGCCCGCATCGGGCAGGGCTTCACCGGCGGCGCGATGATCCCCACCGCCCAGACCATCATCCGCACGCGCCTGCCGCGGCATCAGCTCCCCGTCGGCATGACGCTGTTCGGGCTCATCGTGCTGCTCGGGCCGCTGCTGGGCCCGGTGCTCGGCGGCTGGCTGACGGAGAACGCCAGCTGGCACTGGTGCTTCTTCATCAACGTGCCGGTCTGCGCCGCGTTGCTCACGCTGCTGCTGCTGGGGCTGCCCGCCCAGCGCATGCACCTGGAGGCGTTCATCCGCGCCGACTGGCTGGGCATCGTCGGCCTCGCGGTCGGGCTGTCGACGCTGACCGTCGTGCTCGAGGAAGGCCAGCGCGAGCGCTGGTTCGAGTCCTCGCTGATCCTCACGCTGAGCCTGGTCTCGGCGATCGGCATGGCGATGATCGCGCTCTCGCAGCGCTACGCGGCACGGCCCATCCTGCGGTTGAAGCTGATGCGCAACTGGCACTACGCCAGCGTCATCGTCATCGTGTTCACCGTCGGCGCGGGGCTGTACTGCATCTCCTACCTGGTGCCGCAGTTCCTGGCGCTGATCGCGGGCTACAACGCGCAGCAGTCGGGCGCGATCATGCTGCTGGCCGGCTTGCCGGCCTTCCTGATGATGCCCATCCTGCCGCGGCTGATCTCGCGGGTCGACCTGCGCGTGATGGTGATCCTGGGGCTGGCGGCGTTCGCGGCCAGCTGCCTGCTCGACATCAGCCTCACCGCCCAGAGCGTCGGCCATGACTTCATCGGCTCGCAGCTGCTGCGCGGCGTCGGCCAGATGCTCTGCATGATGCCGCTCAACCAGGCGTCGATGGCCACGGTGACGCGCGAGGAATCGGGCGACGCCGCCGGCATCTACAACATGGCGCGCAACCTCGGCGGCTCCGTCGGCCTGGCCGTCATCGGCACCTTCATCGACCGGCGCAACAGCCTGCACATCGACCGGCTCGGCGAGACGCTCAATGCGAACGCCACGCTGGTCCAGGAACGCCTGGCCGGCAGCACCGCCAGCCACTTCGCGCAGGTGGGCGACTTCGCGCATGCGCAGCTGCAGGCGATGAAGGAGATCGTGCTGACCATCCATCAGCAGGCCAGCGTCATGACCTTCTCCGAAACCTTCTACGTGCTCGCGGCCGCGCTGCTGCTCTGCGTCCCGCTCGCGCTCACGCTCAAGACACCGCAGCAGCCCGGCAAGGCGCCGGCGTCCAACGATGCGCATTGAGAGTCCCATGCTCCACTGTCCTCACCGCTCCATCCCGCTCTCCCGCTTCCGGCTCTCGGGGCCGCTCAGGCTCACCACGCTCACGACGCTGACGGCCGTGGCCGCTGCGGCGGCCATGCTGCTGCTCGCCGGATGCACCACGGTCGGCCCCGACTACCCAGGCGCGCCGGCCGTCGCGGTCGATGCGCTCCAGCCATCGCGCTTCAAGCGCGACGACGGGGCGACCGGCGCAACGCCTCAGGCCTCCGCCGACGCCCTCTCGCCTGTCGCGGCGGCGTGGTGGCGCGCGCTCGGCGATGCCACGCTCGATGGCCTCATCGAGCAGGCGCTGAGCCAGAGCCCCACGCTGCAGGCCGCCGAAGCCCGCCTGCGTTCCGCACGCGCCGCGTTCAGCGCGCAGGAGGCCAACGGCCGGCCGAAGGGCTCGGCCTCGGCCCTGGGGGCGGGCGTCTGGCAAGGGCCGGGCACCGACCACGAGAACTCGCTCCATCTCTACAGCGTCGGCTTCGATGCGACCTGGGAGGTCGACCTCTTCGGCGGCACGCGGCGCGCGGTCGAAGCCGCCTCGGCACAGGCGCAGGCGGTGCAGGCGGAGCTGGCCGACGCGCAGGTGTCGCTGACGGCGGAGGTGGCCTCGACCTACGTCGGCCTGCGCGCCCAGCAAGGCCGCCAGGCGCTGCTGCACGACACGGCCGCCTTCGACGCCCAGGCGCTGACGCTGGTGCGGCAGCGGCGCGACCAGGGCGTCGCGACGGCCGACGACGTCGAGCAACGCACCCAGCAGCTGGAAGCGACACAGTCCGCGCTGGCCGACGTGGCGGCGGAGATCGCCGCCTCCCTCGACCGGCTGGCCTTGCTGACGGCTCAAGCGCCCGGCGCGCTCGATGAGCGGCTGTGCGCCACGACGCCCGCGCTGCCGCACGCGCCGGACAGCGTCGCGATCGGCGATCCCGCGTCGCTGCTGCAGCGCCGCCCGGACATCCGCGCGGCGGAGCGCCGCCTCGCCGGACGCAACGCGCAGATCGGCCGGGAGACGGCGAAGTACTTCCCCAAGCTCAGCCTGCTGGGCAACCTCGGCGTCGCCGGGACCGCCCCGGGCCAGTTGCTTCGCACGGACAAGCTCGCGCTCGCCGCCGTGCCCTACCTGAGCTGGAACGTCCTCGACTTCGGCCGCACGGCCGCCGCGGTGCGCGGGGCCGAAGCCGACCGCGACGAGGCCGTCGCCAACTACCGCGCGGCCGTGCTCGGCGCGCTGCAGGACGCCAACACCTCCCTGGCGCGCTTCGGCCGGCAGCGGCAATCGGTGCAGCATCTGCTCGCGCAACAGGGCGCCACGAGCCGGACCCTGGACCTGACGCGACAACGCCGCCAGGCCGGCGCCGCGAGCCAGATCGACCTGCTCGACGCGCAGCGCCGCGACACCGAGCTGCGGCTGAAGGCGCTGGACGGCGAGTCCGCGCTGCTCAAGGACTTCGTCGCCCTGCAGAAAAGCCTGGGGCTGGGATGGGCGCTGCCGGCATGAGAGCGGAAAGAGAGCAGAGACAGCAGAGACAGCAGAGACAGCAGAGACAGCAGAGATTGCAGAGAGAGCAGAGAGAGCGGATGAGGGCCGCATGAGGCTGGCCGAGGCCGCCCTGAGGCCCTGGCCGTTGGTTTCGCAGGACAAGCGCCGGATCAGGGGGCAATCCGGCGTATCAGGCGGGTCGCGGCGAGGGTAGGCTGGCGGTCATGGCCGATGCGTCCTCTCCCGCTCCGTCTACCGAAAGCACCACGAGCGACGCGGGCGACGCGGTCCGCCTGGTGCTCCTGAACATCGCCCTGGCGCTGGCCTACGCCGCGCTCGGCGTGCTGGCGCTGAAGCTCATCCTGCCACCGGACTTCGTGTCCCCCATCTATCCCGCCGCCGGCCTCGCGGTCGCCGCCGCCCTGCGCTGGGGTCCGGGCGTGCTGCCGGGCATCGCCATCGGCGGCGCGGCGGTCAGCCTCACGATCGGGATCGATCGCGCGCACGTCCAGCCCCTGCAGCCGCTGCTGGTCGGTCTGGGCGGTGCGCTGCAGGCGTGGCTGGGGGCCTGGCTCGCGAAGCGCTGGACCGGAGCGCATCCGCCCCTGTGCGAGCCCGCCGAGCTCGTGCGCTTCCTTGCCGCGACCGCCGGCGTCGCCTGCCTCGTCGGTCCGAGCCTCGGCGTCACGGCGTTGTGGCTCACCGGCGCGATCGGGCCGGCCCAGGTCGCCGGGCACTGGTTCGCGTGGTGGGTCGGCGACGCGATCGGCGTGCTGATCGGCGCGCCGGTGTCGCTGGCGCTGTTCGGCCTGCCGCGCAAGCACTGGGCGCCGCGGCGGATGAGCGTCGCCTTGCCGATGCTGGTCGCGTGCGCCCTGCTGTTCGGGGCCACGCTGCACGTCGCCCGCAACGAGGAAGGCCGGCGCCGCCACGCGTTCGACCTGGAGGCGGTCAATGCGTTGAACTCGCTGTCGGACACGCTGTCGATGCCGTTGACGGCGCTCGAGGCCAACCACAGCCTGCTGCTGGTGGCGCCCGGCATCAGCCGCGTCGACTTCGAACGCGCCCACGCCGAGCGGGCCCGCGCCGGCGGCGCCGTCTTCGCGGTGGGATGGGCGCCCCTGGTGCATCCGAAGGACGTGCCCGCCTTCGAGCGGGCGGCGCAGGCCGACGGTTATCCGGGCTATCGCGTGTACGAACGGCGCCGGCCAGGAGACCTGACCCCGGACCCGGCCGAGGACCGGCTGCCGATCCGCCTCATCGCGCCGTTCGCGCGCAACCGGCCGGCGATGGGGGCCAACGTCCGCAACATCCCGCAGGCGCGCGCCGCCCAGGAGCGCGCGATGGCGACCGGCGAACCGTCGGCCAGCGAAAGCTTCCCGCTCTCGCAGGATGTGGGCGTGACGCTGATGGGCGTCGTGGTCTACCGCGCGCTCTACGAGGGTGGCTCCACCGATCCGCGCGATGCCGCGGGCCGCACCCGCCGGCCGGCCGGCGTGGCCTTCGCGACGCTGCGCCCGGAAGCGCTGCTGCACGACGCGCTGCCGCCGGCGCGCGCGGGGCGGCTCGACTACTGCCTGATCGACGCCACCGCCGGCAGCCGCCGTCCGCTGCTGGCGGGCGACGAGCGTTGCCTGCACCTGCCCGCCTCGCTGCCGAGCCGGTCCCGCGACGTCGACTTCGCCGGTCGCGCCTGGCGACTGATCGTCTACAGCCCGTCGGGGCTGCCCACGCTCGACGGCAGCGCCACCTTGCCCTTCGCGGTCGCGGGATTGGTCGGGACGGCGCTGCTGGGTCTGCTGCTGCTCTCGGTCACCGGCAACACCGCGCGCGTCGCGCGTCGCGTCGAGGAGGCCACCCAGCGCCTGCGGGTCAGCGAGGAACGCTTCCGGACCATCGTCGAGCATGCGCCCATCGGCGTCGTCACCTGCGACCTCAACGCCCGGCCGCAGGAGATCAACCCCTACTTCTGCCAGCTGCTGGGCATGAGCGCCGAGCAGCTGCACGCCCGCTCCATCATGGCGATCACCCATCCCGAGGATCGGGCGGAGGACGGCCGCCTGGGCATGGCGCTGATCCGGGGCGAGCTCGGCCGCTACAGCCGCATCAAGCGCTACATCGGCGGCCAGGGCCAGGTGGTCACCGTCCGTTCCACCGTCAGCCTGCTGCGCGACGCGCAAGGGCAGCCGTCGCGGCTGCTGGGCGTGGTCGAGGACATCGGCGAGCAGCTCCGGCTCGCCGAGCTGGAGCGCATCCACGAGGCCGAACTGGCCGCCAACCGTGCCAAGAACGAATTCCTCTCGCGGATGAGCCACGAGCTGCGCACCCCGCTGAACGCGATGCTGGGCTTCTCGCAGTTGCTCGAGGCGGACCATGATCCGACGCTCAGCCCCCGGCAGCGCGGGTGGCTGGCGCAGATCCAGCAGTCGGGCTGGCACCTGCTGGCGATGATCAACGACACCCTGGACCTGTCGCGGCTGGACGCCGGCGGCCTGCACGTGCGGATCGGCGACCAGGATCTGGCGCCCATCGTGTCGGACAGCCTGGCGATGATCGAGACGCAGCGGCAGCGTCGCGGGGTGGCCATCGACGTCGAGCTCGCGCCGGACGTCCACCGCCTGCGTGCCGATGCCACGCGCCTCAAGCAGATCCTGACCAACCTGCTCAGCAATGCCGTCAAGTACAACCGGGACGGGGGGCGCGTCTGGCTCCGGACGCGGCGCATGGCGCAGGCGGGGCAGGCGGGGCAGGCGGGGCAGATGGGGCAGACGGGGCAGACCGGAGAAGGGCAGGTCGAATTCAGCGTGACGGACACCGGCGCCGGCCTGTCCGAGGCTCAGATGGCGCAGTTGTTCCAGCCCTTCAACCGGCTGGGCCGGGAGGTCAGCGGCATCGAAGGCACCGGCATCGGGCTGGTGATCACGCAGCGGCTGCTGGAATTGATGGGCAGCCGGCTGCAGGTGAGCAGCACCGTCGGCGAGGGCACGACGTTCAGTTTTGAACTGCCGATTTCTTCGGTAGATCAATGACTTAAGTTGATCCTAAGACGGCGGGCACACACTCGTTCGCGTGGGTGGCCCTCCCCTCATTCCCCCGATTCCGCGAGCTTTAGCACTCCTCCCGCATGAGTGCTAATATTCACGGCGTCGGGTCGGAGGACCGGCCCGATTCAGGAGCAACGAACACATGTCCAACACCCTTGCATTGAAGGTCCGCGATCCCTGGTCCCTGGTGCCATCGCTCGGGAACCTGGATGCGTACATCACGGCGATCAATCACATTCCGCTGCTGACGCCGGAAGAAGAGAAGGATTACGCCACGCGTCTGAAGACGCATGGCGACGTGGACGCCGCGGGCCGCCTGGTGCTGTCGCACCTGCGGCTGGTGGTGTCGATCTCGCGCCAGTACCTGGGCTACGGGCTGCCGCAGGGCGACCTGATCCAGGAAGGCAACGTGGGCCTGATGAAGGCGGTCAAGCGCTTCGATCCGGAGCAGAACGTCCGTCTGGTCTCGTACGCGATGCACTGGATCAAGGCCGAGATCCACGAGTACATCCTGAAGAACTGGCGCATGGTCAAGGTCGCGACGACCAAGGCGCAGCGCAAGCTGTTCTTCAACCTGCGCTCGAAGAAGCACGCGCTGAAGGAACACGCCGCGAACCAGCAGCGCACCTCGCTGACGGAAGCCGAGATCGCCCAGGTGGCGGAGGAGCTGAACGTCAAGCCCGAGGACGTGGTCGAGATGGAGACGCGGCTCTCCGGCGGCGACGTCGCGCTGGAGCCGCAGACCGACGACGACGGTGAGACCTTTGCGCCGATCGCCTACCTGGCGGACGACACGCAGGAACCCACGCGGGTGATCGAGTCGAAGTCGCGCGACCGTCTGGCCAGCGACGGCCTGCAGAAGGCGCTCGAACTGCTCGACGACCGCAGCCGCCGCATCGTCACGGAGCGCTACCTGAACGTCAACGACGACGGCTCGGGCGGCATGACGCTGCACGAACTGGCCGCCGAATACGAGGTCTCCGCGGAACGCATCCGCCAGATCGAAGTTGCCGCGATGAAGAAGATGCGCAAGGCGATGGTGGCGGAAGCCGCTTGATCGGCGGTTGGCTTGACCCCCTGATCGACTCACCATGAAGAAGGCCCCGCTCGCGGGGCCTTCGTCGTTATTGGCCGGCGATCAGCGCCTTGATGTCACCCATCAAGGCCGACGCTCCCGCGCCATACCGCGAGAACACCCGCACCCGCCCCTGCGGATCGAACAGGAAGCTCGCCGCCGTGTGGTCCATGGTGTAGCTGTCGGGCGTCTTCCCTGGCACCTTCGCGTAGTAGATCTTGAACTCCTTGGCCGTTTCCTTGAGCTGCTCCGGCGAGCCGCGCAGCGCGACGAAGCCGGGGTCGAAGCTCTCGAGATAGGCCTTCAGCAGCTCGGGCTTGTCGCGTTCCGGATCGACGGTGACGAACACGCCCTGGACCTTGTCGCCGTCCGGTCCGAGGGCCTTCTTGACCTGCGCCAGTTCGGCCAGCGTGGTCGGGCAGACATCCGGGCATTGCGTGAAGCCGAAGAACACCACCACCACCTTGCCCCTGAAGTCTTCCAGGGTGCGCGTCTTGCCGTTCTGGTCCGGCAGGCTGAAGCCGCGCGCGTAGGCGGCCCCGGTCAGGTCCACGCCCTGGAAGCTGGCCTTGGGTGCCGAGGAGAAGCCCAGCTTGTCGCAGCCCGCCAGGAGCGTTGCCCCACCGAATGCGGCCAGGGCGCCCAAGGCGCCGAGTCCGAGAGAACGTCGCGAGATCATCGACACATCCGATCCGAAAGAAGGTCCCGAGGTCCGAGGCCGCTCAACTGAGCCAGGGACTGACGTAGTGATCCAGCAGCAGCGCGCCGAAGAGCAGCGACAGATGCAGGAGCGAGAACATGAAGGTCTTGCGCGCCAGCGCTTCCGAGTAAGCCCGCCACAGCTTGAACGCGTGATGGCAGAACATCAGCCCCAGCACCAGGGCCGCGGCCAGATAGAGCCAGCCGCTCATGCCCGTCAGGAAGGGCAGCAGCGTCGCCGCGAACAGCACCCAGGTGTAGAGCAAGATCTGCAGCCGCGTGAACGCGTTGCCGTGCGTCACCGGCAGCATCGGCAGGCCCGCCTTGCGGTAGTCCTCGCTGCGGTACAGCGCCAGCGCCCAGAAGTGCGGCGGCGTCCACAGGAAGATGATCAGGCACATCAGCCAGGCTTCGGAGCCCAGCTCGCCGCGCATCGCCGCCCAGCCCAGCACCGGCGGCATCGCGCCCGACGCGCCGCCGATCACGATGTTCTGCGGCGTCATCGGCTTCAGGACCATCGTGTAGATGATGGCGTAACCGACGAAGGTCGCGAAGGTCAGCCACATCGTCAGCGGGTTCACCAGCACGTAGAGGATCGCGGAGCCCAGCGCGCACAGCGCGCCCGAGAACAGCAGCGTCTGGTTGCGGCTGAGCTCGCCGCGTGCGGTCGGCCGCCACGCGGTGCGCTTCATCTTGGCGTCGATGTGCTGCTCGATCAGGCAGTTGAACGCCGCCGCCGCGCCCGCCACCAGCCAGATGCCGCCGGTGCCGGCGATCAGGCGCACCCACTCCTGGCCTTGCGGCAGGCCGGGGATCGCCAGCGCCATGCCGATGACCGCGCAGAACACGATCAGCTGCACGACCCGGGGTTTGGTCAGCTGGTAGAACTGCCACCAGCGGGAGGGCATGGCGGCCTGCGTCGCGGAACTCATTTCGAACCCATCGTCAGGATGCCGGCGCGCACGGGCACCGGCTCAATCACAGTCATCGTCCGGCCGGCACGCAGCCGCGCCAGCACGATCGCACTCATCAGCAGCAGCGCCGCGGCGCCGCCGGTGTGGGCCAGCGCAGCGAGCAGCGGCCACCCCAGCACCACGTTGGACAAGCCCGAAGCCAGCTGCCACGCCGCCACCGCCAGCAGGCGGCGCGCCCAGCGACGGGCGTCGAGACCGTCGCCGCCGCGATCCCCGTTGCCGCCTTGCCCGCTAGCCTGGGCACCGCCCTGACGCCAGAGCGCCCAGGCCAGCGCGAGCAACGCGGCGAACACGATCATCGCGCCGCCGCGATGCGCCAGGTGGATCGCCGTCAGCGCCTCGAACGGCAACCAGCCGCCGTGGGCACCACGACCCAGCTCGCGCCACAGCGTGAAGCCGTGTTCGAAGTCGGTCGGCGGCAGCCATTGTCCCTGGCAGGTCGGGAAGTCCTGGCAGGCCAGCACCGCGTAGTTCGTGCTGACCCAGCCGCCCAGCGCCACCTGCGCGATCGCCAGCACCGTGAAGGCCGCGAACGCACGTCGCAGGCCAGGAGGCCAGGCCAGCGGTTTCGGCGCATAGGACTCGGCCTGCCAGGCCAGCAGCATCAGCAGCCCGAGCGCCAGCAGCAGGTGCGCCGTCACGATCGCCGGGAACAGCTTCATCGTCACCGTCCAGGCCCCGAAGAAGCCTTGCACCAGGATCCAGACCAGCGACAGCGTCGCCCACCACGGCGATGGCGTCGCCTCGCCGGTGCGGCGGCCGCGCCACCAGACCCACCAGCTCAGCACCGCCAGCACCACCAGCAGGAAGCCGACGCCGCCCGCCATGTAGCGATGCAGCATCTCCATCCACGCCTTGCCGTGCGTCACCGGCCCGGTCGGCATCGCCGTCTGCGCGGCGAGGATCTCGGCCTTCGCGCCGATCGGCGAGGCGCTGCCATAGCAGCCCGGCCAGTCCGGGCAGCCGAGGCCGGAATCGGTCAGCCGCGTCAGCGCGCCGATCAGGATCAGGTCGAAGGTCAGGAAGGTCGCGAGCACCGTCAGCGCGCGCAACCGCTTGGCCGCGGCGTCGCCGCGATGCCGCCACTGCCACCCCACCAGCGGCACCGCGCCGACGAGCGCGGCCATCGCCAGCAGCTCCAGCAGCGGCTCGAAATCGAAACCGATCGCCAATCCGTTCATGCGCGGGCCGTCCTCGTCATCACCGGCCGGGCTTGTCCCAGCCGGCGTTGGCGCGCATCAGGCGCTCCAGGTCCTTCTTCAGCGGCGACGGTTCCGGCGATGCGGGCGAACGCAGCATCCAGCGCCCCATCGGATCGACCAGGAACAGGTGTTCCCCCATCCGTCGTCCCGGCGCGGCCATCAGCCAGCCCTCGATCGCGGCGCGCGGCGCGCGCAGCACCGTCGCCGGCGCGCCGTGGCCGGTCAGCGCATCGATCTGCGCCGCCGTCAGCGTGACGTCGTCGGGCACCAGCACCAGTTTGTCGAGCTTGTCGCGGTCCTTGCCGAGCATCTCCCGCAACTGGCGCTGCATGAAGAGCATGCGCTCGCAGGCCTCGTCGCAGGCGCGGTCCGGCACGTAGGTCAGCAGCCATTGGCCCTTGAGCGATTCGGCCGCCACCGGTGCGCCTTGCAGCGTGGTCAACGCCATCGCCGCGGGCAGGTCGCGCGTCGGCGTGATCAGGTCGCTGTAGGCGCGGCCGCGCAGGTCCAGCACGTAGAAGCTGAAGTACGACGCGATCACCGGCGCCGCGCAGATCGCCATCACCAGCCACAGCATCCAGCGCGAGCGCCGGGGCGGATCGAGGTCGGGCATCGGCACCGAATGGACGGCCATCGTCACCGGACCGTCCGGCGGCAGCGGCGTGTCGACGGGCGCCGGGGCGGCATCGCGGCCGTGGTCGTGGTCGTCACGCATCGCGCTGTTCATCGGAGACCTTGTCGGCACGGGCGGCTCGGCCAGCGCGGAAGGGAGCGAGGACTTGGAACCAGACATAGAGACCCAGGATCAGCGCCGCAAGTGCAAACCATTGAAATGCATACCCGTAATGCTTGTGGACGTCGACTGCGGGCGGCGGCCAGTGGCGGTGCAGACCGTCGGCGCCTTCCGCTGCGGGGGCCGCGGGCGCCCCGCCGCCCGACGGCGTCATCCGGTCCGGCTCCGTCTGGAGCAGCACCAGCGGCAGCAGCCGCAGACCGGTCTCGGCCTGCAGGGCCGCGAGGTCCACATTCTGCCGGATCGTCCCCGTCTCCGCGTCCCGGCCCAGCGCATAGGCCTTGGACACGGAGGCCGCCAGGCGGCCTTCGATCCGCACCTCGCCCGTCGGGGTCGACACCGGCGGCAGCGCCTCGCGCTGCGCCGCGTTGCGCGGCGCCCAGCCGCGCTGCACCAGGATCGCGTCCTGGCGGCCAGCCAGCTTCAGCGGCGTGAGCACGTAGAAGCCGGTGTGGCCGTCCATCACGCGGTTGTCGAGGTAGACCGCGTGCGCCGCGTCCCATTCGCCGACCACCGCCGCGCGGCGATGTTCGAGCGCCGCCTGAGGCGCCTCGTCCGCGCGCGGCAGCGCCGCCGTCGCGAGCGGCGCTTCCCGGCCGCGTTCGTCGATCGCCCGCTGCATCGCATTTTTCTGATCGGCCCGATCGAGTTGCCAGGTGCCGAGCGACAGCGCCGCCGCCACGCCGGCGATCGTCGCGATCACCACGACGGCGTGACGCCTTCGGGCCCGGCCCGATGGCCCCGCGGGGGCCGGATGGGAATAATCGTCCGCCATGAAAGTCATCGTCCTCATCGCGTTCATCGGCATCCTGGCCGCGCTCTTCTCGGCCGGCATCCTGATGCTGCGCAAGCAGAAGGGCAAGGCCACCATGGCCCGCGCGCTGGCGGTGCGCGTCGGCCTGTCGGTGGCGCTGTTCCTGTTCATCCTCTTCAGCGCCTGGATGGGATGGATCCATCCCACGGGCCTGCCGATCGGGAAGTGAGCCCCTGACCGGCGGCCGATCATCGCCTGATCCGCCCCCCGATCCGGTCGCCGACCGGACCGCCGCAAAAGAAAAGCGCCGCATCGAGCGGCGCTTGGTCGTTCAGGGGATCGCGCCGCGCGGCACGCTCACATCCAGTAGACGATGACGTAGAGGCCCAGCCACACCACGTCCACGAAGTGCCAGTACCAGGCCGCGCCTTCGAAACCGAAATGTCGGTCCGGCGTGAAGTGGCCCTTCATCAGCCGCAGCGTGATGAACAGCAGCATCAGCATGCCCACGAACACGTGGAAGCCGTGGAAGCCGGTCAGCATGAAGAAGGTCGAGCCGAAGATGCCCGAGTTCAGCTTCAGGTTGAGCTCGTGGTACGCATGGAAGTACTCGTAGCCCTGGAAGCCCAGGAAGGTGATGCCCAGCAGCACCGTGATCCACATCCAGAGGATGGTCTTGGCGCGATGACCGGCGATCAGCGCATGGTGCGCGATGGTCAGCGTGATGCCCGAGGTCAGCAGCAGCGCGGTGTTGATCGTCGGGATCGGCCACGGGCCCATCGTCGCGAACGCGTCCACCGTGCCGGCCGGCGAGGCCGTCGCGCCGGCCGCGACGCTGGGCCACAGGCCGTTGAAGTCGGGCCACAGCAGCGCGTTGTCCAGGCTGCCCAGCGTCGGGATGCTGTAGCCGCGCGACCAGAACAGCGCGCCGAAGAAGGCCGCGAAGAACATCACCTCCGAGAAGATGAACCAGCCCATGCTCCAGCGGAACGACAGGTCGATGCGGTCGCTGTACTGGCCGCTTTCGCTCTCGCGGATCGCGTCGCCGAACCACTGCTTGAGCGTGAACGCCCACCACAGCAGGCCGAACAGCAGCGACCATTTTCCCCAGTCGTGGCCGTTGATCCACTGGCCCGCGCCCAGGATCACCCAGAACAGGCCGAACGCGGCCATGGCCGGGTGCCGCGACGGGCCGGGCACGAAGTAATAAGGCGTGTTGCCATGAGTCGTCGTTGCCGACATGCGTTCTTCTCCTCGAACTCGGTTCTCAGTTCATTGCCGCACCGCTGCTCACCACCCAGCGGACCAGCAGGATCAATCCGACCACGAACACCGCCGCGACGATGACGCCGGCCGCGATCACGTGCAGCGGATTGAGCTGCGATACATCCTTGTCGTAATCCGATCCCTTGCGCACGCCGAAGAAGGACCAGGCCACCGCGCGCAGCGTGGCCCGGAAAGAGGCCTTGCGCTGCATCGCCTGCCTCAGATCCTCGCCCGGCTTCAGGTCATCGGACATCGTCACCTACCTCGTCGTCTTGCACGGCCCGTCGCCCTCAGGCGCCCGGACCGGCCTTCACGGTCACCGGAGCCGCCGCCTGCGCCTTGCCCTTCCCCGCGACCTCGAAGAAGGTGTACGACAGCGTGATCGTGCGCACGTCCTTCGGGATCTTCGGGTCGATGACGAACACCACCGGCCACTCCTTCTGCTCGCCGGGCTTCAGCGTGTACTCGTTGAAGCAGAAGCACTCGAGCTTGTTGAAATACGGCGTCGCCTGCTTGGGCGCGTAACTCGGGATCGCCTGCGCCGACATGGTCCGCGTCTGGATGTTCTGGAAGGTGTACATCACCGTCGTCAGTTCGCCCGGATGGACCGTCAGGTGGCGCTTGGCTGGCCTGAAGTCCCAGGGGCCGCGGGCGTTGGCGTCGAACTCGATCGTGATCTGGCGGCTGTAGTCGATCTGCGTGTTCTTCACGTCCTCGGCGCGCACCGCGTGCTGGCGCTCCGACAGCGACAGCACGTTGATGCCCAGCGCCGTGCAGATCGCGCGGTACATCGGCACCAGCGCGTAGCCGAAGCAGGACATGACCGCCACCACGACCAGCAGCTTGCCGGTCATCCGCAGGTTCTCCCGGCGGATCCAGGTGGCGCGCTTGGCCGGTCCGCTCATGACACGCCGAGGAACGCGATCTTGACCACGAAGCCGATCCCGAAGATCGCGGCCACGCTGGCCAGGATCAGCGCCAGGCGCAGGTTGCTCTTGCGTTGCTCGGGCGTCGGCGACATGGATCGTTCCTCTTGTTCCGCTGCGGTGCCGCGGCGCTCAGGCGATGATCTTCGTGGCCGTCACGTCCAGCTTGGGCGGCGTCTCGAAGGTGTGGAACGGCGCCGGCGACGGCACTTCCCATTCCAGGCCCTCGGCGGCTTCCCACGGCTTCTGCGGCGCCTTCGCGCCCTTGCCGCGCATCATCGGGATGGCCACGGCGAGGAAGAAGTACACCTGCATCAGTCCGAAGCCGAAGGCGCCGATCGAGGCCACCGCGTTGAAGTCGGCGAACTGCATCGGGTAGTCGGCGTAGCGTCGCGGCATGCCGGCCAGGCCGAGGAAGTGCATCGGGAAGAAGGTCAGGTTGAAGAAGATCAGCGAGCCCCAGAAGTGGATCTGGCCGCGGCGCTCCGAATACATCACGCCGCTCCACTTCGGACCCCAGTAGTAGACGCCGGCGAACAGCGCGTACAGGGAGCCGGCGACCAGCACGTAGTGGAAGTGGGCCACCACGTAGTAGGTGTCCTGGAGCTGGATGTCGACCGGTGCGACCGCCAGGATGAGGCCCGTGAAGCCGCCCATCGTGAACACGAAGATGAAGCCGACGGCCCACAGCATCGGGACCTCGAAGCTCATCGAGCCGCGCCACATCGTCGCCAGCCAGTTGAAGATCTTCACGCCGGTCGGGACCGCGATCAGCATCGTCGCGTACATGAAGAACAGCTGGCCGGTCACCGGCATGCCGGTGGCGAACATGTGGTGCGCCCACACGATGAAGGACAGGATCGCGATCGAGGCCGTCGCATACACCATCGAGGCGTAACCGAACAGGCGCTTGCGGGCGAAGGCCGGGACGATCTGGCTCACGATGCCGAACGCCGGCAGGATCATGATGTAGACCTCGGGGTGGCCGAAGAACCAGAAGATGTGCTGGTACATCACCGGGTCGCCGCCGCCCGCGGGCGTGAAGAAGCTGGTGCCGAAATGGCGGTCCGTCAGCGTCATCGTGATCGCGCCGGCCAGCACCGGCATCACCGCGATCAGCAGGTAGGCGGTGATCAGCCAGGTCCACGCGAACATCGGCATCTTCATCAGCGTCATGCCGGGGGCGCGCATGTTGAGGATGGTCACGATGATGTTGATCGAGCCCATGATCGAGGACGCGCCCAGGATGTGCATCGCGAAGATGCCGGCGTCCATCGACGGGCCCATCTGCAGCGTCAGCGGCGCGTAGAGCGTCCAGCCGGCCGCCGGCGCGCCGCCGGGCATGAAGAACGAACCCACCAGCATCAGCGCCGCCGGGATCATCAGCCAGAAGCTGAAGTTGTTCATCCGCGCGAAGGCCATGTCCGACGCGCCGATCTGCAGCGGGATCATCCAGTTCGCGAAGCCGACGAAGGCCGGCATGATCGCGCCGAACACCATGATCAGGCCGTGCATCGTCGTGAACTGGTTGAACAGCTCAGGATTGAAGAACTGCAGCCCCGGATGGAACAGCTCGGCACGGATGCACAGCGCCAGGATGCCGCCGATCATCAGCATCGTGAAGCTGAACAGCAGGTACATCGTGCCGATGTCCTTGTGGTTCGTCGCGAAGACCCAGCGCCGCCAGCCCGTCGGGGCATGGTGGTCGTGGTGATCGTCATGGTCATGGGCATGACCGGTCGGGTGGTCGAGCACTGCACTCATGTCAAATCCTCGGTGGCGGTTCGGGTCACTTGGCGCGTTCGGCCACGACTTCCGACGGCTGCACGATCTGGCCGGTCTTGTTGGACCAGGCGTTCTTCGTGTAGGTCACGATGGCGGCGATCTCGCTGTCCTTGAGCACCGTCTTCCAGGCCGGCATCTGGCCCTTGCCGTTCAGCACCAGGTGGAGCTGCTGGGTGTGGTCGTCCGCCTTCACGATCGCCGAGCCGTCCAGCGCCGGGAACTGGCCCGCGCCCTTGCCGTCGGCCTTGTGGCAGACCGCGCAGTTGGCGTCGAACAGCTTCTGGCCGCGGGCCATGAGGTCGTCCATCGTCCAGACCTTGCTCGGATCGTCCGCCTTGGCGGCGATCTTCTTCTGTTCCTCGCCGACCCAGGCGCTGTAGTCCTTGGCGCTGAGCACCTTGACGTGGATCGGCATGTAGGCGTGCTCCTTGCCGCAGAGCTCGGCGCACTGGCCGTAGAAGTCGCCGACCTGCTCGGCCTTGAACCAGGTGTCGCGGACGTAGCCGGGGATCGCGTCCTGCTTGACGCCGAAGGCCGGCACCATCCAGGCGTGGATCACGTCGTCGGCGGTGGTGATGATGCGGATCTTCTTGTCGACCGGCACCACCAGCGGGTTGTCGACCTTGAGCAGGTAGTTGTCGACCTGGCCGGGAACGCCGGAATCCGACAGCGCGCGGTGCGAGGCGTCCAGCGTCGAGACGAAGCCGATGCCCTCGCCCTCGCCCTTCAGGTAGTCGTAGCCCCACTTCCACTGGTAGCCGGTGGCCTTGATCGTGATGTCGGAGTTGGTGGTGTCCTTCATCGCCACGACGACCTTGGTCGCGGGCAGCGCCATCAGGATGACGATGATGAAGGGCACGATGGTCCACGCGATCTCGACCTTCACGCTTTCATGGAAGTTCGCGGGCACGGCGCCCTTGGACTTCCGATGCTTGAAGATCGAATAGAACATGACCCCGAACACGGCGATGAAAATCGCCAGGCAGAGGATCAGCATCATGTTGTGCAACCACATCTGCTCGTGCGCGATCTTGGTGACCGGCGGGTGCAGATTCAGCTGGTTGACGGCCGGACCTCCGGGGAGGTCGTTGACCGCCAAGGCGACCTGGCTGGCCAGCGCGGCGGTGAGGCCGAACGCGAGCTGGCTGCAGCGGCGCCCCAGTTGCACACAACTGTGTTCAATCGTCATGGTCGTCTCTTTATCCAGTCTTTCTCAAGCTCTTGTCACCCAGGTCTCCTCCAGGCGGCTTTGGCGCTCGAGCCCGCTCGTAACGCGGGCTCCGGCGCCAGGCGATGGCGGAAACCTACGGGGCCAGCAGACGTACTCCAGTCGGGGGCGGATTCTAGCCCACCCCCCTGGCGCACTATGACTGGGCGCAGCGCGCGAAACCGCCCAGGATTACCCGCAGAATGGTGCGCTCTCGCCCTCTGGCAACGCGGGGCTAGCCGAGCCCGCGACGGACGGGGGTCAGTGTTTGCCCGCGCCGCGCACCATCGCCCGCATCTGATCCAGCGAGACCTCGGTCGTGGCCGCCACCTTCACCTTCGGTTGAGGCTTGAACGCATGGCCGTAGACCAGTTCGATGCTCAGCGACAGCCGGCCGTCCGCGCCGCGCAGCGATTCGAGCGCGTGCATGAGCCGCTCGCGCCAGGCCGTCGTGCGCAGACCGCGCAGGCGGGCGGGCGCCAGGTTGCCGCCGAGGGCGCGCAGATCGCGCAGCAGGTCCTGCGGCGACCCCCAGGTGAGGCGCAGGTGCTCCTGGTCCATCACCGGATCCGCGAAGCCCGCATGCACCAGCAGGTCGCCGAGGTCGTGCATGTCGACCCAGTCCGGTGCCGGCGGTCCCCAGCCCTCGCGGGCGAAGATCGGGCGCAGCTCGATGAAGCTGTCGGGGCCGAGGCACGAGAACATCAGGCAGCCTTCGACCGCGAGACCCGTGTGCCAGCGCTTCACGAGCTCGGGCTTGTCGGCCTCGGCGTGCAGTTCCATGTTGGACCACGCCAGTTGCGCGGCGCCGGCCGGCGGCTCGGTGATGAGCTCGGTCGTCGCGCTGCCGCGCAGCTTGTCCACCATCGATTGCATGAAGCCGCGCTTGAGGCGTTGCGCGAGCAGCGCGCGCACGTCGGCGTCAGGTTCGAGCCACAGCTGGGTCGCCTGCGGGTAGTGCTGGCGCAGGCCTTCGTCGCCGCCGCCGATCGACGGGCGGCTCTGCAGCACGGCCGTCGGCTGGAGCCGGATCACCGGCAGCCGGTCCAGCATGCGCGTGGCCACTTCCTGATGCAGCCACGGGGCCTGGTTGGACGCGGCCAGGCGACGGCGCTGCCGCCGCGCCGCGCCCGCATCGATCTGCTGTGTGCTCGGCGGCAAGGCCTCATCTCCAGTCATGGGGCGGGATTGTAGGCGGCCATGCTTGACCTGTTCCGGCACCGGTCATTGGCGCGATCCTCGATGGCAAGCGGCCTCGCGCGGTTCTGGCCGGGGCAGTGCGCGTTCTGCCGATGCTGGTGTCGCGGCCCGCTGTGCAAGGACTGCGAGGCCGGACACCCGGTCGACGCGGGTCCGCGGTGCGCGCTCTGCGCCCTTCGCCTGCCAACCGGCGGGCGCGCCACGGACGCGATGCGCTGCGGACGATGCGCGGCACATCCGATGCCGTTGTCGCGATGCATCGCGGCGATGGATTACCTGTTTCCGTGGGACCGGCTGCTGCTGGGTCTGAAGTTCGGCGAGCGGCTCGAACATGCGCCGCTGCTCGCGAGGCGGTTGTCCCGCGCGCTGGCGCTCGCGCAGGTCGAGCCGCCCGACCTCGTCGTGCCGGTTCCGTTGTCGGCACAGCGCCTGCGCGAGCGCGGCTACAACCAGGCGCACGAGATCGCGCGCCGCCTCGTGCTGCCGCCGGAGGCCGAGCGACAATCCCGACTTTGCGCGCTGACCCTGATGCGCGTGCGTCACACCGACCAGCAGGCGCAGCTGCCGCTCGACGAGCGCCGTGGCAACCTGCGCGGCGCGTTCGCCGTCGTGAAGCCGGTGCACGGCCTGCGTGTCGCGATCGTCGACGACGTCATGACCAGCGGCGCCACGCTGCACGAGGCGGCGCTGGCCTTGCAACGCGCGGGTGCCCGCGACGTGCAGGCCTGGGTCGCCGCGCGCACGCCCTGACCCCTGTCGAAAGAGCTTCGCCCCATGTTCAACATCGTGCTGGTCCATCCGGAGATTCCGCCCAACACCGGCAACGTGATCCGGCTCGCGGCCAACACCGGCTGCCGGCTGCACCTGATCGAGCCGCTGGGGTTCTCGATGGAGGACAGGCTGCTGCAGCGCGCCGGGCTGGACTATCACGAGTACGCCCCGGTGCTGCGGCATGGCGACTGGGAGCGGTTCATCGCTTCGGAACGGCCCGATGCGGCGCGGATGTTCGCGTTCACGACGCGCGGCAGCCGGCTGCTGCCATCGGTCGAGCTCAAGCCCGGCGACTGGCTGGTCTTCGGTTGCGAGACGGCCGGTCTGCCGACGGCGTTGCGCGACAGCTTCCCGCTCGACCAACGCGTGCGGCTGCCGATGCGCGACGGCCAGCGCAGCCTGAACCTCAGCAACGCAGTGGCCGTAGCGGTCTTCGAGGCGTGGCGGCAGAACGGCTACCTCGACGGCGTCTGATCTCCACGGCTTGGTCTCCCGAGACTCCCTCTCCAGCGACCGTCGCAGGACGCCTACTCGCGTTCGAGTTTGAGTTGGCGGATCAGCGCGCCCCAGCGCTTGCGTTCGTCGCTGATGAGGCTGTCCAGTCCCTCGGGCGAGGTGCCTGCCGCGCTGAAGTAGAGCGGCAGCAATTCGCGCCGGAAGGCTTCACCGCGGACGATGCGGATGACTTCCTCAGCCACGCGACGCACGATCGCCTCGGGCGTTCCAGCCGGCGCCAGCAGCGCCTGCCACGACGTGGCCTCGAAGCCGGCATATCCGGACTCGGCGACCGTCGGCAGTTCCGCCAGCGCGCCGAAGCGTCCGGCGCTGGTCACCGCCAGCGCCTTCAGCTTCCCGGCCCTCACCTGCGGCATCGCTATGGCTGGCACCATGAAGCCGGCGTGGATCTGGCCGGCCAGCATCGCATTCACGACCTGGGGGAAGCCGGCATACGGCACGTGCACCAGCTTCAACCCAGCACGGGCCATGAACGATTCCATCGCGAGATGCGCCGCACTGCCGTTGCCGATGCTGCCGTAGTTCAGAGCGCCCGAGCGCTGCTTCGCCAGCGCGACGAACTGCGCCAGCGTGTCCACGCCGAGCGACGGCGGCACGACGAGCACGTTCGGCGAACTGGCGATGAAGCTGACCGCGCGCAGCTCGCGCTGCGGGTCGTAGGGCAGTGCCTTCGCCAACAGCGGCGCGGTGATCAACGGCCCCTGGATCGTGAACAGCAGCGTGTGGCCGTCAGGCGCGGACTTGGCGACCACGCCGGTGCCGATGTTGCCGCCGGCACCCGGCTTGTTGTCGACGACGATCGTCTGACCGAGCGCCTGCGACAGCGGCTCGGCGAGATAACGCGCGATCAGGTCCGGCGAACTGCCGCCCGGGAACGGCACGACGAGGCGGATCGGCCGCGACGGCCACGGTGTCGCGGCACGCCCGGACAACGGCCACGCACCGAGCGCAGTCGTGGCGGCCGTGGCCGTTGCCGCGGCGATCCACCGGCGGCGACTCACCACTCGGACTTGGCCTGGCGCCCCATCAGCGCGTCCAGGGCTTCATGCGTGGTCATGCGTCCTTCCAGGACCTCGACCACCGCGGCGGTGATCGGCATGTCGACGCCGGCACGCCGCGCGCGTGCCAGCACGGTCGGCGCGCTGTAGACGCCTTCCGCGACATGGCCCAGCTTCACGAGGATGCCGGGCAGGTCCAGGCCCTCGGCGAGCAGCAGGCCGACGCGGCGGTTGCGCGACAGGTCGCCGGTGGCCGTGAGCACCAGATCGCCCAGACCCGCGAGCCCGAGCAAGGTCTCCTGCTGCGCGCCCAGCGCGAGCGCGAGCCGCTGCATCTCTGCCAGCCCGCGCGTGATCAGCGCGGCACGGGCGTTGAGGCCGGGGCCTTTCACGCCTTTCGCCTCGGCGACGAGCCGCAGGCCATCGGCGATGCCGACGGCGATCGCCATCACGTTCTTCACCGCGCCGCCGACTTCGACACCGACCGGATCGGCCGACGAGTACACGCGCAGGCGCTCGCTGTGGAAGGCGGACACGCCCAGTTGCGCGAGGGCCGCGTCGCCCGAGGCGGACACGAGCGCGGTCGGCTGGCCGGCGGCCACTTCCTGCGCGAAGCTCGGTCCCGACAGGATGCCTGTGGCCAGTTGCGGCGCCACTTCGCGGGCGATCTCGTGGCCCAGCAGGCCGGTACCGGACTCGAAGCCCTTGCACAGCCATTGCGCCCGCGCCCCCGCCGGGAGGCGCGCCAGCATGCCGCGCAGCCCCGACATCGGCGTCGCGATGACGATCAAGCCGTCGCGGCCGTGCGCGAGCGCGCCGTCGAGGTCGTCGGTCAGCCCCAGTGCCGCCGGCAGCGGCGACTCCGGCAGGTAGCGGACGTTGCGGCGCTCGGCGCGCATCGCGGCGATCGCGGCGGCGTCGCGCGCCCACAGCGTCACCTCATGGCGCGCGCTCGCGGCGATGGCCAGCGCCGTGCCCCAGGCACCGGCGCCGAGCACGCTGATCTTCATGCGCGGAGCAGTCATGGTCGGTTCGGAGGATCGATGGAAGGACGCCCGCAATGAAACACGCCGGCCGGCGGACAGGTCCGCGAGGCCGGCGCGCTCATGGGCCGAGGCTCAGTTCGGAACGGCTTCGCCGCCCTGGCCGTTGGCGGCCATCTGCGCCTGCTGCGCTTCGAACATCGCCTGGAAGTTCACTTCCGTCAGCACCACCGGCGGGAAGCCGGCGCGGGTGCAGACGTCGGAGACGATCGCGCGCAGATACGGGTAGATCATCTGCGGGCAGACGATCGCCAGGATGCCTTCGAGCTGGTCCTGCGGCAGGTTGCGGATCTCGAAGATGCCAGCCTGCTTGGCTTCGATCAGGAACAGGGTCTTGTCCTGCACCGTCGTCGTGACGGTGGCGGTGACGCTGACTTCGAACAGGCCTTCGGCGACCGGTTCGGCGGCCAGCGAGAGCTTGATGTCGACCTGCGGCTGAGCCTGCTCCAGCAGGATCGCCGGGGCGTTGGGCTGCTCCAGCGACAGGTCCTTCAGGTACATGCGCTGGATCTGGAACACGGGAGCGTTGTTGTCGTCGGCCATGGGGTCATCCAAATGAAAAAGCCCGCCAGCGGCGAGCCGTGGCGGGCATTATGACCGAGCGTCCGCGACAGTCCGGTGAGGGGTTTCCGGAGATCGGCGACGACTTCGGGTGCAACGGTGTCAGGCCTGCAACAAGGGTTGCAGTCCGCCGCGCTGGTCCAGCGCGATCAGGTCGTCGCAGCCGCCGACGTGGGTCTCGCCGATGAAGATCTGCGGCACCGTGCGGCGACCGGTCTGCTGGATCATCGCGTCGCGCTGCGACGGATCCAGGTCCACGCGCACTTCCTCGATCTGACTCACCCCGCGCTGCTTGAGCAGGTGCTTGGCCCGCACACAGTACGGGCAGACCAGGGTCGTATACATCTTCACGGCGGCCATCGCCAGTTCTCCAAGAATCGTATCGGACGTCCCTCTTCCGGCAATCCGAATGCCGGCGCGGGCGCCAGGGCGGTCAGGCCGCGGACGTCTCGACAGGCAAACTCGCCTCGCGCCAGGCGGTCAGACCCCCCTGGACAGCAACCGCGTTCGCGTAGCCCTGTTTCTGAAGGATGCCAGCAGCGCGCTGCGCGCGTGCGCCGGTCTTGCACAGCAGCACCACCGGCAGGGCCTTGTTGCTCGGCAGTTGCTTGACCGGGAGGTCCGTGCCAGTCAACGTGGACAGCGGCACGTTGCGCGCCCCCTTCGCATGGGCGGCGGCAAACTCCTCCGGCTCGCTCACGTCGACCAGCACACCCTTCTCGCGGTTGACCAGTCGCACCGCCTCGGCCGTCGGTACGCCGCCCGCCTTGCCGCGCATGGACGTCCACAGCAGCAGACCGCCCGACACCAGGGCCGACAGCACGAGATACCAGTTTTCAATCAGGAACTTCAAGGCAGGGCCCGTTCGGTTGGATGCAAAAGCCGAGGATTATAGGAAGGCGGGCTTGCGCCGACTCGGACCGTGGGTGGCGGACCAGGGCGTGCGTCAGTTCAGCTTGAAGGTCGAGACGGCGGACTGCAGCGTGCGGGCCTGCTGTTCGAGGCTGTTGGCGGCGGCGGCGGCCTCCTCGACCAGCGCGGCGTTCTGCTGCGTCATCTGGTCGAGCTGGACCACCGATTCGTTGACGTGGCCGATGCCCTGGCTCTGCTCGACAGAGGCCGCAGTGATCTCGCTGATGATGTCGGACACGCGCTGCACGCTGGCCACGATCTCCTCCATCGTCGCGCCGGCATCCTGCACCAGGCGCGAACCGGCCTCGACACGCGTCACGCTCGCACCGATCAGCGTCTTGATCTCCTTGGCCGCCTCGGCGCTGCGCTGCGCCAGCGAACGGACCTCGCTCGCGACGACGGCGAAGCCGCGGCCCTGTTCGCCCGCGCGGGCCGCTTCGACCGCCGCATTCAGCGCCAGGATGTTGGTCTGGAACGCGATGCCGTCGATGGTGCCGATGATGTCGCCGATCTTGCGCGAGCTCGCGCTGATGTCGTCCATCGTCGAGACGACCTGACCCACGACCTCGCCGCCCTTCTTCGCGACGGCCGCCGCGCTGCCGGCCAGCTGGTTCGCCTGGCTGGCCGCGTCGGCGCTCTGGCGCACGGTCTCGGTCAGCTGCTGCATGTTGGACGCGGTCTGCTCCAGCGAACCCGCCTGCTTCTCGGTCCGCACCGACAGGTCCTGGTTGCCGGCGGCGATCTCGCGCGACGCCAGCGTCATCGAATCCGTGCCGCTGCGCACATTGCCGACGATCGCCGACAAGCCCTGCGACATGTCGCGCACGGCCGCCAGCAGGCTGGCATCGGCACCGGGCGCCACCTGGATGGTCTGCGACAGGTCGCCCTCGGCCATCTGGCGCATCACGTCGCGGGCGTACTCGGGCTCGCCGCCGAGCTGGCGCCACACGCTGGTGATCAGCAGCCACGATCCGGCCCCCAGGCACACGACCACGATCAGTCCGCTCAGCACCGTCGCCCACAGGCCCGAGCCGACGCCCTTCTCTGCGCTCGACAGCGTCGCGTCGAAGGTCGTCTTCGCATCGGCGCGCGCGTCGCCCAGCGTCTGCTCCAGCGCCTTCTGCGCCGCCTGCATCTTGGGAATGGCACCGGCCTGGTCGCCCTGCTTGATGCCCAGGAACAGCTGCGCGGTCTCGACCGACGCGGCGTAGTAGGCCTCGAAACCGCTCTCCAGCTTCGCGCCGGCATCGGCGCGGCCCGGGATCGCCTTGATCGACGCGATCACCTTGCGCATGGCGGTCGCGCGCTCGGCGGCTTCGTCCAGGCGCTTCTTCTCGCCCTCGGCGACGGCGGACTGGATCGTCCCGCCCAAGGCCTCGAGCTGCGCGGCCACCTGGTTGGTGGCCACGAGGTACGGATAGTCGACCTCGCCCAGCGCATGGATCGCGCCCGAGGTCCGCGACGAAAAGAACAGCACCACCGCGATGCCCACCGCGAAAACGATCGCCGCCAGCACGGGCAGCATCGCGATACGGGTCTTCAAGTTCATGCCTGACTCCAATTCATCCTGTGTCTCCAACGACCTCCCCAGGTCGCGGCGCCCTCCTCGCGGGGCACCGATGCACCCACCGGCCGGTCCGTCTGCGCGGACTCGCACCGGTCGGCGCGGGCGGCCTCAAGGCCGCCCAGGCGCTGGCGTCAATCGACGCTCAACACCACCTTCACCGAGCCGTCGACGGCCGACTTCTCGATGTAGCCGATCGCATCGGCATTCGCGGCGACG
>CAMPJJ010000059.1 GCA_946886855.1 uncultured Roseateles sp. | reverse complement strand
AGCCCACCTGCGCGCCGACGAACGAGAACCTGATGGAGCTGCTGATCATGGTCGATGCGATGAAGCGCGCCAGCGCGCGCCGCATCACCGCCGTGATCCCCTACTTCGGTTATGCGCGCCAGGATCGCCGCCCACGCTCGACGCGCGTGCCGATCTCGGCCAAGGTCGTGGCCAACCTGCTGGAGACCGTCGGCGTCGAGCGCGTCCTGACGATGGACCTGCACGCGGACCAGATCCAGGGCTTCTTCGACATCCCGGTCGACAACATCTACGCCTCCCCGGTGCTGCTGTCGGACCTGAAGGCCCGCAACTACAGCGACCTGGTGGTGGTCAGCCCCGACGTCGGCGGCGTGGTCCGCGCCCGTGCGCTGGCCAAGCAACTGGGCTGCGACCTGGCGATCATCGACAAGCGCCGTCCGTCGGCCAACGTCTCCGAGGTGATGCACGTCATCGGCGAGATCGACGGCCGCAATTGCGTGATCATGGACGACATGATCGACACGGCCGGCACGCTGGTGAAGGCGGCCGAGGTGCTGAAGGAACGTGGCGCCAGAAGCGTCTTCGCCTACTGCACCCACCCCATCCTGTCGGGCCCGGCGATCGAGCGCATCGCCGGTTCGATGCTGGACGAGGTCGTCATCACCAACACGATCCCGCTGTCGGAGACGGCCAAGGCCTGCGGCAAGATCCGCCAGCTGTCGGTCGCTTTCCTGTTCGCCGAGACCATCCGCCGCATTTCGGACGGCGAGTCGGTGACCTCCCTCTTCTCGGAACAGAACAACAACTTCTGATCGCCCCCTGAGTTCCGGCCGCGGTCCGCAAGGACGGCGGCTGTTTCGCGAAGGCGCCTGGTCGCGGGGCCTTCACCCGGAGCGTCAATCCTGGCGCTCCGTCCATTCTTGGAGATTGATATGAAATTCGTCGCTTTCGAGCGCAAGCTGCAGGGGACCGGAGCGAGCCGCCGCCTGCGCCACGCTGGCAAGGTTCCTGGCATCGTTTACGGTGCTGGCGAGCCGGCCGTCATCGAGCTGGATCACAACGCGCTGTTCCACGCCATGAAGAAGGAAGCTTTCCACAGCTCCATCCTCGACATGGAAGTGGACGGCAAGACCACGCAAGTGCTGCTGCGTGACTTCCAGATGCACCCGTACAAGCAGCAAGTGCTGCACGTGGACTTCCAGCGCGTCGACGCCACGACCAGGATCACCAAGAAGGTGCCGCTGCACTTTGTCGGTGAAGCCGAGTCGCCGGCCGTCAAGACCGACAAGGGCACCGTGAACCACGTGCTGACCCAGCTGGAAATCACCTGCCTGGCGCAACAGCTGCCCGAGTTCATCGAAGTCGACCTGAGCGGTCTGACGATGGGTCACTCGATCCACGTGAACGACCTGAAGCTGGCCGATCACATCAAGATCGTCACGCACGGCAAGCCGAACCCGGTGGTCGCCACCCCGGTTCCGGCCGCGGCTGAAGAAGTCATCGTCGTGGCTGCCGCTCCGGCCGCCGACGACAAGAAGAAGAAGAAGAAGTAATTCTTCTTCCTCGACGGACGCGCGCCTGACGAGGATCGCGTCCGTTGTCTGGAATGCCCCCTTCGGGGTGGCATCTCCCCCCGAAGAAGGCCCCGCTCGCGGGGCCTTCTGCTTTTGCGCTCGGCACTGATAATCGCGCCCCATGATTCGTCTCTTTGTCGGCCTGGGCAATCCCGGCCCTGAATACGAGGACACCCGCCACAACGCCGGGTTCTGGTGGATCGATGCGCTCGCGCGCGGCCTGAAGGCGTCGCCGCAGCTGGACACGAAGTACTCGGGCCTGGTCGCCCGGGTGAACGATGCGCCGGGCGCGCCCGGCCCGATCTGGCTGCTGCAGCCGATGACCTACATGAACCTCTCCGGCAAGTCGGTGGCGGCGCTGGCGCGCTTCTTCAAGATCGCGCCGGAGGAGATCCTCGCCATCCACGACGAGCTCGAGATCGCCCCCGGCGAGTTCAAGCTCAAGCAGGGTGGCGGCAACGCCGGCCACAACGGGCTCAAGGACATGCAGGCCCAGCTGGGCAGCGGCAACTTCTGGCGCCTGCGGCTGGGCATCGGCCATCCGGGCCATCGCGACGAGGTCGCCGGCTACGTGCTGCGCAAGCCGCCGCTGGCGGAGCGCCAGGCGGTCGAGGACAGCATCGGCAAATCGCTCGAAGCCTTCAAGCTGATGACCGGCGGCGACATGGCCAAGGCGGTGGCGCTGCTGCACGCCAAGCCGCCGCGGCCCAAGCCGCCCAGACCGGCCCATCTGCCGCCCAAGCCGGGCGCCCCCGTTGCCGACGCTGCAACACCTGCCTCAACGATTCCTCCTGCCCCACCCCCTTCCTCCGGAGACTGACATGTCCGCGCGCGCCGCCCTGATCCTGACGACTGCTGTTCTGGTCCTCATGTCTGGCGCGGCCCGCGCGCAGGACCGGCAGGAGGCGACCAAGCCTGCGCCGGCGCAGGAGCGCACCCTCGGCTACTACCGGTGCGGCCCGGAGGGTCACGACTTGCGCGAGACGCCCTGCCCCGACGGCCAGGGCCGGACGGCCGAAGTGGCCAAGGACAAGGTCGATCCCCAGGAGGCCGACGCCGCGCGCAAGCGCACGGCCGCCGAGACCCGCGACCTGGCCGCGCGCGAACGGGACCGTGAACGCCAGTCGGCGAAGGCGCCGTCCAAGGCGATCGGCATCGACGGCCGCCTGCCCGGGCAGCGCGCGACCAAGCCGGCCAAACCCGCGGATCCGAAGAAGCCCAAGCCCAAGGATCCGAAGAAGCCGCCGAAGAAGAAGCCCAAGGCGCCGAAGACCCCCGATCCGGCCTCGCCGCCGACGCCGACCACGTCCTCGACGGGCACGAGCGCCACACCTCGCTAGAATGCGCGCCGTTGGTGCTCGTGCGGACATTGCGTCCGTGCAGTTAAACGGGAATCAGGAAGCGGTCGCATCCCCGATGCGCGAACCAACCTGAGCTGTCCCCGCAACGGTAAGTGGCCGCCGGTCGCGCGCCCGGGATCCTGACGAAGGACCCCCGGGCGGCAGCCGGCACTGCCTGTCCCCATGTCCACTGGCGCATCCGCGCTGGGAAGGACACAGGCAGCGGCCACCAGCCCGGATACCGGCCAACAGGTGGCGTCTCCAGCCGATCGCGACGCGTCCGCCGTGAGTTTCACGAGGACGACCCGACGACGAGCCGGCGACGCCGTTTCTCAGAGGTCCTGCGGGTGAGCAGGCGTCTGAACTCCGTCGTTGGTCCCTTCCTCATGCTTCCGTTCGTTTCGCGCGCGCGCGCTGGTGCCCGCTCGCTGCCCGTCCTCACCCCGATGGCCGTCGCCCTGTCGACGCTCGTCGCACTCTCTCCCGCCGCGTCCGCGCAGTCGACCGCCCCCGCCAGCCGGCTCGACGACGTCACCGTCACCGGCACGCGCAGCCCGATGAAGCTGTCCGACGTCGCCGCCGACCTCACCGTCATCCACCGCGACACCATCGAGCGCCAGGGCTTCGGCAACCTCGCCACCCTGCTGCGCAATGTCGCCGGCCTGCAGATGACGAGCAACGGCGGTCCGGGCAACGCGACCTCGGTCTTCGTGCGTGGCGCCGAGACCCGCCACACCGTGGTCCTCATCGACGGCGTGCGCGTGGATGGCCAGTCTTCCGGCGGCGCCAGCTGGCAGAACCTGCCGGTCTCGCAGATCGAGCGCATCGAGGTCCTCAAGGGCCCCGCCAGCGCGCTCTACGGTTCCGACGCGATCGGCGGCGTCGTGCAGATCTTCACCCGCAAGGGCGCGGGCCGCACGCAGCTGGACCTGGGCATCGGCGGCGGCAAGCTCGGGCAGGTGAAGGCCGATGTCGGCATCAGCGGCGGCACGGCGGACTTCGACTACGCCGGCGCGCTCGCCATGGACCGTGGCACCGGCTTCAACGCCTACCTGAACACGGCGGCCAAGAGCTACAACCCCGACGCCGACGGCTGGCGCAACTACAGCGGCAGCCTGCGCCTGGGCGGCCGGGTGGCCGAAGGCCAGCGCCTCGAGTTCCTCGGCCTGAAGAGCCGCAGCAACGCCGGCTACGACGCCGGCAAGAACGCCGACGACCGCGGCATCACCGAAACGCTCGCGGGCAAGCTGAGCCTGAATTCCACCTGGTCCGCGGCGCTGTCCACCCAGCTGTCGGCGGGCCAGTCCGAAGAGAACTACGAGACCAAGCCGAGTTCGCCCTACCTGACGAAGACGCGCATCCGCAGCGCCTCGCTGCAGGGCTTCTACCGGATCAACGAGCAGCATCAGCTCAACGGCCTGCTGGAGCGTCGGGAAGACCGCCTGGTCAACACCGACCTGGTCGGCGGCGGCAAGGGCACGCGCGACCAGAACGCGATCGGCCTGAGCTACCTCGGCACGCTGGGCGCCTTCAGCCTGCAGGCACACGGCCGGCATGACGACGACAGCGAATTCGGCGGCATCGACACCGGCAGCCTCGCGGCCGGCGTCCGGCTCGGCGGCGGCTGGCGCGTGACGGCCTCGGCCGGCAACGCCTTCCGCGCGCCCACGCTGTACCAGCGCGGCAGCGTCTACGGTCCCGACACGACGAAGCCGGGCGTGGCGGAACTCCGCCCCGAGCGCGCGCAGAACCGCGAAGCCGGCCTCGCCTGGGCGCAGGGCGGCTTCGACTTCGCGGTCACCACCTTCCACAACCGCGTCACCGACCTGATCGCCTTCGGCGCGGCCGGCAGCTGCCGCTCGACGACCGGCTGCTACAGCAACGTCGCCCGGGCGCTGCTCAAGGGCACCAGCCTGAAGGGCGGCGCACGGCTGGGTCCGGTGACCCTGAGCGCCACCGCGGACTTCCTGGATCCCACCGACGCCAACAGCGGCCGGCAGCTGCAACGCCGCGCCAAACGCTTCGGCACGCTGCGCGCGGAGACCGCGCTGCAGGCCTGGACGCTGGGCGCGAGCGTCGTCGGCTCCGGACAGCGCTTCGACGATGCCGCCAACAAGACCCGGCTGGGCGGCTACGGCCTGCTCAACCTGGACGCGCAGTACGCGTTCGCCAAGGATTGGCGCCTGCAGCTGAACGTCGACAACGCCTTCAACCGCCACTACCAGACGGCCAACTTCTACCAGCAGGCGCCGCGCACCTGGTTCGTCGCGCTGCGTTATTCGCCGTCGCTCTGATCCGAGGCGGCAGGCCTTGGCGCCAAGATCTGCCCTTCGACCCACCCTGGAGATCCCGGATGTCCGCACATCACCTGATCGTCGGCGGCCAGCGCAGCGGCAAGTCGCGCCACGCCGAGCGCCTCGCGCTGCGCTGGGCGCGCACGCCGGGCCACCGCGTCACCGTCGTCGCGACCGCCGAGGCCCATGACGACGAGATGCGCGATCGCATCGCCCGCCATCGCGCCGACCGGCCCGCGGGCTTCGACACCGTCGAAGCGCCGCTGCGTCTGTGCGAGGCTTTGCAAGCTGCGTCCTCGCCGCAGCGACTGCTGGTCGTCGACTGCCTGACGCTGTGGCTGACGAACTGGCTGATGCCGATGGACGGCGCGCCGCGCCTCGAGGACTGGCGCGGCGAATGCGCCGACCTGCAGCGCCTGCTGCCGCAACTCGCCTCGCCGGTGGTCTTCGTCTCCAACGAGGTCGGCTGGGGCGTGATGCCGATGGGGCGCGAGGTGCGCGCCTACGTGGATGAACTCGGTCGGCTCAACCAGCTCGTCGCGCGCCACTGCGCCGAGCTCACCTTGATGGTGGCGGGACAGCCGTGGACACGAGCAGTCGAAGACCTGGACGACGAGGAGAACAACAGATGAGGTCGATGCAACGCTGGAGGCGCCGCGCGCTTGAAGCTGCCCTGGGCGGGGCACTGCTGGGGATGCTTGCGACGAGCGCCGTCGCCGCGCCGATCTCGTTGAAGGACGACCGCGGCCATACCGTGACGCTGCCGGACGTCCCGCGCCGCATCGTCAGCCTGCTGCCGTCGCTGACCGAGACCGTCTGCGAGCTCGGCGACTGTGCCAAGGTGGTCGGCGTGGACCGTTTCTCCAACTTCCCGGTCAGCGTGCAGAAGCTGCCGCGCCTGGGCGGTCTCGACGACACCAGCATCGAGGCGCTGGTCGCGCTCAAGCCCGACGTCGTCGTGCTGGGCGTCTCCGCGCGCGTCATCGACCGGCTCGAAGGGTTGGGGGTGAAGGTCGTCGCGCTCGAGCCCAAGAGCATGAACGACGTCCAGCGCGTGCTGGGCAAGGTGGGACAGATCCTCGGCAAGGAAGACGAGGCGCGCCGGCTGTGGAACCGCATCGACGGCCACATCGCGCAGAGCGCCGCCACGCTGCCGCCCGGCGCGCGCGGCCTGAGCGTCTATTACGAGGTCGACGCCGGCCCCTACGGCGCGGGCACCGCGTCCTTCATGGGCGAGATCCTGACCCGGCTCGGCGCCAAGAACATCATCCCGGCCGAACTCGGTCCCTTCCCCAAGCTGAACCCCGAATTCATCGTCCGCGCCGACCCGCAGGTCATCATGGTCGGCCAGCGCAACGCGGCCGGCCTGCCGCAGCGCCCCGGCTGGTCCGCGATCCGCGCGGTCAAGCATCAGCGCCTGTGCGTGTGGATCCCGTCGGAGTCCGACGTGCTCGTCCGTCCCGGTCCGCGCATGTCGGAGGCGGCCGCGCTGATGGCGCGCTGCCTGCGCGAGGCGGCCGCCGGTCCCGTGCCGCTGCCCACCGTGCCCTTCAACGCGCCGCCCGGGGGCATGCGGTGAGGCGGACCGCGGCGCAGCTGACGGCGCTGCTGCTGCTCGGCGCGGTGCTGCTCGCGCTGGGCCTGGCCATCGGCAGCATGGGCTGGAGCCCGTGGACCGAGGGCGGCGACACCATGCGCATGATCCTCTGGGACATCCGCGCCCCCCGTTCCCTGGGTGCCTGGCTCGCCGGCGCCCTGCTGGCGCTGGCCGGCGCCATCGCGCAAGGCCTGTTCCGCAATCCGCTCGCCGATCCCTATCTGCTCGGCTGCTCCGCGGGCGCTTCGTTGGGGGTCGCGGCGCTGCTCTTCGTCATGGGCGTCTCGCCCGCCGCGGCCGCGCTCGCGCTGCGCGTCGGCATGACCGGCGCCGCCTTCGCCGGCGCCATCGGCGCCGTGCTGCTCACGCTGCTGCTGGCGCGCGGCGTCACGCAGAGCCTGCGCCTGCTGCTGGCCGGCGTCGTCGTCGGCGTCGTGCTCGGCTCGGGTTCCGCACTGCTCACGCTGATGAATCCGGACATCCTGCGCGCCATGCAGGCCTTCATGCTCGGCAGCACCGGCTACGTCGGCTGGAGCGCGGTGCAGGTCATGGTCGTCGCCATGGTGCTGTGCCTGCTGGTCGCGCTCGGCTGCAGCCGCACGCTCGATGCCCTGACGCTGGGCGAGGACACCGCCCGCTCCCTCGGACAACGGCTCACGCTCATCCGCCTGCTGCTCATCGCCGCGCTCTCGCTGGCCACCGGCGCGGCGGTGGCGCAATGCGGCCTGATCGCCTTCGTCGGCCTCGTCGCGCCCCACCTCGTGCGCAGCTGGGGACCGACGACGCACGGCGCGCTGCTGCTGCTGTCCGCACTCACGGGCGGCGCGCTGCTGCTCGCCGCCGACATCGCCGCGCGCTGGGTCATCGCGCCACAGGAACTGCCCGTCGGCATCATCACCGCGCTGCTCGGCGGCAGCTATCTGCTGTGGCTGATGCACAGGCGCAAGGCGCATCTGGGCGGCACCGGAGGTGCGCGATGAGCGCGGCCGGAATCAACGAGGCCATCCGACCTGCCGACCGCGCCGCGGTCGACGGCAGCGGCCCCCTGGCCCTCGGCCACGTGCCGTCGCTGCGCATCGACTTGACGTCGCTCTCGCTGGGCCATCGCCCAGTGCTGCACGCGTTGACGCTCGCGCCCGCGCCGCGCGCGTGGACCGCGATCGTCGGACCGAACGGCGCGGGCAAGTCGACCTTGCTGCGCGCGATCGCCGGACTGCTCCCCTTCGACGGCGTCCTGACCCTGGATGACAAGCCATGGACCGCGTGGCCCGCCAAGGCGCGTGCGCGCCAGATCGCGTGGCTCGGCCAGAACGAGGCGGCGTCCGAGGACCTCACTGCCTACGACATCGCGATGCTCGGCCGTCTGCCGCATCAACCGTGGCTCGCACCGGCGAGCGCCGCCGATCACGAAGCGGTCGAACACGCGATGCGCCAGACGCAGAGCTGGGACTGGAAAGACCGCCCGCTGGGCAGCCTGTCCGGCGGCGAGCGCCAACGCGTCCTGCTGGCGCGCGCGCTGGCCGTGCGTGCCGGCGTGCTGCTGATGGATGAACCGCTCGCGCACCTGGACCCGCCGCACCAGAGCGACTGGGCGCGCATCGTGCGCGAGCGCGTCGCGGCGGGCGGCGCCGTCATCAGCGTGCTGCATGAACTCAATGTCGCGCTGCAGGCCGACACCGTGGTCGTGATGGACGGCGGTCGCATCGTCCACCAAGGCCAGCCGCACGACCCCGCCACGCACGACGCCCTGCAACGCGTCTTCCACCACCGGCTGCTGATCCTCCAGGTGCAGGGACGCTGGATCGCGCTCAACGAATGAGCGACACCAACATCGCCATCGCCATCGCCATCGCCGTCGACATCGACATCGACATCGACATCGACATCGACCTGATCCTGCTCTTCCCACGATGACTGCCTGCCCTGCTTTCCTCATCAGTGCTCCCGCTTCCGGCCAGGGAAAGACGAGCGTCACCGCCGCGATCGCGCGTGCGGCGCGACGGCGCGGCCTGCGGGTGCGTGTCTTCAAGACCGGGCCGGATTACCTCGACCCGATGGTGCTGGAGCGCGCGAGCGGCCACACCGTCTACCAGCTCGACCTGTTCATGGGCGGCGAAGCGCATTGCAGGGAACTGCTCGCGCGGGCGGCGGAGAGCGCCGACCTGATCCTCGTCGAAGGGGTGATGGGGCTTTTCGACGGCAAGCCGAGCAGTGCGGATCTGGCGGCGACGTTTGGACTGCCGGTGATCGTGGTGTTGGATGCGTCGGCGATGGCGCAGACCTTTGCGGCGTTGGCGACGGGTCTGGCGCGATTCCGCGATGACATCCGGGTAGCCGGCGTGATTGCCAATCGGGTGGGCAGCGATGCGCACGCGCGCATGGTGGGTGAAGGCCTGCCGGAGGCCTTGCCGTTGATTGCGGCGTTGAAGCGTGATGCGTCGCTTTCGCTTCCCGAGCGGCATCTGGGTCTGGTGCAGGCGCTGGAGCTCCCGGACATCGACAAGCAACTGGATGCCTGGGCGGACGCCTGGGAATCCAGCGCCCTGCCCGATCTTTTCCAGAGTGCCTCGGAGACCGCCGGGCGGTGGCCCCTTTTCGGAGGTCAAGGAGGGAATTCAGTTGCCGGCAGGCAACTGAAGGAGGGACACGGAGAAAAGGGGCCACCGCCCGGCGGTCTCGCGCTCGGTCACCCATTGACGGGCAAGCGCCTCGCCATCGCCACCGACGCCTGTTTCTCCTTCATCTACCCCGCGAACCTCGACCTGCTGCGTGAGCTGGGTGCGGAGGTTCGCTTATTCAGCCCCATCGCGGGCGACGACCTTCCCGAGTGCGACGCTCTGTGGCTGCCGGGCGGTTATCCCGAACTGCATGCTGAGGTGCTCCGCGAGCACCCGCGCTTCTTCGGCGCGCTGCGATCGCACCTGGAGGCGGCCAAGCCGCTGCTGGCCGAATGCGGCGGCATGCTGGTGCTGCTTGATGAGCTGAGCGATGCCGAGGGTGGTGCGCAGGCGATGGCGGGGCTGATGCCGGGCCGCGGCTCGATGCAGAAGCGCCTGGCGGCGCTGGGCCTGCAGACGATCGTGTGGCCCGAGGGTGAGCTGCGCGGCCACACCTTCCACTATTCCACGATGGAGACGCCGCTGTCGCCCATCGCCACGGCCACCAATCCCAACGCTGGCCGCGCCGCCGAGCGGCTGTATGCCTTCGGCTCGCTGCGCGCGAGCTATGTCCACCACTACTTCCCGTCGAACCCCGGCGCCATCGCGGCGTTCTTCGGTGGTGCCGATGCTTCTTCCAGTCATTGAGTCCAACGACCATGTTCCTCGAATCCGGATTTGCCCACATCGCGCAGGCCCTGTTGTGGCCGGTGCTGATCCTTGTTGCCCTTGGCTTCGTCTATGCGCTGTGGACGGCGGGCGCCACCGTGATGGAGGCGGTGCAGCGCCGCCGCCCCGGTTACCGCCAGCTGAAGGTGCATGCGACCAGCACCCTGGAGGCGCTGGAGCTGCAGATCGTCCGCAGCCTGGAGGCGCCGCGCCTGCTGGGCCGCGTCGCGCCGCTGCTGGGACTGATCGCCACGATGGTCCCGCTCGGGCCGGCGCTGCAGAGCGTCGCCGCGGGTCAGGGGCAGGCGGCGCTGGCGGTGTTCAGCTCGGCGTTCTCGGGCGTGGTGCTCGCGCTGGCGGCGGCCGCGATTGCGTTGGTCGTGTATTCGATCCGTCGCCGCTGGCTGCTGGCTGAGCTGCTGGTCATCAAGGCCGAACAGGGCTGGGCATGAGCACCGGCCGCCGCCTCTCCATCCTCGCTGAAGAGGATGACGATCCGATGCTGTCCGCCGTGAACCTGGTGGATGTGTTCCTCGTGCTGGTGGTCGCGCTGCTGACTGCGGTCGCCCTGCAGCAGCAGTCGCACGCGGACGAGACGGTGATCCGCAATCCCGGCCAGCCGGGGATGGAGATCATCGTGCGCAAGGACGGCCAGGAGATCAAGTACCGCGGCAACGGCGGCAACGCCGAGGGCCAGGGCGAGCGTGCCGGCGTCGCGTACAAGATGAAGGACGGGTCCATCATCTACGTGCCCGAGGCCGGGGAAGCGCCGCCGCCATGAGGATCGCGTCCCTGATGGTTCGCGGCCTCGCGGCCGCGGCCCTGTGGCTATGCGTACCGCTGGCAGCGAACGCCGCGAACACGTCGAACAGGACGGACGCGGCCAGCGCGACGAAGTCCGCGAACACGGCGTCCCGCGTGCTCTTCCTCAGCGTCGACATCACGCCGGCCGCCAAGCATGCGCTGATGGCACGCGAGGGCAAGGCGCTCGGCTTCGACGTGCGGCAGATCGAGTACCCGCTGCGCGGCGCGCCGGTCGACATGGATCCGGCGCTCGATCGCGCGTTGCGCGAGGCGGACCTCGTGTGGATCGACATCCCGCACCCGACGGCGGAAGCGCGGCTGCATCAGATCCTCGACGCCGCGCTGCAGCGTGCCGCCCTGCCCGCCCAGCGCGTGTTGTGGATCCCCGCCGGCGAGCCCGCGGCGAGCGATCGCAGCCTGCGCGGCTATCTGCAGGCCGGCGGTCCGGTCAACACCCGTGCGGCATTCGCGATCGCGCGGGCGCAACTCGATGGGAAGCAGGCGCCGGAGCTCGGTCCGCCGCAGTTGATTCCGCAGCGCGGCATCCACTATCCCGGCGCGCCCAAGCTCTTCGCCGACGCGGCGGAGTTCCGCGCCTGGGCCGCGCAGCAGGGACTGCGCGGCGAGCCCGTCGCGATCCTGCTGCACCGCTATCACTTCGTCCAAGGCAACACCGCGTGGGTGGATCGCTGGCTGGCGATGTTCCGCCAGCAGGGGCTGCTGGCATACGCCGCCTTCAGCAGCCAGCTCAGCGACAAGCCGCTGTCCGAGCTGCTCGAGCGCGACGGCCAGGTGCAGGCCCGCGTGATCGTCAACCACAGCCTGCTGCCGCAGGGCGCGTCGCTGCAGCCGACCTTCGAGCGCTGGGGCGTGCCAGTGCTGCAGACGCAGCCCTACCGGCAGGACGAGGCGGCCGTGTGGGAAGGCAGCGAAACCGGTCTCGCGCAGGCCGACATCCCGTTCTACTTCGCGCAGCCGGAGGCCGCCGGGCTCATCGACCCGGTCGTCGTCGTCGCGCATCCGAAGCGCGGCGAGCCCGAGCTGATCGAGCGTCAGGCCGCCAGCGTCGCCGGCAAGGCCGCACGCTGGGTCGCGCTGCAGACCAAGGCGAACGCCGACAAGCGCCTGGTCGCCTTCGTCTACAACTACCCGCCGGGCGGCAGCAACTTCGGCGCGTCCTTCCTCAACGTGCCGCGCAGTCTCGCGCGCGTCAGCACCGGGTTGAAGGACGCAGGCTACGGCGTCACGCCGATGGCGGAGGCCGATTGGATCTCCGGGCTGAAGCCGATGCTGTCGGCTTACTACCCGGGCACCGACCTGCAGGCGCTGCTCGATGCCGACGAGGCCGAGGCCTTCCCGCTCGCGCGCTACACGGCGTGGTTCGACGCGCTGCCCAAGGCGGTGCGCGATCCCATCGTCGCGCGCTGGGGCGCGCCCGCCAGCAGCCGCTACGTGCTGCGCGTGCGCGGCGAGCCGGTCTTCGTGATCCCGCGCCTGAAGCTGGGCGCGCTCACCGTGCTGCCGCAGCCGCCGCGCGAGGAGACGCTGCGCAACGGGCAGGACCCGTTCATGCATCGCAGCAAGACGCCGCTGTCGCACCACTACCTGGCCACCTACCTGTGGGCCCGGCAGGCCGACGCGATCATCCACTTCGGCACGCACGGCACGCAGGAATGGGCGCCGGGAAAAATCCGCGGGCCGGACGTGATGGACCCCGTGTGGCTGCCGCTCGGCGACACGCCGGTGATCTATCCGTACATCGTCGACAACCTCGGCGAGGCGCTCACCGCCAAGCGTCGCGGCCGCGCGCTGATGGTGAGCCATCGCACGCCGAGCTTCGCGCCGGCCGGATTCAACGCGCAGATGGCCCACATGCATGAGCTGATGCATGAGTGGGAGACCGTCGACCCCGGTCCGACGCGCCAGGGCCTGGAGCGGCAGATGATCCAGCAGTTCGTCGAACACAACCTGCATCGCGACCTGGGCTGGAGCGCCGAGCAGATCGCGGCGAACTTCAGCGGCTATCTGGAACTGCTGCATCCCTACCTGGACCGGCTCGCGCAGAGCTCGCAACCCAAGGGGCTTGCGGTGTTCGGCGTCGTGCCCGACGAGGACCAGCGCCGCGGGTCCCTCCTGCAGCTGCTGCGCGTGCCGCTGATCGAGGCGCTCGGCGAGGACATCGACGAGGCCTTCCTCATCAACCATGAAGGCGTCGCGAAGGCGCGGCCCGCGCGGTGGCTGGACCTCGCGCTGAAGGACGCGGAGGCGGCGAGCCATCTCGACCTGCGGCCGTCGGCCTGCATCGCAGCTGGAACGGCGGCAGCGGCCTCCGCGGCCTCCGCCGTCGCGGCCGAGCTCAAGCACGCGGCGTCGGCACCAGGCGCCGCTTCGAGCGCCCCGGCCGTCACCTGCGGCGACGGCTTCGTTCCCAACCGCGCCGCGCGCAAGCCGATCGACCAGGCCGCGCTGTACCAGCTCGCGCTGCGCGCGCAGGAGATGTCGGCGCGGCTGTCGACCGAAGGCGAGATGCCCGGCCTGCTGCGTGCGCTCGATGGGCGCTTCATTCCCGCCGCCTACGGCGGCGACCTGCTGCGCAATCCGGAGAGCCTGCCGACGGGCCGCAATCTCACGGGCCTCGATCCCAACCGTCTGCCGACGAAGCAGGCCTTCGAGGCCGCGCAGGCGCTCTTCAAGCGCTGGTACGAGGAGCAGGCCAAGGCCGGCACCGCGCCGCAGCGACTGGCGCTGTCGCTGTGGGCCGGCGAGACGCTCCGCCATCAAGGCGTCATGGAAGCGCAGGCGCTGGTGGCGCTCGGCGCCACGCCGGTGTGGGACGCGACGGGACGGCCGACGGCCATCAAGCTGCTCAGCCCCCAGGAACTTGGCCGTCCGCGCGTGGACGTGCTGCTGTCGATCACCGGCTCCTACCGCGACCAGTTCCCGGCGCTGATGAAGCTCATCGACCAGGCGGTCGCCGCGGCCGGCGAGGCCGAATCCGACAACGCCATCGCCAGCAACAACCGCGCGATCGCCGGCGAGCTGCGCAAGGCCGGGCTGAAGCCCGCGCAGGCGCAAGCCCTGGCGCAGGCGCGCGTGTTCGGCAACCCGGCCGGGGACTACGGCACCGGCATCGCCGACGCGGTGCAGGACAACGGCCTGAAGGGCCAGGACGGGCGGACCGATCCGCGGCTGGGCCAGCTGTTCCTGTCCACGATGAGCCAGCCCTACGTCGACGGCGAGCCGCTCAGCGTGCCGCCGGCACAGGCGCAGCAGGCGCTCGGCGCGCACCTGCGTCACACCGACGCCGCGCTGATGTCGCGCAGCAGCCATCTCTACGCGATGGTCAGCAGCGACGACCCGTTCCAGTACCTCGGCGGCCTGGCCGCGGCGGCGAAGGTCGCGGGCGGCACGAAGGACATCGCGCTGCACGTGAGCCAGCTGCAGGACGCCACCGAGCAGCATACCGAGACCGCCGCGCAGGCCATCGCACTGGAGATGCAGAGCCGCTACCTGCACCCCGGCTGGCTGAAGGCGCAGCAGGCGGAGGGCTGGTCCGGCGCGCTGCAGGTGCTCAAGGCGGTGCAGTACAGCTTCGGCTGGCAGAGCATCGCGCCGGGCACCGTGCGGGCGGACCACTGGCAGAGCTTCTACGACGTGCTGGTCAAGGACAAGCACCAGCTCGGCGTGCCGGCCTGGCTCAAGCAGAACCCGCAGGCCTACGCGCAGGCGCTGGAGCGGCTGGTGCAGGCCGAGCGCATGGGCTACTGGAAGCCGGACGCGCAGACGAGGCAGGAGATCGCCTCGCTGTACCGCGACCTGACGAAGGCGGCGCCGTTGAACAACGAGCTGGCGGACGTGCGTCGCTGGACGGCGGATCAATTGCCGCTGGACGTGCCTGCCGTCCGGCCGGCCTCGCCTGCGGCGCCGCAGCCCGCGGACAAGGCGCAGAAGCCTCCGGAACAACGCGCGCAGCCGGCAGTGCCGCCGGTGCCCACCGTGCGCGGCCTGGCGCTGCAGCGCGTGCCGGAACCGCCGAGGCCGACACCGACCGCGCCGATCGCGCAGCGCCTCGAGCAGGCGCTCGCCTGGGTCGCGATGGCGCTGCTGATGTGCGCCGGCGCGATCTGGCAATCGCGTCGACCGAATCCGCCGCGTGGCGCGGGTCTGACTCCCCATAACGACAACAACTTGATCCCCCAGGGAACCGCATGAACTCGAAGAACAGCATCACCCTGATCGCCAGCGCGATCTCGCTGCTGGCAGGCGCCGCGCAGGCGCAGGAGGCCAACAAGCTCGACACCGTCCGCATCAGCAGCCGCGCGCAGCTCGGCGAAGCGGAGAGCGCCTCCGCGGGCGAAGTCGGCGTCGAGCGCCTGGCGCTGCGCCCGCTGCTGCGACCGGCCGAGCTGCTCGAAGCGATGCCCGGCATGACCGTCACCCAGCACAGCGGCGACGGCAAGGCCAACCAGTATTTCCTGCGCGGCTACAACCTCGACCACGGCAGCGACTTCGCGACTTTCGTCCTGGGCATGCCGGTGAACATGGCCAGCCACGCGCACGGCCAGGGCTACATGGACCTGAACTTCCTGATCCCGGAGCTGGTCGACAGCCTGCGCTACCGCAAGGGCGCGTTCAACGCCGAGGACGGCGACTTCGCGACGACGGGCGCCGCGCGCATCGGCTACCTGAGCGAGATCGAGCGCCCCTTCGCGCAAGTGACGGCCGGTCCCTACGGATACCGCCGCGCGCTGACGGCGGGCAGTGCGAAGCTCGGCGGCGGCTGGTCGTTGCTGGGCGCGGCCGAAGGCAGCGTCTACGACGGTCCGTGGGACCAGGCGGAGGACCTGCATCGCCGCAACGCGGTGCTCCGTCTGACGCGCGGCGACGAGCGCAACGGCGCGCACGTCGACCTGCTGAGCTACAGCGCCTCCTGGCGCGCCAGTGAGCACGTGCCCGAGCGCGCCATCGACAGCGGCGAGATCGGCCGCTACGGCACGCTGGTGGCCAACGACGGCGGCCGCACGCATCGCCACAGCCTGAGCGGCGGCTTCGCCTACAACCAGGGTGGCGGCCAGTGGACCGCCGACGCCTGGGTGGTGGACTACGCGTTGAACTTGTTCTCCGCGCCCTCGGGTTTCATCAACGGCCCCGACGGCGACCAGCATGAGCAGGCCGACCACCGCAAGCTCTGGGGCGGCTCGCTGAAGCATCAGCTGCCCGCCGCCTGGCTGCCGGCCGATCAGCAGCTGACCTGGGGCCTGCAGTGGCGTCACGACAAGATCGGCACGCTCGGCCTGTACGACACCGTGGACCGCGTGCGCACGCACATCGTGCGCGAGGACCGCGTCAGCCAGGACAGCGCCGGCGTCTTCGTCGAGCTGGGCAGCCGCTGGACCGACTGGCTGCGCAGCACCGTGGGCGGGCGCTGGGACACGATGCGGGCGACGGTCTCGCCGACCGGTGGCGAGTTCAACATGAGCAACGGCGGCAAGGCCAGCCAGTCGCAGTTCAGCCCGAAGCTGGGCCTGATCGCGCGCGTCGCGGCGGACACGGAGCTGTATCTGCATTGGGCGCGGGCGTTCCGCTCGAACGATGCGCGCGGCGCGACATCGACGATGAATCCGGCCGACGGCAGCGAGGTCGATCGCCTGCCGCTGCTGGCGCGCACCAAGAGCACCGAGTTGGGATTGCGTACGAAGCCGGTGAAGGGCTGGACCACCAGCCTGGCGCTGTGGCAGGCCAACCTGGCCTCGGAGCTGGTCTTCGTCGGCGACGAGGGGGTGACCGAGGCGCGCGGTGCGTCCAAGCGCGTGGGGCTGGAATGGTCCAACGATGTGCAGGTCGGTCGCGACTGGCTGATCGACGCGGACGTGGCCTGGTCGCGAGCGCGCTTCGTCGAGGCGACGGCGACGGAGTTCGGCAGCGGCAAGCGCGTGCCCAACGCGGTGCCCTGGTCCGCCTCGATGTCGGCGAACTGGGCGCCGGCGGGCCCGTGGTCGAGCGGCTTCAAGCTGCGCTACCTGGGCGCGTATGCGCTCGAGGAAACCGGCAAGCAGAAGTCCAAGGCGGTGTTCACCGCCAACTGGCGGTTGGGCTACCAGCTCAGCGACCGCTGGCAGCTCGGCCTGGACGTGCTCAACCTCTTCGACACCAAGGCCAACGACATCGAGTACTGGGGCGCGGCCTGCACGCGCGCCGAAGGCGCGGGCTGCAACAACGGCGAAGGCATCAACGGGCGCCTCGTGCATCCGATGGAGCCGCGCACCTTCCGACTGAGCCTGCGCGCGCGGATCTGAAAAAGCTTCCGTACTGCCACCGCCGCTGGCCCTCACCCCTGCCCTCTCCCGCAGTGCGGGAGAGGGAGTAGACCGAGTAGATCCTCGATAGGTCCCATTCTCCGGAGCACCGACATGGAAATCGAACAACCGCCCGTCGACCGCGTGCGCATCATTCCCGACGGCGAACGCCGGGGGCTGGTGATCGTCCACACCGGCAACGGCAAAGGCAAGAGCACGGCCGCCTTCGGGCTGGCGCTGCGCGCGCACGGGCGCGGCAAGCGCGTCCACATCTACCAGTTCATGAAGGTGCCGAGCGCGCGCTTCGGCGAGCACCGGCTGTTCGAGCAGATCGGCGTGCCCATCGAGGGTCTGGGCGACGGCTTCTCGTGGAAGAGCAAGGACCTGGACCATTCGGCGCAGCTCGCACGCGACGGCTGGGAACGCGCGAAGGCCACCATCCTCGGCGGCGAGCACTTCCTCGTCGTGCTCGACGAGATCATGTATCCGCTGCGCTACGGCTGGCTGCCGCTGGAGCCGGTGCTGGAGACGCTGCGCGAGCGGCCCGCGCATGTGCACGTCTGCCTGACGGGCCGCAATGCGCCGCAGGAATTGATGGATCTGGCAGACACGGTGACAGAAATGACCATGATCAAACATCACTTCAAGGCAGGAGTGCCGGCCCAGCGCGGAATTGAGGATTGACTTCCCTCCGACCGCCTTCTGAAGGCTAAGCTGCGCGCCAGTTTTCATCGTCGCCCTTTCCGTCATCCGGCGCCTCGCCAGCGCCCTCGCCGCCGGACGACGTTCTTCGACGCTTCACGACGCCTCACGACGCATCCCGCCGCCCGTCCCATGAGTCCGATGTCCTGGCTGCCCGCCCTCGCCATCCCGATCGCGCTGCTGTTCGACCGCTGCTTCGGCGAGCCGCCCGCCGCCGTGCATCCGGTCGTCGGCATGGGGCGTTTCCTGGGGCTTTTCGGCGACCGGCTCTGCGGCATGTCGGCGAAGGCGGCCTTCCTCGGCGGCGCGCTCGCGTGGAGCGCGGGCATCACGCTGTCCGCCGTCATCGCCTGGGCGATCGAGCACGCGATCATCGCGGGGCTCGAGCCGTGGTTCGGCGGCTGGCGGCTGGCGGCCGCGGCGCTGCTGCTGGGACTGGCGCTGAAGCCGATGCTGGCGTGGCGCATGCTGCGCGACGAGGTCGGCGCCGTCGAGACCGCGCTGTCGCGCTCGCTCGACGAGGGCCGCGCGCGGCTGTCGCGTCTGGTCAGCCGCGACACGACGCAGCTCAGCGCGCGCGAGGTCCGCGAGACCGCCATCGAGACGCTTGCGGAGAACCTCAACGACTCCGTCATCGCGCCGCTCTTCTGGTTCATGATCGCCGGCCTGCCGGGCGCGGCGGTCTACCGCTTCGCCAACACCGCCGACGCGATGTGGGGCTATCGCGGTCGCTGGGAATGGGCCGGCAAGTGGGCCGCGCGCGCCGACGACGTGCTGTCGTGGATCCCGGCGCGGCTCACGGGCCTGGCGCTCGTCGCGTGGCGGCCGGCGCTGCTCGCGCCGCTGCTGCGCGAGGCCGCGCGCACGCCCTCGCCCAACGGCGGCTGGCCGATGGGCGCGATGGCGCTGCGCCTGGGCCGCGTGCTGAGCAAGCCCGGCCACTACCGGCTCAATCCGTCCGGCGGCGACGTGATCGCCGAGGACATGCTCACCGCGCACCGCCTCGCCGCCGGCGCGATGCTGGGCCTGGCCGCGTTGCTGGCGCTGGGCGCGGCGGCGCTGCGCGGCGGCTTCGCGGTCGTGAGGAGCACGCTGTGAGCCGCTTCCAGTCGCTCATGCACGGCGGCACCGACGCCGGGCCGCCGGTGCGCCACGATTTCTCGACCAACGCCCACCCGCTCGGCCCGCCGCCGGCCGCGCTCGACGCGGTGCTGCGCGCCGACCGCCTGTGTTATCCGGATCCCGCCTACGCCGCGCTGCGCGCCCGGCTGGGCGACTGGCACGGCGTCGAACCCGACCGCGTGCTGCCAGCCTCCGGCGGCTCGGAAGCGATCCGCCGCCTGACGCTCGCCGCGATGCTGTCCGGCGTGACCCGCGTCTGCGTGCCGCAACCCGGCTTCGGCGACTACGCGGCCGCCGCGCACGCGCTCGGCCTGCAGGTGACCGGTTACGACGACGCCTTCCAGCTCGCCGACTCGCTGACCCTGCCCTCGCTGGTCTGGGTCTGCGATCCCAACAACCCGACCGGCGCGAGCTTCGGCCCCGCCGAATGGGCGGCCGTGGCCCTCGCGCTCGGACAGAGCGGCTCGCAGCTCGTCGTCGACCAGGCCTACGACGCGCTGCGCCTGGCCGGCGCCTGCGCGCTGCCGCAGTCGATCGCCGATGGCGCCTGGCGGCTGGCCTGCCCCAACAAGGCCTTCGGGCTGACCGGCGTGCGCGGCGCCTACCTGATCGGACCGCGCGACGGACTCTGGATCGACCGCGTCGCGGAACTCGCGCCGAGCTGGGTGCTGTCGTCCGAGGGTCAGGCCTTGCTCGAAGCGTGGACCACGCCGTCGATCCGCAACGAACTCGAAGCCTCGCTCCCGCTGCTGCGCGAATGGCGCGCGGCGCAATGGGCCCGGATGGCGGGACTGGGCTTCGACCAGATCGACGGCGGCGTCGCCAACTTCTGGCTCGCCGCCCTGCCGTCACCGTGGCACGGCGTGCCGGAACCACTGCTCGAAGGCCTGCGCGCACTCGGCATCAAACTGCGCGACGCCAGCTCCTTCGGGCTGCCAGGACTGGTCCGGGTGTCGGTGCAATCGCCGGAAGCAGTCGACGCGCTGGCCACCGCGATGTCCACCTACGGCGGTCACACGCCGCTGCCGTCGCCGCCGTCGCGCCATGGCGCGTTCGATACGACGCATCCGTTCGACACGGCGATGGGAGAAACGCTGTGAGCGATCCTGCGTCGGATGATGTCGGCCGTCCGGCCAAGCGCGGGCTCTCCACGGGGCATGGGGGATCCCTCCAGGACCCCCAAGCCCCATTCCGGCCCCACGATGACTCGCTGACCCCGGATCCAGCGTCCGGGCAGCGCCGGGGGCGGGCCGTCATGGTGCTGGGCACCACGAGCGGGGCGGGCAAGAGCTTCCTCACCACGGCGCTGTGCCGCTGGTACGCGCGACAGGGGCTGCGCGTCGCGCCGTACAAGGCGCAGAACATGAGCAACAACGCGCGCGTCGTGCCGGGCCTCGACGGGCGCCAGGGCGAGATCGGCTCGGCGCAGTACTTCCAGGCGCTCGCCGCCCGCGCGCGGCCCGAGGTGCGCATGAACCCGGTGCTGCTGAAGCCGGAGAAGGACACCGCCTCGCAGGTCGTCGTGCTCGGCGACGTCGACGCGGCGCTCAGCCGCGCGCCGTGGCGCGAGCGCAGCGAGACGCTCTGGACCCGCGCGCGCGGCGCGCTGCACGCGCTGCTGGCCGAGAACGACGTCGTCGTCATCGAGGGCGCCGGCTCACCCGCCGAGATCAACCTGCACAGCAGCGACTACGTGAACATGCGCACCGCGCGCGAGGCCGATGCCGCCTGCCTGCTGGTCACCGACATCGACCGCGGCGGCGCCTTCGCGCACCTGTACGGCACGCACGCGCTGCTGCCCCCGGACGAGCGTGCGCTGATCCGCGGCTTCGTGCTGAACCGCTTCCGCGGCGACGCGGCACTGCTGTCGCCGGGCCCGGAGATGCTCCAGCAGATGACCGGCGTGCCCACGCTCGCGACGCTGCCGATGTGGCGCGGGCACGGGCTGCCCGAGGAAGACGGCGTCTTCGACGACCGCACGACCGGCGGCCTGGGCACCGATGACGGCACGGGCGGCGGCACGCGCGCGCCGGTCCGCGTCGCCGTGATCGCCTATCCGCGGCTGTCCAACCTCGACGAATTCCAGCCGCTGCGCAACCTGCCCGGCGTGCGCCTGAGCTGGGCCCGCACGCCGGCCGAGCTGGACGGCGTGGACTGGATCATCCTGCCGGGTTCGAAGGCGGTGGCGGCCGATCTCGCGTGGCTGCGCGCGCAGCGGCTCGATGTCGCAGTGGCGGCGCACGCCGCTGCGGGCGGACGGGTGCTGGGCATCTGCGGCGGCCTGCAGATGCTGGGCGAGGCGCTGGTCGATCCGCACGGTCTCGACGGCAACGCACCGGGCCTCGGACTGCTGCCGCTGGTGACGCTCTTCGAGCGCGAGAAGCTGCTGCGCGAGGCCGAGTGCCGCTTCGCGCCCACGCTGGACGCGCCGTGGTCGTCGCTCAACGGCCAGGTGGCGCGCGGCTACGAGATCCACCACGGCCGCACCGCTCAGCACCCCGGCCTGCCCGCGGCGCGACCGGTGCTGTTCGACGGCCTCGGCGAGCCGGTCGGCTGGCAGCACGGGCCGGTGCTCGGCCATTACCTGCACGGCCTGTTCGAGGACGACCGCGTGCTGGCCGCGCTGTTCGACCGCCCGGCGCGCCCGCTCGACCAGGTCTTCGACGAACTGGCCGACTACGTCGACCGCCACTTCGCGCCCGGCGTGCTGATGGGCCTGCTGTCGCCCTCCGCGACGCGGGCATCGCCGTAGCCGTCCTCGCAGGTTGCGCCGCTCCTTTTCCTCCTGATCTCCAAGACGTCCCCATGACCAAGCAAGACCTGATTCCTTCGATCCCTTCGCTGCAGGACGCGGCGCTGGCGTCGGCGCTGCAGCACCGCATCGACCGCAAGACCAAGCCGCTGGGCTCGCTGGGCCGGCTGGAGGGTCTGATGCTGCGCCTGGGGCTGATCCAGGGCACGGAGCAGCCCACGCTGGTGGAGCCGCAGATGATGGTCTTCGCGGCCGATCACGGCGTGGCGGCGCACGGCGTGTCGGCCTTCCCGTCGGACGTGACCTGGCAGATGGTCGAGAACTTCCTGGCGGGCGGCGCGGCGGTGTCCGTGCTGGCGCGCCAGCACGGGCTGCAGTTGAGCGTCGTCGATGCCGGCGTGCGTCACACCTTCGTGCCGCGGCCGGGCCTGCTGATCGCGAAGATCGCGATGGGCAGCCGCGACATGCTGGAAGGGCCGGCGATGACGGCGGACGAGTGCGCGACCGCGATCGCCGCGGGCAAGACGCTGCTGCAGAAGCGGCCGGGCAATGCGCTGCTGCTGGGCGAGATGGGCATCGGCAACACCTCGTCGGCGGCGCTGCTGCTGTCGCGGCTGGGCGGGTATCCGCTGGCGGACTGCGTGGGACGCGGCACGGGGCTGGACGACGCGCAGCTGCGTCACAAGCTGGCCGTGCTGGCGCGCGTGCTGGAGAAGCATCCGCGCGCCATCGAGCCGCTGGCGGCGCTGGCCGCGCTGGGCGGGCTGGAGATCGCGATGATGGTCGGCGCGGTGCTGCAGGCGGCGCTGGAGCGCCGGGTGATCGTCGTCGACGGGTTCATCACCGGCGCGGCGGTGCTGGTGGCGGCGAAGCTGCAGCCGGCGGTGCTGGAGCGCTGCATCTTCGCGCACCGTTCCAACGAGCAGGGTCACCGGCTGATGCTGGACACGCTGCAGGCGCAGCCGCTGCTGGACCTGGGTCTGCGCCTGGGCGAAGGCTCCGGCGCGGCGCTGGCCTGGCCGCTGCTGGAATCGGCCTGCCGCGTGCTGGCGGAGATGGCGAGCTTCGATTCGGCGGGCGTGAGCGACAAGCGCTGATCCGGATGGAAACGCAGCCGCGTCAAACGCTGCTGCGGTGGAAGGACAGCGGCTTCTTGCTCTCTCTTCCGCTTGCGGGAGAGGGTGGGGTGAGGGCCAGCGGCGGTGGCAGTGCCGCAGCCCCTGCGCCCTGTCCGCATCGCGCAAGCGCAGCGCCGCTATGCTCACTACACCCCCTCGTCCTTCACGATTCCGCTCCGCCATGTCCGACACCGAACGCTCACTGCTGGACACGCTCCGCGCGCTGGAGGTCGAGCTGCACCATCCCGGCGTGCGCTGCAGCGCCGATCGGCTAGCGCAGCTGCTGCATCCGGACTTCCACGAGGTCGGCCGTTCCGGCCGTCAGTACGACCGCGAGACCATCATCCGCTGGCTCGCCGACGACCACGAGCCGCCGAAGGTCGTGCCCGACGAGTTCCGCATCGCGCCGCTGGCGCCCGATGCGGCGCTGCTGACCTACCGGTCGGCACACCGGCAGGAGGACGGCGCGCTGGTCCACCACACGTTGCGGTCTTCGCTGTGGCTGAAGACGGCACAGGGCTGGCAGATGCGTTACCACCAGGGCACGCCGGCCGCACAGGTCTGGTGAGGCGTTTGGCGTCGGGGTCGACGTGGTGCAGGCACGCACGTTTCGCGTGCGACGCCGGGTCAGGGGACATGGTCGCGGGAGTGGACGAAGGTCACGTTCCGAGAACCGCGATGGGCGCTAGATTCGCGACGGCTCCCCTGCTGTCCAGAGCAGCGGGGCTGGCCGGGTCCAGCCGGTCGTTGTACCGACTCCCCCGCCCCTCCCATGATCGATCCGACCGACTTCGCCGCGCCCTTCGGCGACCTGCCTGTTCCCGAGTCCCTGCTCGCGCTGCTGCGCTTCCAGAATGACATCGGCTACGGCAACTACTCCGCCGCGCTGACCTTGACCGACGACGACCACGACGGCCTGCGATACGGCTGGTCGGAGGATCCCGCCTTCCTGTCGCGGCTGATCCCGTTTGCGCGAGCGACGGCATCGGGGTCGTTCTATGCGCTGTGGAATCCCGACCCGTCGCAGCCGCCGATGCCCGATCGCTGGCCGGTGGTGGCCTTCGGCGACGAAGGCGGCGAGTGGATCGTTGCGCGCGACGTGCGCGAGCTGCTGCGGGTCAGCACCTGCGACGCGGAGCCGCGCATCGACTTCGACCGCATCCACTACTTCCGCAGCGAGCACCACTATCGGAAGAGCGACGGGCTCGACGCCTACATCGAGTGGCTGCGGGTGCAACTGCAGCTGGCGCCGGTCGACGATCCGGAACCCATTCTTGCGGCCGCGCAGCGGGAGTGGCAGGACGACTTCGAACGGTGGATCGAGCCGTTCCTGCAAGGATGAGGGCGCGGGCGAAGGCTTGTGTTCAGCCGGGAAAGGGCGCACCGAGAGCGTTGCGGCTATGCCGGCATCGTCCGCAGTCGTGGCAACGATCGCGGGTGCAGAGTCGACACAGCGCATTCGCACGACACGTGGCTCCGGCCCTTCGTGCGAGCCGAGGCGACACGCGAGACTTCTGATCGAGACGCGGGACGGATCTCCGACGCGGTCTACTCTCCCTGCCTCGGACTGAACGTCCGCGGAAACACCACCGCGCTCTTGCGGTCCCGCAGGCGATAGCCCATCGCCGCGCGGTTGGCATCGCCGGCCATGGGTCCTGCTTCTTCGAGGAAGCCAGCCGCGAGCATCCGCGTGCGGAAGCCGCTCTTGTCGACCGGACGTCCCAGCACCACCTCGTACATGCGCTGCAGCTGCGGCAACGTGAAGGCTTCGGGCAACAGGAACGCCGGCAGCGACGTGTACTCCACCTTCCCGCGCAGCCGCTCGACGGCGGTCTTCAGGATCGCGGCGTGGTCGAAAGCCAGACGCGGGCGCTTCAGCAGCGTCTCGACCTCGAACCAGCCAACGTCCGCCGCATTCGCGCCCTTGGCCAGCTTCACGCCATCGGCGGGAATCAGCGCGAAGTACACGTGGGTCGCCGACCACCCGCGTGGATCGCGGTCCCTGCCGCCCCAGCTGCCGAGTTGCTCCAGATACGGACTGGCGACGCCCGTCTTCTCCGACAGCTTGCGCCGCGCGCAGGCCTCCAGATCGCGGTCGCGATCAATGTCCACGAAGCCGCCCGGCAGGGCCCAGCGATCGGGGAATGGCTCGTCCGCCTTCGAAGGTCGCTGTACCAGCAGCGCGCGCAGTTGATCCTCGACGACGGAGAAGATCACGACGTCGACCGTCGTGAACGGCAGGGGAAAGGACAGGCTCGCCGAAGCGGGCTGTGGTTTCCGGCGCGAAGGTTCGGTCGTCATCGTCGTTCGGAGCTTGATCGGATCGTTGGAGAGTTGTATTGTGCAACCTTCGAGGAGTTGCACTGTACAACTCATATGACTTCTGGGAGAACAACAATGAAGCAAGCCAGCGAAACCCGGGACCTCCGCAGCCTGATCGAGTCCGTGCAGGCAGGGCAACCGGTCGAGTACGTCCTTTTCTGGGGGCACCGCCCTCCCAAGGATGGCGGCGTGAGTGCCGCCTGCTTCAGCCAGTGGTACGACGCGTCGTTCCAGGTCGGCAAGGAGACCTTCCGCACGGCGGAGCACTTCATGATGGCCGGCAAGGCCGAGCTCTTCGGCGATCTCGCATTGCGCCAGCAGATCCTGGAGGCGAAGACGCCCGATCTGGCGAAGCAGCTGGGTCGCAAGGTCGCCGGCTTCGACGAGCGTCGTTGGGCCGAGCACCGCTTCGACATCGTCGTGGCCGCCAACATGGGCAAGTTCGGTGGCAATGGCGCGCTGCGTCGATTCCTCTTGAGCACCGGCGATCAGGTGCTGGTCGAGGCCAGCCCCGTCGATCCCGTCTGGGGCATCGGGCTGGCGGCGAACGACGCCGACGCCCGCCACCCGGCGCGGTGGAAAGGACTGAACCTGCTCGGCTTCGCGCTGATGGAAGTCCGCGCGCAGTTGAAGGCCGCCAAGGAGGCGACCGTCCACCCGACCCTTTGAAAGTACTGCCATGACCTCCCCCACCGTCACCCTCTTCCGGCCGACGGGCCCGCAAGAGTTGGCGCTTGTGGCGCTATCGGGCTACCGCCGGTGGCCGCCGCGCCTGCCGGATCAGCCGATCTTCTATCCGGTCACGAACGAGCAGTACGCCGTCGAGATCGCGCGCGACTGGAACGTGCCGGCCAGCGGCGAAGGCTTCGTCACCCGATTCGAAGTCCGCAAGGACTTCATGGACCGCTATCCGGTCCAGCAGGTCGGCGGCGGCCATCACACCGAGTGGTGGGTGCCCGCGGAGGAGCTGGACGCGCTCAACGATCACATCGTCGGCACGATCGTCGTGCTGACGCGTTTCGATCGGGACGGCGCGCATCCGGTGGCGCCTCCCACCGAGGCGCCGGCCTCCGCGAACTGACCCCGCCAGCGGGCCCCACCCGACGTCTCGATAGAATGACGCCTGTGACCCGCTGGTTCCGCATCCTTGTCCTGACGATCCTTGTCCCCGCGTACGGCATCGCCGCCGCCGGCGTGACGATGTTCGCCGCGGGCGTCGCGCATGCGCAGCACCTGCTGGTCGACGGGCAACCGGACCATCCTGCCGCCGCCCTCGCCGCAACACAGGCGGCACAGGCCGGCGTCGACGACGATCACGCCGCGGAAAGATCCGCCGCGGTCGCCGCCCTGCTCTTCGAGCTCGGCGACACCTCGGACGACATGCCCGATCACTGCAAGCCCGACGCGCGCCCGCTGCGCATCGCGCCGCCGCCGGCGAGCCCGCTCCCCACGCCCCAGCTGCACGAGCCTCAGCGCTGCACGCAGCCGCTGCTGCGGCCGCCGCGGGTCTGACGCGACCCGTGTAGCCCGCTTCGAGGCGCCTCGCCGCCTCCACCACGCCCCTGCCCTTCCCCTTCGGCACGCGCCGCGCCTCCCGCGCACGCGTGCGATTGCGCCGTCCCGTCGCGCGCCTCGTCCTCGAGGTCCGGCGAGCCCGCGTTCCTTCCTCATCCATCATGGAAATCGCCTTACTTTTCTTCCTCATCCTGCTCAACGGCCTGTTCGCCATGTCCGAGATCGGACTGGTCACCGCGCGCCGAGCGCGCCTGCAGAAACTCATCGACGACGGCGACAGCGCCGCCGCCGCAGCCGTCAAGCTGGGCGAGGACCCCACCCGCTTCCTGTCCACGATCCAGATCGGCATCACCTCGATCGGCGTGCTGAACGGCATCGTCGGCGAGGCCGCGCTTGCCGGGCCGCTGGCGCTCTGGATCACTTCGCACGGCGTGCCGGCGGAATACGCCAGCGGCGCAGCGACCGGCCTGGTCGTCGTGCTGATCACCTATTTCTCGATCGTGCTCGGCGAGCTCGTGCCCAAGCGCTTGGGACAGTCCAACCCCGAGGCCGTCGCGCGACTGGTCGCGCGCCCGATCGCAGCGCTCGCCGTGGCGACCAAACCCTTCGTGCGGCTGCTGTCGGGCTCGACGAACGCGCTGCTGCGCCTGCTCGGCGTGAAGCAGTCGGCCGCCTTCAACGTCACCGAGGAGGAGATCCACGCCGTGCTCGCCGAAGGCACCAGCGCCGGCGTGATCGAGTCGCACGAGCACGCGATGGTGCGCAACGTCTTCCGCCTGGACGACCGCCAGATCGGATCGCTGATGGTGTCCCGCCGCGACGTGGTCTGCCTGGACCTGAACGATCCGATGGAGACGACGCTCGCGCGCATCGAGGCCTCGGACCACGCGCTGTTCCCGGTCGTGCGCGGCGGGCTGCATGACATCGTCGGCGTCGTGAACGCGCGCCAGGTGCTGTCGGAGATGCTGCGACAGCGCCAGCCGCGCCTGGACCAGCACCTCGCGCCCCCGCTGTACGTGCCGGAGACGCTGACCGGCATGGAGCTGCTGGCCAACTTCCGCCTGTCGGCCGTGCACATGGCCTTCGTCATCGACGAGTACGGCGAGGTGCAGGGCCTGGTCACGCTGCACGACCTGGTCGAGGCGATCACCGGCGAGTTCCAGCCGCGCGATCCGGCCACGGCCTGGGCGGTGCAGCGCGAGGACGGCTCCTGGCTGCTCGACGGCCACATCCCGGTGCCGGAGCTCAAGGACCGCCTGAACCTCGACGAGGTGCCGGAGGAAGAGCGCGGCCGGTATCACACGCTCAGCGGGATGATGATGCTGCTCACCGGCCGGCTGCCGCGCGAGGCGGACACGGTGGACTGGGAAGGCTGGCGCTTCGAGATCGTCGACATGGACGGCAAGACGATCGACAAGGTGCTGGCGTCTCGTGTCGTGGAGGTCGGGGAGGTCGCCGATGTCATGGCGTGACGCCGCGCGGGTGGCGGTCGTGCTGATCCTGGGGCCGCTGCTCGTGTCGTGCTCGGAGGGCTATCCCGGCGAGGATCGGCCGCTGGTCAGTCCCTTCGACATGAACAACGCCGAGCGCGTCGCCGAGCTCAACGTCGTCGGCCGCGACTCGCCCGGCCCGCGCTGGCGCTACGCGCTGCGCGACGGCTGCGCGCTGGAGGTCGAGCAAGGCAGCGGGAAGGACCAGCGGCGCGTGGCGGTGACGTTGAAGCGATCGATGGATGCGGAGGTCGTCTTCGACGACGCGACGAAGACCTACGACGTCGCGTTGATCGATCGCTCGGTCGATGCCGGCAAGCCCGTCGCCACCCTGCTCAAGACGGACAAGTGGACCTATGCGACGCAGGGAAGCTTGCTCGTCGACCTGTTGATCAGGGATTGCGCAGCAGGGTCCACCGCACGGCGGCTTCAAACGACGGGAACGTTGCCATTCCCCGGTCGGTCGCCAACGTGAGCAGGTAGTACTGGATCCCCTGCCCGTACGAGACTTCCAGTTGGAGGTCACGAACGCGCGGGGGTCCCTGAACGAACAGGTCCTCGCGGGGCGCACCGTCGCGATCGACGAGGTCGCCGTGAATGGGCTGGATCGCGAACAGCTCGATCTCGATGCGCGCCTGCAGCGAGATCCGCTCCGCGGCGCGTCGCAGACCGAGCGCCGCCAGCAGGCGCTTCTTCCGGCCCGGCCAGCTCGATGGGGCCAGCGTGCAGTCGATGGCGAGCCGGAAGTGATTCCCCTGCTCGTCCTCGAACGGTCCGAGCGACCGCAAGCACCGATCCGGCGCCATTGGCGGCAGCCCTGCGAGAACGTCGTCGCTCATTCGCGGCCTACTTCGAATAACCCTGATCCTTGATGAACACCGCGCGCTGCTTGTCGCCGTTGAACGCGAAGAGCACGCGCTCCTGCTCGCCGTTCTCGCGCTCGACGACCATGGCCCAGCGGTCGAGCCGGTAGCGGCCGACGAAGTCGCCGCCGTTGCGCCGCTGTCGCTGCGCCCCGCCCGCACCGGCGCCGACGGCGCTGACGGACGAGGTCGTCGTGCTGCCGCCGCGCGAGTAGGTGCTGGTCGCCATCCCCGCCACGCCATTCGCCGCGGCCATGGCGCCGGTACCGAAGACCGACTTGCCGGTCTGCTCGAAAGTGCCGTCCGGCTGGAAGTGGAAGCGGTTCTGCGAACTGCCGCCGCCGAGGATCGAGTACCAGGCGTGCGTGAACGTGCCTTCGATCTTCTGACCCGCAGAGGCCGGCGTCGCGGGCCTGCCGCTGATCGTGCGCCAGTCCTTGTCGTCGTGCTCCCTGATCTGCCAGTCGTCGCCGCTGCGGCGCCACTGGATGACGCGCTCCGGCCTGAAGCGACGCGCCGCGGCCATGTCGAACTCGTCCGGCGGCAGGTCGAGGTTGCGATACCCCGTGCCGTCCTTCAGCAGCAGGTGCAGGTTCTCCACCAGGCTCTCGCCGCTGGGCTGGTACCAGGTCCAGAGCATGACGGCGATGTCGCGCTCCGCCACGCCCTTGCCCGGCGCCACGTGGATCGCACGATCGGCGGCGGCGCGGCGTTCCAGCGCGGCGGTGCGCTCAGCTTCTTCGCGACGTTTGCGCTCGTCCCCGGCGAGCGCCTTCAGCGCGGGCCAGAGTTCGTTCGACTTCGAGGACAGCGTCTTCAAGCCACCGCCGTAGCGCTGCAGCAGCGCTTCATCCTGCGAGAACGCAATCCGCAGCCACTCGACCTGACCCCCGCGCGCCGGGCGAAGGTAGACCTGTGTCTCGATGGGCGCGCCGTTCACGGTCGCCACGCAGTTCTGGAGCACCACGCCGGCCTGCAGCATCTGCGGCGGCTTGCAGGTGGGCTGGCCCGCGGCGCCCAGTCCACGCATCGGGTCCTTGAGGCGCGCGAGCGCGGCCAGCCCCTCGTCGCGGCCGACGTCCATCGGTGGCGCGACCCACAACTGCATCACCTTGCCCGGCGGCAGGTCGGCGGGCTGCAGCAGCAGGCCGTCCTCGTGCACGCGCTGCGTCCAGCCGGACGGGACGTCGAGGGCCAGCGCGCACGCCGCCGGGCTCAGCAGCACGGCGACCAATGCGGCGACAGATGCAGCGGGAGACGCGCCACGATCAAGGATCGATGAACGACGGCGGACGAGGTCGAGACGGCGCATGGACTTCCTGCGTGAATGCGATCGGCTACGCGAAGCGCGCAGTGTCCCGGCGATGCGCCCGAATGCGTCCCCCAAGGGCTAGGGAGTCCGACCGGGCCACGGGGGTCCAGGTCTTGCCCCACCCGCACGGGCGATCCACGTTTCCGACCCCCCAATGCAAAGCGGACCCGAAGGTCCGCTTGCTCACCAGGATCCGGAGGGATCGCTCAGATCGAATAACCCAGCAGCATCGCCACGCCGGCTTCGCGGTTCGGACGCTTGAAGCCGTCGCGCGTCAGGCGGTTCATCGGGATCGACAGCGCCGCCGTCTGGAACCACTTGTTGTAGAGCTGCTCGATCTCGCCGCTGCCGTAGACGCGGCTCAGCGCGCGGTCCACGGCCGCCGCCAGCTTGGCGTCGCCCTTGCGCATCATGATGCCGTAGGGCTCCACCGAGAAGGCCATCTGGCCCAGGCTCAGGCTGTCCAGCGCCTTGTCCTTGGACGCCAGGCCCAGCAGCAGCGCATCGTCCTGCGCGAACGCGCGGGCCTTGCCCTCGCGCAGCGCCTTGAACGCGTCCGTGTTGTTGGGGTACTGGACCAGCTGCATCTTGGCCTCGCCGGAGTTGTTCAGCTGCGTGAACAGCTTCTCCGAGGTCGTGCCCTTGGCCAGCGCGATCGTCATGCCGTCCAGGTCCTTGATCGAGTCGACCTTGGCACCGCTCGGGATCAGCACGCGCATGCCCGCGACGAAGATCGTGTAGCTGAAGTCGACCTGCTCCTGACGCGCCTTGGTGTTGGTCGTCGAGCCGCATTCCAGGTCGATCTCGCCCTTCTGCAGCTTCGGGATCCGGTCCGCGCCGGACACGACGACGTAGTTGACCTTCAGCTCGGGCAGCTTCAGTTCCTTCTTGATCTCGTCGACGGCCGCCAGGCACAGGTCGACCGAGTAGCCCTGACCCTGCTTCTGCTCGTTGACGAACGAGAACGGCCGCGATGCTTCGCGCACGCCCAGCGTGATCGACTTGGACTCCTTGATGCGGGCCATCGTGTCGACGGCCGGTCCGGCGGCGCGGGCCGACAGCGCGGTCAGCGCCACGGCGGACAGGACAAAAGCGCCGCTCAGGCGCCGGATCGCGGAGGACATGATCGAATTCCGGGTCGGTGAAAACCCTGAATTCTAGGGAGCGGATGTTCCGCACTTGTAACCAATGCCCCCCGCTCGAGGGCCCACTCTAGACGGATCGACAAGAAGCGCGCGCCCTCCGTGACTTCGGTCACGGATCGCCAATCGAACTCAGCCGGCCTTGACGGCGGCGGGCACGCCCGCTGCGCGCCCGCCGCGCACCAGCTGGCGCATCAGCAGCGCCGCGACCAGCGTCGACGCGATGACCACATAGCCCACGTACGGGAAGTCGTTCACGTGTCCGTCCGGACCGATGTGCACGATGTGCCCGGCCACCAGCGAGGCCAGGCCGCCGGCCAGCTGCTGCAGCGCCGAATTGATCGCGTTGAACGAGCCGCGCTGCTCCGGCGCCGGCACGCCCGCGAGCGTCACCTGGGCCGGGATCATGCGCGAGAAGATGCCCACGAACATCACCACGTTGACGACGATCAGCACCCACAGCGGCGAGGTGCCCAGGTGCGTGTAGAACGCGACCGTCGCGATCGTGATCGCGCAGCCGGCGTAGAACACCGGCATCGCGCCGATGCGGTCGGACAGGCGGCCGATCAGCGGCGAGAACACCAGGGTGCAGATGCCGGTGATCAGATAGATGATCGGCAGGTGGTCCAGCGGGATGCCGACGTTGTGCACGACGAAGGCGCTGGCGAAGGGCATCAGCATGAAGCCGCCGGTGGTCAGCAGCGCGGTCAGCGCGAAGGCCAGTTGCTGGCGCGGGATGCGCACCGTCTGGAACAGGTGCCGCGCCGCGCTGTGCTGTCCGGTGCCGGCCGCGCCGAGGTGGGCATTCACCGGTTGCAGCTTGAAGGCGATCACCAGCGCGGCGAGCAGCCCGAACAGCACGATCGCGATGAACGGCGCGTGCCAGTCGAAGCGCGAGGCCAGGAAGATCGAGAACGGCAGCCCCAGCACCTGGCTGGCCGCGAAACCGCCCTGCAGCAGGCCCATCACACGGCCGCGCTGCGCCGGCGGGAACAGGTCCGCGGCGATCGCCATGACGATGGAGCCGATGACGCCGCCGAACAGGCCGGTCACGATGCGCGCCGCCAGCAGCGAGGCGAAGCTCGTCGCCAGCCCGCACCACAGCGTGCCCAGCAGGAAGCCGCAGAAGAAGAACAGCAGCAGCCGCTTGCGGTCGAAGCGGTCGGCGAATCCGGCCGTCAGGAGCCCGGCGATGCCGGCGCTGAAGGCATAGGCGGAGACGGCCAGGCCGAACTCGCCGGCGCTCATCCGCAGCGCCGGCATGATCATCACGCCCAGCGGCGACATGATCATGAAGTCCAGCACCACGGAGAACTGCAGCAGCGCCATCAGCCCGGCGGCCAGCTTCTGGTAGGACGTGAACGGCACGATCGCCGCGGGAGCGGCGGGAGCGGCCGGCGCCCCGGTCGCGGGGTGCGCCGGCGAAGCGCCGGCGGGGGCTGCGTCGGCAGCCGGGGACGATTTGTTTTCTGGCATGGGGCGCGATTCTGCGCATGCCCCGTATCCGCAGCGTAAAGACATGCCCCTCATCGGGAGATTCCCCGAGGGCGGCGGTGCCGCCTCGCAACGTCACCGGAAAGAGGGGATGAATCGCGCAGGCCCCCGGTCTAGACTGGCGACAACGACGGCAGGTGGTCCCGCGCATCGACGCACCCAGTGCGCGCGCGGCGGTGGCCGGCGCGGGCCAGGGAGCGGGTCTTTTCGGGGCGGTCGATGCCGAGCCGGGACGCACTCCTGCGCATCATCGAGATCCACAGCCAGGTCGCCCAGCTCGGGCTGGACCTGGCGGGCGTGATGTCGCTGTCGGTCCACGGCACGCTGGAACTCGTCGACGCCGACGGCGCCGCCATCGAGCTGGCCGAGGGCGAGGACCTGGTGTACCGCGCCGTCGCCGGCGCCGCCAGCCACCAGCTCGGCGTGCGCGTGCGCCGCGACGGCAGCCTCTCCGGCACCTGCCTGCGCCAGGGCATCCCGCTGATCTGCGACGACGTCGACGTCGACAGCCGCGTCGACCTCGAGGCCTGCCGGCGCGTGGGCCTGCGCTCGATGGTCGTGCTGCCGCTGGCGCACCAGGGCACGCCGGTCGGCGTGCTCAAGGCCTTCTCGTCGCGCACGGGCAACTTCGGCAACGGCGAGGTGCAGGTGCTGTCGCTGATGTCCAAGGTGCTGGGCGCCGCGATGTACTGGGCGACCCGCTACGGCCGCGACGACCTCTTCCACCGCGCCACGCACGATGACATGACCGGTCTGGCCAACCGCTCGCTGTTCATGGACCGGTTGCGCCACGCCATCGCGGAGGTCGAGCGCGGCGATCCGCCGATCGCCATCGTGCTGCTGGACATGGACGGCCTCAAGCACATCAACGATACGCTCGGCCACGCGGCCGGCGACGCCGCGCTGATCGAGTTCAGCCGCCGGCTCGCCGGCACCACGCGCGAGTCGGACACGGTCGCGCGGCTGGGCGGCGACGAGTTCGCCATCCTCCTGACCCCTGCGGGATCGTCGACGACGCTGGAGGCGACGCTGGCGCGCATCCATGCGGCGGTGGAGGGGGCCTTCCCCTACCTGGATCGTGTGCTGCCGCTGCGGGCCAGCATGGGGGCGTCCCGCTGCCCGGAGGACTGGCGCGACGCGACGGCGCTGATGGAATGCGCCGACATGCGGATGTACGAGGCCAAGCGCACGCGCCAGGGCCGGGATCGCTCCGGGCCGATGCCGCTGGAGCCGTCCTGCTGAAGGCCAGGCTTCCCAGGTCGCCCCGGCTGTTGATAATGGCCCGCGACAAAATCAAGCAGGGAGGAACCGATGACCGACATGGTGTTCGCCGACGAGCTGCCCGATCCCGCCGAGGACGCCCGCACGCGCACGCTCGATCCGTGGCTGGTGATGATCGTCGACGACGATCCGGCGGTGCATCAGGTGACCCAGCTGGTCATGGCGGACTTCGAATTCGCCGGACGCAAGCTGCAGTTCCTCAATGCCTACAACGGCGCGGAAGCGCGCGACCTGCTGCGCGACCGCCACGACATCGCGCTCATCCTGCTGGACGTGGTGATGGAGTCGGAACACGCGGGGCTGGACGTGGCCCGCTTCATCCGCGAGGAGTTGCGCAACAGCCAGGTGCGCATCGTGCTGCGCACCGGGCAGCCGGGCCAGGCGCCCGAGGAACACGTCATCAAGACCTACGACATCAACGACTACAAGGAGAAGACCGAGCTGACCAAGCGCAAGCTGATCACGGTCTTCTACTCGGCGCTGCGCTCGTACCGCGACATCGTGATCCTGTCGCAGTCGCGCGCGGCGCTGCGGCGCTCGATCGACGCGATCACGCAGATCCACGACTCGAGCAACCTGCGCCATTTCGCGTCGGCGCTGCTGGAGCAGGTCGGGCACATGCTCGGCTACCAGGCCCAGGGGCTGTGCGCGAGCCGCATGTACGCCGCCTCTCACGCGCAAGGCCACCTGCAGGTGCTGGCCGCGACCTCGGAGTACCAGGGGCTGCTCGCCGACGCGCAGGTCTCGAACCTGCCCGCCGACGTGCGCGAGGCGCTGGACCGCGCACTGGCGACCCGGCAGAGCCGCTTCGAGGACGGCCGCTTCATCGGCTACTACCGGACGCACTCGGGCAACGAGAGCCTGCTGTACATGGTGATGTCGGATCCGCTCGACGAGGAGGGGCGGGAGATGCTCGACATCTTCTGCGCCAATGTCGCGATCGCGTATGAGGGCCTGCTGGAACGGGATAGCGCGCGCTAGGCGTCCTATCATCGCGGCCGGTTTCCCGGTCCGCGTCCATGCATCAAGTCCGCCTCTTCTTCGTCGCCCTGCAGTTCTTCACCCGCGTGCCCGTGCCGCGCTGGGTCGGGTTCGAGCCCGCGTGGCTGCAGCAATGCGCGCGCTTCTTCCCGCTCGTCGGCGCGGTCGTCGGCGGCTTCTCGGCCCTGGTGCTGTGGGGCGCGCTGCAGCTCTTTCCGGCCACGGTCGCCGTGGGGCTCGCGATGGCGGCCAGCGTCTGGCTGACCGGCGGCTTCCATGAGGACGGCCTGGCCGACAGCTGTGATGCGCTCGGCGGCGCGGTCACGCGCGAGAAGGCGCTGACGATCATGAAGGACTCGCGCATCGGCAGCTACGGCGCGCTGGGGCTGATCCTGGTGCTGGGCCTGAAGGCCACGGTGCTGCTGGGGCTCGCGGACATCGACCCGACGCTCGCGATGCTGGCCCTGGTGTGGGCGCACGTCGCCTCGCGCGCGGCGCCGGTGTGGCTGCTGCACGCGCTGCCGTACGCCGGCGACGCCGAACACGCGAAGGCGAAACCCCTGGCGATGCAGATCGGCGGGCCGGGTCTTGCCATTGCGCTGGCCCTGGTGGTGCTCGCGACGCTCGCCGGCGCATGGATCACGCCGGAGAACGTGCCGGAGATGCTGGCGGCGGTGGTGGTCTGCGCCGGATTGACCTTCTACATGCAGTCGATGCTGGAACGGCGACTGGGCGGCTACACCGGCGACACGCTCGGCGCGACGCAGCAGATCGTCGAGCTGGGCGCGTTGCTGGCGTTCCTGGCGATGGCGCCGCTGTTCCCGGCGGACTGAGCATGAGCGGCCGCGCCAGTGCCAGTGCCAGTGCCAGTGCCAGTGCCAGTGCCAGTGCCAGTGCCAGTGCCAGTG
>CAMPJJ010000058.1 GCA_946886855.1 uncultured Roseateles sp. | reverse complement strand
TGCGGGAAGCGCTCGTCGATGTACTCGTTGATGATGTGCGACTCGTACAGGATGAGGTCGCGTTCGACGAGGATGGGCACCTCGTTGTACGGGTTCATCAGCGCGATGTCTTCGGGCTTGGCGAACAGGTCGACGTCACGGATCTCGAAGTCCATGCCCTTCTCGAACAGCACGAACCGGCAACGGTGCGAGTAGGGGCAAGTGGTTCCGGAATAAAGCACCATCATGGCAGTGGACTCCTGATCGAAGCCTCTCGGCTTCATCGATTTCTACAAACAACACAGTTCAACGCCGGCGCGGTCAAAAGACCGAACAGACAAACGACAACGCAGTGGGAGCCTGTTCGGCGCCCCACTGCGCTTGAGGACCCGGCCCTCGGCCGAGTCATCGGTTCTTACTTGATGTCCTTCCAGAAGGAGGCATTCAAGCGCCAGGCGAACACGGTGAACCCCAGCAGGAACAGCACCACGACGATGCCGAGCCGGAAACGCGTCCCTTGCGCCGGCTCGCCCATCCATTGGAGATAGGCGACCAGGTCGGCAACGGACTCGTCGTACTGCTGCGGCGTCATCGTCCCGGGCGTCACCTGTACGAAGTCCTTGAAGACATGCGTGACCTTGCTCGGGTCATGCGGGTCTTTTTCTTCCTCGAACCTGGCGGTGCGGACGCCCTGGAGCTCCCACAGCACATGCGGCATGGCCACGCTGGGGAAAGCGAGATTATTCCATCCCGTGGCCTTGGTTTCGTCCCGGTAGTATTTTCTCAGGTAGGTATAGAGGTAATCCGCCCCTGTTCCCTTGGCGCCGTCGGCCCGTGAACGAGCGATCACGGTGAGGTCCGGCGGCAGGGCGCCGAACCATTCCTTCGCCTGTTTCGGGTCCAGCGAGACCTTCATGGTCTCGCCCACCTTCTCGCCGGCGAACAGCAGGTTGCCCTTGATCTGCTCGTCGGTCAGGCCGATGTCCTTCAGCCGGTTGTAGCGCATGAAGCTCGCGCTGTGGCAGTTCAGGCAGTAGTTGACGAAGATCTTGGCGCCGTGCTGCAGCGCGGCCAGATCGTTCATCTTGGACGTCGGGAAACGGTCCCACTCGATGCCGCCCTCAGACGCGAGCGCCGTCGACGTCAGGCCCGCGCCCAGGCACAGCGACGTCAGCAGCGTGGCGATGATTTTCTTCATTCGTTCGACTCCGTGACGTTGGCGGTTCAGTGCGGGTGAAACGTGACGCGGTCGGGCACCGGCTTGAACTGGCCGGCCCTGCTCCACCAAGGCATCAGCAGGAAGAAGCCGAAGTAGTACAGCGTGCCGATCTGCGACACGATCGTTCCCGCATCCGACGGCGGCTTGACGCCCAGGTAACCCAGCACCAGGAAGAGCAGCACGAAGATCCCGTAGAGATACTTGTGCCAGTCGGGCCGGTAGCGGATCGATTTGACCGGGCTGTGATCCAGCCAGGGCAGGAAGAACAGGATGATGACCGCGCCGCCCATGACGACGACACCCCAGAACTTCGCGTCGAAGGTCAGCAGCAGCGCGATGCCGACGACCGCGCCCACCACCACGATGCCCTTGCCCAGCGTCGACAGCCCGCCGCGCAGCAGCGTGATGACCGCCGACAGCGCGATCACGCCGCACAGCACCTGGACCATGACGTCGGTGGTGGCGCGCAGCATCGAATAGAAGGGCGTGAAGTACCAGACCGGCGCGATGTGCGGCGGCGTCTTCAGCGGGTCGGCCGGGATGAAGTTGTTGTACTCCAGGAAGTAGCCGCCCAGTTCCGGCGCGAAGAAGATCACCGCCGAGAAGGCCATCAGGAACAGGCCGACGCCGAAGATGTCGTGCACCGTGTAGTACGGGTGGAACGGGATGCCGTCCAGCGGATGGCCGTCGGCCCCCTTCTTCGCCTTGATCTCCACGCCGTCCGGGTTGTTGGACCCCACTTCATGCAGCGCGATGATGTGCGCGACGACCAGGCCCAGCAGCACCAGCGGCACCGCGATCACATGGAAGCTGAAGAAGCGGTTCAGCGTCGCATCCCCGACCACGTAGTCGCCGCGGATCAGCAGCGCCAGGTCGTTGCCCACGAAAGGCACGGCGGCGAACAGGTTCACGATCACCTGCGCGCCCCAATAGGACATCTGGCCCCACGGCAGCAGGTAACCCATGAAGGCCTCGGCCATCAGGCACAGGAAGATCGCGCAGCCGAAGATCCACACCAGTTCGCGCGGCTTGCGGTACGAGCCGTACAGCAGCCCGCGGAACATGTGCAGGTAGACGACGACGAAGAAAGCCGACGCGCCCGTCGAATGCATGTAGCGGATCAGCCATCCCCAGGGGACGTCCCGCATGATGTATTCGACCGACGCGAACGCGAGCGTCGAGTCCGGCTTGTAGTGCATCACCAGGAAGATCCCGGTGACGATCTGGATCACCAGCACCAGCAGCGCCAGCGAGCCGAAGATGTACCACCAGTTGAAGTTCTTCGGAGCGTAGTACTCCGACATGTGCTCCTTGTAGAGCTTGGACGCGGGGAACCGGTTGTCCACCCAGGTCATCAGCTTGACGCCCAAGGGGGCTCCGGCGGGTGCTTCCTTGAATTCAGCCATGTGTTGTCTGCCTCGGTCCTGTTCCTGGGGAGTTAGGCCTTCTTGTCTTCACCGATCAACAGCCGGGTGTCGGACAGGAACGCGTAAGGCGGCACCTCGAGGTTGTCGGGCGCGGGCTTGTTCTTGAAGACGCGGCCCGCCATGTCGAAGGTCGAGCCGTGGCAGGGGCACAGGAAGCCGCCGTGCCAGTTGTCCGGCAGCGAAGGCTGCGGACCGGACTGGAACTTGTCGCTGGGCGAGCAGCCGAGGTGGCTGCAGATGCCCACGACGACCAGGTACTCCGGCTTGAGCGAGCGCCATTCGTTCTTGGCGTACTCCGGGATCGGAAAGGCCTTGCGGTCGGACTGCGGGTCGGCCAGTTCCGGATCGTTGCCTTTGAGCGCGTCGAGCTGCTCCTTGGTCCGGCGGACGATCCAGACCGGCTTGCCGCGCCATTCGACGGTCAGCTTCTGACCGGGGGCGAGGCCGCCGATGTCCACCTCGACGGCGGCACCGGCCGCCTTGGCGCGTTCGCTCGGCGCGAAGGTACTGACGAACGGGACGGCGGTGGCCACGCCGCCTACTGCTCCCGCGCAACCGGTCGCAATCAGCCAGGTGCGCTTGCCTTGGTCCACTTGTGGGTCACTCATGAGGGTCCTTACAGGGAACTTCTGATCAGGGGCAACCAAAGATTCTAGGTAAGAAACTTGCGGCGCGCCCCTAGGCGCTCTACCGATGTGCATCGGTGCACCACGTTGACATTTGTCGCGGTGCAAACGCCGTTAGGATGCTTGCCCGGAGGCGGAGGGCTACCCCGGGAAAGCGATTGGTAGTGGACGCCTTCGCACACGCGAAGCACAAGGAGCAAGCGATGGGTTTTTTGACCGAATTCCGTGAGTTCGCCGTCAAGGGCAACGTGATGGACCTCGCCGTCGGCGTGATCATCGGCGCCGCCTTCGGCAAGATCGTCGACTCGGTGGTCAAGGACCTGATCATGCCGATCGTCGGCCGGGCGGTGGGGGGTCTGGACTTCAGCAGCTACTTCATCATGCTGTCGGACCCGCCGGCCAACTACGCCGGCCCGATGACCTACGAGGCCCTGACCAAGGCGGGCGTGCCGCTGTTCGCCTACGGCAACTTCCTGACGGTGCTGTTGAACTTCATCATCCTGGCCCTCATCATCTTCATCATGGTGAAGCAGGTGAACCGCCTCAAGCGCGACACCCCCGCCGCCCCGGCGGAGCCCGCCGCGACGCCGGAAGACATCCAGCTGCTGCGCGAGATCCGCGACGCGCTGAGGCGTGACAAAGCGTAAAGCTCATCTCATTCGTCACCTTTTGCGCACAAGCCGGGTGAGCCCCACCCGGACGGGGGATGGCCATCGCCGATACTTGGCGTGTGGTGCGGTCACCACAATGTGCTCGATGCCTCGATGAACCGTCTGAACTCCCACGTCGACGCTGCGCTCCAACGCGTACGCCTCGCGGCGGAACAAGCCGCGGAACGCGGCGCTGAAGGTCTCGGTCTCGCCGCCCTGTCCTCTGGACAGGCCAAGCGGCGGGACGCGCTGCTGTCTGCGCAATTCATCTTCCGCAAGCACCAGGCGCTGTTCTCGCAGCGCTTCGACCAGTCCATGCGACAGCAGGCGGCGGAAGCGCCGGGCGCCGGCACGCCCGGCACGGCAAAAGCCGCACCCAAGGCGACGCAGTGGGACGAGCTGTCCCTGATGGACGACGACCAGGTCAACACCCTGGTCGCCACGGATCGCATCGGCCTGGCGCTGGGTCATCAGAGCGAGTGGGAACTGCGCGAGGTCAATTCCTACATGGGCGACATCCCCGGCGTGGACGAGGACCGCCACCCGCTGCGCCCGCAGGCCATCGCCCAGGCGCTGATCGAAGCCGTGAACGCGGTGACCGACGACCCGGACACGCGCCAGGTCCTGACCGACGAACTCACCCGGGCGCTGTCGCTGGAGATGCGCGCCTGCTACGCCGACGTCGCCGGCCTGTTCCGCAGCCGCGGCCTGCGTCCGCAGGACCTGCGCGTGCGGGGGGTCTCCGGCGCGACGCGGGGTCAGTCCTTGCACGGCGGCACGACCTCGGGCGTGCCCTTGCACGACAGCCGCTACGCGACGCTGCCGGGCGCGCTCCACCCGGCCGTCCACGGCAGCCGCGCCGGCGGACTGCACAGCGTGGCCGGCGGTTTCCATGGCGCCGCCCCGGACGGGTATGCGACGACCGGCGGCGGTGCCGTCGGGGGCATGGGCTGGTCCGTCGATCCGCAGCTGATGGACCTGATGCGTCGGCTGGCGATGAGCCCCACGCTCGCGGGCCCCGCGACCGGCGGCGGTCCGCTGCCCGTGAACAGCCAGTGGCAAGGTTGGGACGGCGATCCCGGCAGCTATGTCGACGGCGGCCCGATCGTCCTGCCGCCCAACCTGATCCACCTGCACCGCGACGAACTGCGGCAGGCGGCCAGCGGCTCGCTCGATCACATGGTGATCGACGTGGTGGCCGGCCTGTTCGACCAGATCCTGTCCGACGCCAAGTTGCCGCCGCTGATGGCGCAGCAGATCGCGCGCCTGCAGCTGCCGGTCCTGCGCGCGGCGCTGGGCGACCGCTCCTTCTTCTCCTCGCGCCGGCATCCGGTGCGGCGGCTGGTCAATCGCATCGCGACCCTGGCCGCGGCCTACGACGACTTCACCGACGAGCCCGGCAAGTCCTTCCTCGCCCTGGTCCGCGACCTGATCCAGGATGTGGTCAGCGGTGACTTCGACCGGATGGAGCTGTACGAGTCCAAGCTCGGCCAGCTCGAGCATTTCATCCAGGACCAGACGGCCCAGACGCTGAAGTCGCAAGGTGACACCGCCGCGCTGCTGGAACGCAAGGAGACCGAGCTCCGCCTGCAGCGCCGCTACATGCAGCAGCTGCAGCAGGCGATGGCCAGCGTGGACATGCGCGACTTCCTGCGCGACTTCCTCACGCAGACCTGGAGCGAGGTGCTGGTGCACGCCTCGCGCCATCCGGACCTGGACGCGGCGCTGGTCGAGCGGCTGCGCAACATGGGCCGCGACCTCGTGCTGTCGGTCCAGCCGAAGACGACGCCCCAGCAGCGCCAGGGCTTCCTCGCCTCGCTGCCGGTGCTGATGCGCACGCTCAACGAGGGTCTGGACCTGATCCGCTGGCCCGAGCCCGAGCGCAAGAAGTTCTTTGCCGACCTGCTGCCCGCGCACGCCGAGTCCTTGAAGGGCCAGGCCCTGAGCCCGCTCGAATACAACCTGCTGGCCAAGCAGCTGGAATCGGTCTTCGGCCTGGCGCCCCCGCGCGAGCAGGACCTCCCGGGGCCCGGCGCCGCGCCGCTGGACCTGGACCTGAGCGAGAAGCTCTCCGACGAGGAAGCCCAGCGGCTCGGTCTCATGGAGGACGAGCACGTCGACTGGGACGGCCATGTCGACATCGACCTGGACCTGGGCGCCGACGAACATCAGCCGCTCCAGGCGGTGGACATCAGCATCGACGGCCTGCCCGCCGCGGAGGAAGCCCCGTCGCCGCCGTCCGGCGAGTTGCTGATCGATCACCTCCAGATCGGCACCGCCTACCGGATGCATCGCGACGGCGACTGGATCAAGGTCCGGCTGGCCCACATCAGCGGCACGCGCAGCTTCTTCATCTTCACCCACGGGACGAAGCATCAGGAGACGCTGACGATGACCTCGCGCATGCTGCACAAGCTGTGCGAGGCGGGGCGCTTGCGGGCGTTCGAACACGCCCACCTGCTGGAGCGCGCCACGGCGCGCGCGCGGCAGCAACTGGCCGCGCTCGGCGCGAAGCACTGAGCAGCCCGGCACCGGACCCGGAGGCGGACCCGCCGTCGGCGCCTGGACCTACAGCTTGCGCGGCTCGCGGAAATCCACCGGCAGGTCGTCGCTGGTCTTCATGCGCATCAGCACGACGTATTCACCTTCGACGGGCTTGCCGTTCACTTCCTGCGGCTTGAAGCGCCATTGCTCCATCGAGGCGCGCCCATAGCGCCGCAACGACTCGGGCATGCCCGCCGGCATCTCGACGTTCGTCTGCACGCAGGTGCCGTCGGTGCCCACCCGGCAGATCATCTTGATCTCGCCTTCCCAGCCGGCCTTCGACGCGGCGTCCTTGGGATAGGACGCGTAGGCGATCTTCGTCGGGATGGGCACGATCCGCATGGCGCTGATCGCGACGGTCGACTTCGCCTTGTCGACGGTGAGGTAGAGCTCGACGCCGGTGCGGAAGGTGGCGGCTTTCCCGTCCTCCTGACGCGCCGGGATCTTCGCCTTCTGCAGCCGGGCGATCATCTGCTGCCAGAAGGCCGGCGTCTGCGACGCTTCATCGATCGGCGTGACCTCCTTGGCCTGCCCGTTCTCGTCGAACAGCACGTCGAAACTGACGTTCAGCGGCTGCTGCACCTCCTGCGCCGACGCGGCACCCATGACCCCGAACTGCAGCGCGCCCGCCAGCGCCAGCGCCGCGAGGCGGCCCGGCCGCATCGTCCGTCCTGCTTCCATCTCGAGCTCCCCGATTTAATGTGATGCGGAGGATTATCGACACGGGCCCGGCGGGAATCCACCGTGAGAATTCCCCATCAGGCCGGATGTCTGGCCGGGCGGTCCGACTGCCAGATCGACGGACGGGCCCGGGGCGGCTCAGCTTGACATCGTCCGGGCCATGCGAATCGCCGCCGCCATGCTCGACGGATCGGCACGCCCGGTCCCGGCAATGTCGAACGCAGTCCCATGATCGGGACTGGTCCGCACCAGCGGCAGGCCCAGCGTCACGTTGACGCCCTCCTCCACGCCCAGGTACTTCACCGGGATCAAGCCCTGGTCGTGCGTCATCGCGACGACGGCGTCGAACTCGCCGGGGTGCTTCGGCGGCGCGTGCCGCGCCCGCATGAACACCGTGTCCGGCGCGAACGGGCCGCTCGCATCGATGCCGAGGCTGCGGGCCTGCGCGATCGCCGGCGCGATGTGCTCGATCTCTTCGCTGCCGAACAGTCCGCCTTCTCCCGCATGCGGATTCAGGCCCGCCACCGCGATACGCGGCGCGGCGATGCCGGCGCGCCGGAGCGCCGCGTCGGCGATGCGGATCGTCTGCAGGACGCGGCCGGTGGTGATCTGGTCGACCGCCTGGCGCAGCGCGACGTGGATGGTCACCAGCACGACGCGGAGCTCCTCGTTGGCCAGCATCATGCGCACCGGCGGCAGCCGGCCGTCCGGATCCGCGCACAGCGCCTGCAGGAGCTCCGTATGACCCGGATGATCGATGCCGCCGGCATGCAGGGCTTCCTTGTGGATGGGCGCCGTCACCAGCGCGCGGGATCGCCCCGCCCGTTGCGCCTGCGTGGCGGCGACGATGCAGCGCGCCGCCGCGGCCCCCGCCTGCGCACTCACGCGGCCCACCGGCTGCGCAAGCAGATCCTGCGGCAGCCCCGGCGGCTGCCACACCGGCAGGGCGTCGGGTGGCGCCGGGTCGTCGACGTGCTCCAGCACCGCCACCGGCAGGCGCAAGCCCCTGACATCCAGCGCACGCCGGAAGACGCCGACATCGCCGACGAGCCGCAGGTCCGCCCCGCGATCCTGCGCCCAGGCGGCGACGGCGATCTCGGGGCCGATGCCGCAGGCATCGCCCATCGTCAGCAGCACGGGTCGGGAACTCTCGAGGGGGGCGCTCATGCGGGATTGGGGATGTCGATGAACCGGCACTGCAGGCCCAGTTGTTCGGCCACCTGGCGGCCCAGGGCCTGCACGCCATAGCGCTCCGTGGCGTGATGGCCGGCGGCGATGAAGGCCACGCCCGTCTCAGCCGCGTAATGCGCCTGAGGCTCGGAGATCTCGCCGGTGATGAACACGTCCGCGCCGGCGGCGATGGCGGCCTCGAAATAGCCCTGGGCGCCGCCGGTGCACCAGGCGACGCGCTTGAGCGGACGGCCGTCGCCGGCGGCCATGACGGTCGCCCGGCCGAGCCGCTGCTCGACATGGGCGCCCAGCGCCGCCAGCGATTCGAACGTCGCTGGCAGCGCGCCGATGCAGCCCAGGTCCTGCTCGCCGAAGCAGCCTTCGGCGGCCCATCCCAGGTGTTTCGCCAGTTGCGCGTTGTTGCCGAGTTCCGGATGCGCATCCAGCGGCAGGTGGTAGGCGAACAGGTTGATCTCGTTCGTCAGCAGCCGCGACAGGCGCTGCTTCATCCAGCCCGTCACACGGCCATCCTGGCCGCGCCAGAACAGCCCGTGGTGGACCAGGATCGCGTCGGCCCCGGCCTCGATGGCCGCGTCGATCAGCGCGAGGCTCGCGGTGACCCCGCACACCAGTTGCCGGATCTGGTCGCGGCCCTCGACCTGCAGGCCGTTCGGCCCATAATCCTTGAAGCGCGTGGGCTCCAGCGTGGCGGCGAGCAGCCGCTCCAGCTCCGTGCGATGTGCCATGACAGGATCTCTCTTGCGTCAAACCTGGCTGATTTTCTCCCAGGCCACCACGGTGGCGCTGGCCGGCTACTTCGTCGTGGCCACGCTCAAGCCCGAATGGCTGCACGAGGCCCCCAAGGTCGTCCCCACGCTGCCCGCCGCGGCCGGCGCCCCGCCGCGCGCGGCGGTGCAGTTCAGCTTCGCGGCGGCGGCCCAGGCGGCGTCGCCGGCGGTCGTCGCGGTGCTGGCGAACAAGCCCGCGCCCAGCCAGCGCGAGATCGACGCCGATCCCTGGCTGCGCTTCCACTTCGGCAGGCGCCCCCAGCAGCAGCGGCCGCAGACCGGGCTGGGCTCGGGCGTGATCGTCTCGCCCGAAGGCTACGTGCTGACCAACAACCATGTCGTCGCCGGTGCGACCGAGATCCGCGTGCAGCTCGCCGACGGCCGCGACACGCCGGCACGCCTGGTCGGCACCGATCCGGAAACCGACCTGGCCGTCCTGCGCATCACGCTGCCGCCGCCGCTGCCGGTGATCCATCCGGGCAAGGCCGGCGAGCTGCAGGTCGGCGACGTGGTGCTCGCCATCGGCAACCCGTTCAACGTCGGCCAGACGGTCACCTCCGGCATCATCAGCGCGCTGGGCCGCACCCAACTGGGCCTGAGCACCTTCGAGAACTTCATCCAGACCGACGCCGCCATCAACCCCGGCAACTCCGGAGGCGCGCTCGTCGACGTGCAGGGGCGGCTGGTCGGCATCAACACGGCGATCTATTCGCGCACCGGCGGCGGCAGCCTGGGCATCGGCTTCGCGATTCCCGTGGACTCCGCCTACCAGGTCCTGGAAGCGCTGGTGAAGGACGGCAAGGTCTCGCGCGGCTGGCTGGGCGTGATCACCGGCGACGTCAACCCGGAGGTCGTCGACACGCTCAAGCTGTCGGTCGACCACGGCGTGCTGGTCAAGGAAGTCTTCAAGGCCAGCCCCGCGGCCAAGGCCGGGCTGGAGGCGGGAGACGTCGTCACCGAAGTGGCCGGCCAGGCCGTGCGCTCGCCGCGCGAGCTTGTCAACATCGTCGCGGCGCTGAAGCCGGACAGCCAGACGCTGATCGGCGTGCAGCGCGGCAAGGAGTCGATGAAGCTGCCGCTGCAGGTCGGCCTGAGGCAGGCGCAGACGACCGACGACGCCGTGCCCGAGTGAGACGCGCGGACTGCCGATTCACCGCCGATTCACCGCCGCCCCCTGCCGGATCACCGCTGACCGCCCTGAACGCCCTGAACGCCCAGACCGACCCATGGACGACGATCAACTGCTGCGCTACTCGCGCCACATCCTGCTGGACGACATCGGCGTCGAGGGCCAGCAGCGGCTGCTGGACGCGCACGCGCTGGTGATCGGCGCCGGCGGCCTGGGGTCGCCCGCGGCGCTGTTCCTGGGCACGGCCGGCGTCGGCCGGATCACGCTGGTCGACCACGACCGCGTCGACGTGACGAATCTCCAGCGCCAGATCGCCCACAGCCTCGCGCGCGTGGACCAGCCCAAGGCCGAATCGGCCGCCGCCGGCATCGCGGCCATCAACCCGGAGCCGCGCGTGCATGCCGTCACCCGGCGCGCCGACGCGGCGCTGCTCGATGAACTCGTGGCGCAGGCCGACGTCGTGCTGGACTGCACCGACAACTTCCCGACGCGCCACCTCGTCAACGCCGCGTGCGTGAGGCACGGCAAGCCGCTGGTCTCAGGCGCGGCGCTGGGCTTCGACGCGCAGTTGAGCGTCTACGACACCCGCAGCCGGACCTTCCCCTGCTACGCCTGCCTGTTCCCCGCCGACCAGCCGCCCGAGGAGCAGCGCTGCGCGGTGATGGGCGTGTTCGCGCCGCTGGTCGGGATCATCGGCAGCATGCAGGCGGCCGAGGCCCTGAAGCTGCTCACCGGCATGGGCTCGACGCTGCCGGGCCGGCTGCTGATGCTGGACGCGCGCCGCATGGAATGGACCGACCTGAAGGTCGCTCGCGACCCGCGCTGCCCGTGCTGTGGCACGGACTGACCCCGTCCAGGCGTCCGGGGGCGACCTCGCGCAACAAACCACCGCGCGGCGTCGTGCACGGCGCCGGCGAACGAACGGAAATTAAGTGCCAACGCCCGTAATCTCTCGGGCCATCGAATCATGATCAGAAGCGACAAACTCACCGCCCGCAACTTCCCCTCCGCGCAGGAGGAGGTCCAACAGCAGGCCTCTTTCGAGACGACCTTCGACGCGAATCCGCCCGCCGCCTACCAGCTCGCCTTCACCGACACGGACTTCCTGGTGCGGCCGGAACTGCGCCCGGTGCGCATGCAGCTCGAACTGCTCAAACCGGAGCTGATCCAGCAGGAGCTGAACATCCAGTCGACGGTGGTGATCTTCGGCAGTGCGCGCATCGCCGATCGAGAGTCGGCGCAGGCGGCCGTCGACGCGGCCCGCGCCGCCAAGGACGAGGCGGCCGTGCAGCGCGCCGAGCGCCGCCTGGTGATGAGCGGCTACTACGAGGAAGCACGCAAGTTCGCCCGGCTGGTCACCGAGACGACCAAGGACTTCGCGCATCCGCTGTACGTCGTCACCGGCGGCGGGCCCGGCATCATGGAAGCGGGCAACCGTGGCGCGCACGAGGCGGGCGGCCGCAGCATCGGACTGAACATCGTCCTGCCGCACGAGCAGCGCCCGAACCAGTACATCACGCCGGAGCTCTGCTTCCGCTTCCACTACTTCGGGCTGCGCAAGATGCACTTCCTGATGCGCTCGGTGGCGCTGGCGGCCTTCCCCGGCGGCTACGGCACGCTCGATGAACTCTTCGAGACGCTGACCCTGATCCAGACCGGCAAGTGCCGCCGGCGTCCGATCCTGCTGTTCGGACGCGATTTCTGGTCGCGCCTGATCGACTTCGAGCTGCTGATCGACACCGGCATGATCAGCCCGGGCGACGAGCAGCTCTTCCATTACGTTGAAACCGCCGACGAGGCCTGGGGGCTGCTGATGAAGGAATACGACATCGGCGGCGGCACGAACGGCACGAACGGCCATGACGGGACCCGCGCGGTCCCGGCCGACGGCACCTGATCCGGCCCTTCGGGCCTTCCAGCAAGCAAGAGAGGATCGACCATGACCGCAGCACGACACGTGAGCCTGATCGGCGCCCCCACCGACGTGGGGGCCGGCGCCCGGGGCGCCAGCATGGGACCGGAGGCCCTGCGGGTCGCCGGACTGGCCGAAGCGCTGCGGGCGCACGGCGTCGAGGTCAAGGACTGCGGCAACCTCGTCGGCCCGTCCAACCCCTGGCTGCCGCCGACGGAAGGCTACCGCCACCTCGACGAGGTGACGGCCTGGAACCAGGCCGTGCACGACGCGGTCTACGCGGAGCTCAACGCCGGGCGGATGTCCGTCCTGCTCGGCGGCGACCACTGCCTGGGCCTGGGATCGATCGCCGCGGTGGCCCACCACTGCCGCGACACCGGCAAGAAACTGCGCGTGCTGTGGCTGGACGCGCATGCCGACTTCAACACCAGCAAGCTCACGCCCAGCGGCAACATCCACGGCATGCCGGTCGCGTGCCTGTGCGGCTACGGCCCCCAGGAACTGATCGAGATCGGCGGCAAGGTCCCGGCGATCGATCCGAAATGGATCCGCCAGATCGGCATCCGCAGCGTCGACGAGGGCGAGAAGCGCTTCGTCCACGAGGTCGGCCTCGAAGTCTTCGACATGCGCTACATCGACGAGATGGGCATGCGCCACACGATGGAGCTGGCGCTGGCGACGATGGACGTCAATACCCACCTGCACGTGAGCTTCGACGTCGACTTCCTCGATCCGGACGTCGCCCCCGGCGTCGGCACCACGATTCCCGGCGGTCCCACCTACCGCGAAGCCCAGCTCTGCATGGAGATGATCGCGGACACCGGCCGGCTGGGCTCGCTGGACATCATGGAGCTCAACCCGGCGCTCGATGTCCGCAACAAGACGGCGCTGGTGGCGGTGGACTTGGTGGAGTCGCTGTTCGGCAAGTCCACCTTGATGCGCAAGTGACGCGCAGTCGCGCTCGGCAGGACCCCGCGCCGGGTGCGACTTCCGTCACACCCGCGCCGCTGGATCACTTCCCGACACCCATGGTGGCGTTACCAATCCGAATGCAGAGGATTTCTCCCCGTTTGGGGGGTACTCTCTAGGTCGATGTCCCCGATCCGTGAAGTGGCTCACGGAGTGGAACTGACAAAATCGTGTCCAATTGATACCCAGGGACGGCACAGAGGTCCGACATCGGAGCGCATCGCGCCGAGGTCATCGCAACCCGCCGGCACCCGCGATGCACGAATAGAACCCACCATGCTGTCACGTCAGTTGTCTTCAGTTCTCTCGCGAACCTTGGCCGTCGCCGCGGCCATCGTGGGCGCCGCCGCTGTCAGCCATGCCGCCACGCCGTCGACCGGCTCGGGCACCTTCCAGGTCGGCGCCACCATCCTGGTCGCCTGCAACGTCACCGGCAGCACGCTGACCTTCGGCGGCTCGATCGATCCGCTGCAGACGCCCGGCCCGGTCGATGCCTCGACCGCGCTCAACGTCACCTGCACGAAGACCACGCCCTACAGCGTCGCGCTCAGCGCCGGCGCCAACGCGGGCAACGCCTCGGCCTTCAGCTCGCGTGCGATGAAGAGCGGCAACAACAGCCTGCCGTATCAGCTGTACCTCGATGCCGGCCGCACCCAGGTCTGGGGCGACGGCAACAGCAGCGGCGTGTACGCCGGCACCGGCACCGGTAGCCAGCAGCAGTTGACCGTCTACGGCCGCCTGCCGTCGCTCAACGGCATCGTGCCGGGCAACTACTCTGACACGGTCACGCTGACCATCACCTACTGAGCTGCGGTGCCGGCCCGGTCCCGGCTCAATCCCGGCTGGGTTCGGCGAGCCGAACCAGCGTGTGCAGCACGCGATTCGCGGGCGTGGGCACGCCCAGCGCCTCACCGCGGCGCACCAGGAAGCCGTTCAGGTGATCGATCTCCGTGCGCTTGCCGCGGCTCAGGTCCTGCGCGGTCGAGGAGAACTGCCCCGGCATCGTCTCGGCGATCTTGCGCACGGCCTGGCGGACGTCCCCCACCAGCGTGACGCCGTCCGCCGCGGCCACCGCGAGGCCCTCGTCGACGAGCTGGTCCATCACCGTCCAGACGCCCTCCCCCTTCACCAGTTCGCCGTAGGGCTGCTGCGCCAGCGCGGACAGCGCGTTGTAGGCGCAGTTGATCAACAGCTTGAACCAGAGCGCGCCACGCACGTTGTCCGACACCTCGGTCGGCACGCCCGCCGCGATCAGGGCCTGGGCGATGCGCCCGACACCGGACGCAGGCTCGATGACCAGCTCCCCGCGCCCATGGTGCTTCACATGACCGGGCCCCGCCATCTCCGTGGCGACGTAGACCACCGCCGCCGACACCGGTTGGGGCACCGACTCGCGCAGCCGCTCGGCGTTGTCGACGCCGTTCTGCATCGACAGCAGCAGCGTGTCCGCACCGAGGTACGGCGCCAGCGCCCGCGCGGCGGACACCGTGTCGGTGGACTTCACGCAGAACAGCACGACCTGCGCGCCACGCGCGGCGGCGGGCTCGGTGTCGGCGCGCAGGCGGACCTGCTCGTCGAACATCCGCGTCTCCATGCGCAGGCCATGGTCGCGGATCGCTGCCACGTGGCTGGCACGTCCGATCAGCGTCACGTCGTGGCCGGCGCGGGCCAGCATGCCGCCGAAGAAGCAGCCCACGGCGCCGGCGCCCATCACGGCGACCTGCAGCGGCGTCTGCACAGCGGGGGTGTCATCGATCCGGATCATGGCGTCCTCCTCGCGGTCGGAAATTCAGGAAGTTGAAAAAAAGACAGGGCGCGGCGCGCATCGTCAGGCGCAGACGATCCATCCCTCCAGCGGATCCATCCCGACGGGCAGCCCGTAATCCGGCCGCGCGTCGGCCCAGGCCGCCTGCATCAGGCACAGCACGGCGTCGAGCTTGTCGCCGCTGCCGTCGTCGGCCAGTTCGTCCCGCTGCGCATGGCTGAGCTTGAGTCGCAAGCCGAGACGGCTGCGGCCCTGCTCCAGCGCCTCGATCATGTCCTTGCGGGCGATCAGCCGCTCCGGCGTCTGCTTGGCGCGGTCGTCGCTCTTGTAGCTGCGCGTGCCGATCAACTCGCGCGCCAGCAGCCCCGGATAGGCCTCCAGCGCCACGCGCCCGGGGTCCCCGGCATGCAGTCCGGGCAGATGCACGCCGGCCCGCAGCAGGCGCGGCACGCCCGCGTGCAGCATGTAGGCGACGGGCGGATTGACCCACTTCATGCTCGGCGACGAGCCCGCCGGGCCATCGCAGGCCCGGTGCGCGAATTTGCCGCCGACCGGACGCGCGTCGCAGAACGCGGCAAAGGTGTCCCGGATCTCGGCGCGCGACAAGCCCGCGTAATGCGCGATCAGCGGCGCCCAGTCGGTCGGCCAGCCGAGGGTCTCGACCAGCTCGCGCGGCAATCCGAATGGCAGGTCGAAGCCGCCCAGCCAAGGGCCCGGCGCCGCGAGCCAGGTCTCGAAGTCCTCCAGCGTCGCGATCGCCACCTGGCGTTCCAGCTTCAGGACGCTCCCTTGCCGGCGACCGACGGCCAGCCGGATCGGCTTGCGGGCCGACGGCGCGCTGGTGAAGTCGACGCCCACCAGCGCGCGGTCGACCGGCACCGCCGTCGGGGTCACCACCGAGGCAGCCACCGGAGGCGGTTCGACGGTGCGGCCGGACGCGGCGGACGCTTTCGAGACTTTTGGCATGCCTGCGACTGTATCCATCGTCCACTGGGGCGTGCCGCCATTGACGTGCGCTATGCGGCGGCGAATGCTGCGGCATCGAGGTCGACGAGTTTGACGGAGGAGAGTCTGCCTTGTTCCAACGCGAGCTGGCGCGAGCCCTGCACCTGAGCCGCCGCGGCGCCTACCGCGACGCGACCGATGCCCTGGAGCTGTCCCTGGTGGCGGCCGACACGGCGCGCGACCGTGCGCGGGCGCTGATCCTCATCGCCCACAACCTGCCGCGGCAGGGGGACCTGCAGGGCGCGCTGCGGCGCGCGAGCGAGGCCGCGGCCCTGGTGCGCCTCATCGACGGCCCCGACCAGGACCTCTGGGCCGCCGAGGCCCTCACCGAGCTGTGCTATGTCTACGCGCAGTTCCAGATGGGACGCGACGCGATGCAGGCCGGCTGGCAGGCGCTGGCCGCCGCGCGGCGCGCCGAGGACGCGGCGCGCGAGGCCTGGGCGCTGAACCGGCTGGCGGTGTCCTTCGCGGTCTCGGACCAGGTCGAGCAGGCCTGCCAGCACACCCTGCAGGCCCTGGAGATCGCGCAGCAGCAGGCCCCGGGCGAGCGCGAGCTGATGCTTTCCTGCCTGAACAACCTCGCGCATTTCTGGCTGCAGGCGCACGCGGAGGCGATCCGCGACGAGGACCGGACCGCCGCGTCCGAGGCGCTCGCACAGGCCGAGCCCTACGCGGTGCGCGCGGCCACGCTGGTGCGGGAGGAAGGCAATCCCTTCCTCGTCGTCGTCTCGCTGTCCAACCTGGTCGAGCTGCAGCTCGGCACGGGCGCGATCGACGAGGCGCTCCAGATCACCGATGAATACGAACGCCTGGCGCAGCGGCACGGCTACGCCGGCATGGTGCTGCAGGCCCGCGCGCAGCGGGCGCTGCTGCAGCTCAAGCGCGATGACGCCGCCGGCGCGCAGGACGCCCTGCCGGCGCTGGAGACGCTCCAGGACCTGGTGAGCCAGCAGGCGCCGCAATCGCTGCCCGCGCGCCTGCGCCGGCAGCTGACGCTGGCGATCTATCGCGGCTACAAGCTGCGCGGCGACGCGGTGCGGGCGCTTGCGGCGCATGAGCAGCTCACCGCCCTGGAACGCCAATCGGCGCGCAACGCCATGGCGCTGCAGACCGAGGCCATGCTGATCCGGCAGGAATTCCAGCAGGCGCAGGCGCGCGCCGAGCACGCGATGCAGGACGCGCGACGCGAGCGCGAGCGCGCGGATCTCGCCGAACAGGAGCAGCAACGCCTGCGGCGTCAGGCCGCGGAACTGGGCCGCATGGCCCATGAGGACGCGCTGACGGGGCTCAACAACCGCCGTCACGCCGAATTCGCACTGCCGCTGCTGCTGGAGCGCGCGAGGCAGGAGAACAGGCCGATCTCGCTCGGCCTGCTGGACATCGACCACTTCAAGCAGGTCAACGACGCGTTCGGGCACGGCGTCGGCGACCAGGCGCTGCAGAAGGTGGCGCAGGTCCTGCGGCGTCAACTGCGCAGCGCCGACCTGCTGGCGCGGGTCGGCGGCGAGGAGTTCATGCTGGTCTTCGTCGGTGTCACGCCCGAGCGCGCGCAGGACATCTGCGAGCGGCTGCGCGCCGCGATCGCCAGCCACGGCTGGGGCGAGCTGGTGGCGGCGCTGCAGGTCACCGTGTCCATCGGGCTGGCCGCGGGCGAGCCCCCGGCCAAGCCCGCCCGCCTCGTCGAGACCGCCGACCAGGCCCTCTACGCCGCGAAGCACGCGGGGCGCAACCGCGTGCAGTTCATGGCCTGCTGAATCAGCTGAGCTTGAAGACCGCGACCGACTGGGCCAGCGCATCGGCCTGATGCTGCAGGCTCTGCGCCGCTGCGGCGGATTCCTCGACCAGCGCGGCGTTCTGCTGCGTCATCTGGTCCAGCTGGGAAATCGCCGATCCGATCTGGTTGATGCCGCCGCTCTGCTCCGCGGTCGCGTGGCTGATCTCCGCCACGATGCGCGACACGCGCGAGACCGACTCGGAGATCTGGTTGATGGTCTGGCCGGCGCGCTCGACCAGCGCGGCGCCGCTGGCCACGCTCTCGCCGCTGGCGGTGATGAGCTGCTTGATCTCCTTGGCGGCGTCGGCGCTGCGCTTGGCCAGCGAGCGCACTTCGCTCGCGACGACGGCGAAGCCCCGGCCCTGCTCGCCCGCGCGCGCGGCCTCCACCGCGGCGTTGAGCGCCAGGATGTTGGTCTGGAAGGCGATCCCGTCGATGGTGCCGATGATGTCGCCGATGCGCGACGACGACGCGCTGATCCGGCCCATCGTCTGCACGACCTCGCCCACCACGCTGACGCCGCGCACGGCGACCTCGGCGGCCTGCTCGGCCAGCGCCTTCGCCTCGCCGGCGGACGCCGCGTTGTGCTGGACGCTCGAGGTCAGCTGTCCCATCGCCGACGCGGTGGCCTGCAGGTTGGACGCGGCCTGTTCGGTCCGCTGGCTCAGGTCGTGCGCACCGGCGGCGACTTCGCGGGACGCCGTCGCGATGCTGTCGGTGGCGTTGCGCACGCCGCTGACGACCTCGCGGATCGACGCCTGCATGCCCTGCACGCCGCGCGCCATCGCGGCGGTCTCGTCGGCGCCTTGCGCGTCGACCGGTTGGCTCAGGTCCTTGCGCGCGATGCGCTCGGTCGTGCTCACCGCCTGGGCGAGCGGCGCGAGGATGGAGCGGATGTTCAGCACGGTCAGCAGCGCGATCAGCGCCACGCCGACCGCCATCACGACGCCGAGCACGCCGCGCACGCTCAGTTCGCGGGTGGCCAGGCGCTGCACCTCTTCCTGGCCGTGCTGCAGGATCACGGTCGTCATCTCGCCGACGCCGCTGTCCATCGCCTGCACCGGCGCCTTGATCGCGTCGGTCGAGCGGTTCGCCTCGGCCGCGTCGACGAAGTCGGCATTGAGGATGCGCTTGGCGATGTCGTCGACGCCGGTCTTGTAGGCCTGGAGCGACTGCTTGAGATTGGGCGGCAGCGCGCGGACCTCGGGGCTGGTCTCCAGGCTCGCGAGCGTGTCGAGCGACCGGATCACGCCGGCGTAGGTCTTCTGCCAATCGGCCTGCGCCTGCTTGACGGTGCCGTCGTCGCCGATGTTGATCAGCATGTCCTTCTCGAAGCGGCGCAGGTTGCCGATGCCGGCGCGGACTTCGGAGAGCTGGGTCAGGGCGCCGACGTCCTGGGCGACGTACTGCTGGAAGTCGGCGCGCGAGCTGCCCATGGCCCAGAGGCCGGCGCCGCCGATGAGCAGGAGGGCGAGGACGGACAGGAGGCCCAGGCCCAGCAGGCGGGTCCGGATCGTGTAGTTGCGCAGAGACTGCATGTTTTCCCAACGAGATGGATCGATGGGGAAAAGCCTAGCAGCCGTCGTGCCGTCGCCTGCCGACGCGTCGCTCTAAAGCCGGGCGACCGTGGAGTCCTCCCGCACCGATGTCACGGCGCGGAACTTCAACCGAGCTTGAACACCGCCACCGACTGCGACAGCGCATCCGCCTGATGCTGCAGGCTCTGCGCCGCGGCGGCGGACTCTTCGACGAGCGCCGCGTTCTGCTGCGTCATCTGGTCCAGCTGCGAGATCGCCGAGCCGATCTGGTTGATGCCGCCGCTCTGCTCGGTGGTCGCGTGGCTGATCTCGGCCACGATGCGCGACACGCGCGAGATCGAATCGGCGATCTCGTTCATCGTCTCCCCGGCGCGCTCGACGAGGGCGGCGCCGCTGGAGACGCTCTCGCCGCTGGCGGTGATGAGCTGCTTGATCTCCTTGGCGGCTTCGGCGCTGCGTTGCGCCAGCGAGCGCACTTCGCTCGCGACGACGGCGAAGCCGCGGCCCTGCTCGCCCGCGCGCGCGGCTTCCACGGCGGCGTTCAGCGCCAGGATGTTGGTCTGGAAGGCGATGCCGTCGATGGTGCCGATGATGTCGCCGATGCGCGCGGACGACGCGCTGATGCGGCCCATCGTCCGGACCACTTCCCCGACCACGTCGACGCCGCGTCCGGCGGCGCTCGCCGCCGCTTCCGCGAGCGCATCGGCCTGGCGCGCCGATTCGGCGTTGTGCTGCACGCTCGCGGTGAGCTGCTCCATCGCCGACGCGGTCTCCTCGAGGTTGGACGCCGCCTGCTCGGTCCGGTAGCTCAGGTCGTGGGCGCCGGCAGCGACTTCGCGCGAGGCCGTCGCGATGCTGTCGGTGGCGTTGCGCACGCCGCTGACCACGTTGCGGATGGAGGTCTGCATGCCCTGGACGCCGCGCATCATCGCGGCGGTCTCGTCGGTGCCCAGCACGTCGACGGGTTCGCTCAGGTCCTGGCGCGCGATGCGTTCGGTGGTGCCGACCGCCTGCGCCAGCGGCTTCAGGATCGACGCGATGTTGAAGAAGGTGAAGACGCCGATCACCAGCGCGCCCACCAGCATCACGCCGCCCAGCGCCGTCCGGATGCGGATCTCCTCGGCGTCGATGCGCTGCACCTCCTGGTTGCCGCGCGCCATGATCGCCTGGGTCATCGCCCCGAGCTGCTTGTCCATCTCCCGGACCGGACCCTTGATCGGCTCGGTCTGCCGGTTGGCTTCGGCGGAGTCGACGAACTCCTGCTTCAGGATGCGTGCCACGATGCCGTCGAGCCCGCTCCGGTAGCTGCCCAGCGAGGCCTTCATCGCCGGCGGCATCGACTTGATCTCCGGGAGGATGTCGAGCTGCCCGAGGGCGTCCAGGCTCTTGTTGACGCCCTCGAAGGCCTTGCGCCATTCGTCCTGGTAGCGCCTCACGGCGGCGTCGTCGCCGATGTTGATCAGCATGTCCTTCTCGTAGCGCCGCAGGTTGCCGACGCCGGCGCGGATCTCGGAGAGCTGCACCAGCGACTCGACGTCCTGTCTCACGTAGTGCTCGAAGTCCTGCTTGGTGCGGGCCATCGCCCACAGCCCGTCGCCGCCGATCAGCAGCAGGGCGAACACCGACAGGAGGCCGAGCGCCATGAGGCGCGTCCGGATCGTGAAGTTACGCATGGACCACATGGCATTCCCAACTTGGTGGAAGGAGTGGGAAAAGCGTAGCAGCCGGCGTGCCAGCCGGACATCCTGCGGAAACGGGGGGCGGGGATCAGCGCCAGAGCGCGTTCATCGTCTCCGTGAATCGTTCACGGCGGCTGGCATCGTCGATGACACGCCGTTCGCCGGCGACATGGACCTCGCGCCAGGTCGGCCCCTGGCTGGCGAAGACGAGTCCGTCCAGCAGCGCGGCGTCCGGCAGCCCGGCCAGACCGCCCGCGGACGTGTCGAGCACCAGGAAGTCCGCGCGCGCGCCCGGCCGGAGGCCCCAGGCGTCGAGTCCCGCGGCCCGCGCGCCGCCCGCGACGCAGGCGTCGAACAGCCGGGCGGCCGTCGACGCTTGCCGTCCCGGCCGCGCCGCCACGTTGCGCCGCTGCAGGCCGAGGCGTTGGCCGTACTCCAGCCAGCGCAGCTCCTCGACCCATCCGCGGGTGACCTGGCTGTCCGAGCCCACCGTCAGCGGCACGTCGGCCGCCAGCCAGCCGGGCAGGTCCGCCAACCCGTCGCCGAGGTTGCCCTCGGTCCCCGGGCAGATCACCACGCCCGCGCCGCTCGCGGCCACACGTGCGATCTCGTCCCGCGTGCTGTGCGTGGCGTGCACGAGGTGCCAGCGCGGATCCAGTCCGTAGTCGGCCAGCAGGTCGATCGGCCGCTTGCCGGTGGCCGCGAGACAGTCGTCGACCTCCTGCCGCTGCTCGGCGACGTGCACGTGGATGGGCAGGTCGGCGTCGCCGACCAGCGCCTGCAGCGCCCGCACATCCTCGGCGTGCGCCGCACGCAGCGAGTGCACCGCAACGCCGGCGCGCACCAGCGGCAGGCCCGCCGCATTGATGCGTTCGCAGGCCCGCCAGACCCACGCGGCATCGGTGCGGAAGCGTCGCTGCGTGTCCCGCAGGCCCCGCTGGGCGAAGCCGGCATGCGCGTACAGCACCGGCAGCAGCGTCAGGCCGATGCCGGTCTCCTGCGCGGCCTCGGCCAGCGCCATCGCCATGGCGAGTTCATCCTGGTACGGCGTCCCGTCCTCGCGGTGATGCAGGTAGTGGAACTCGCAGACCTGGGTGTAGCCGCCGGCCAGCAGCTCGGTGTAGAGCTGGGTGGCGATGATCTTCAGCTGCGCCGGCGTCACGCGCAGCGCCGCGCCGTACATGCGATCGCGCCACGACCAGAAGTCGTCGCTGTCGCTGTCGCGCTGCTCGGCCAGCCCGGCGAAGGCGCGTTGGAAGGCGTGGCTGTGCGCGTCCACGAGCGTCGGCAGCACCGGACCGTCCAGGCGGACGGCGTCCGCCGGGGCCGGCTCGCCGGCGACCACTTCCAGCCAATGCCCATCGGCCCCGACGCGCATCAGCACGTCCGACTGCCAGCGCCCGTCCAGCCAGGCCCGCGGCGCGTGGAAGGTCTTGGCGCTCATGCGGCGTTCCGGACCGGATTGGCCAGCAGATAGGCCTGCAGCAGCGTCGTCAGCACCGGGCGGACGGCCTCCACGCAGGCCGAGTCCAGCTCGTAGCCGGTGAAGCCCAGCTCGTTCTCGACCATGTAGCAGCGGTAGCACATCTCCAGCTGCACGGCCTGCTGGCCGAGCTCCGGCCGGCCGTACTGGCGGGTGATGTAGCCGCCCTTGAAGCGGCCGTCGACCACCCAGCTGAAGCGGTCCTGCGCCTGCAGCGCGATCTCCATCGCCTGACGCGTGACCTGCTTGCAGGACTTGCCTTCCACCGTGCCGATGTTCAGATCGGGCAACCGGCCCTCGAAGAGCCAGGGCAGTTCCGAACGGATGCTGTGCGCCTCGAACAGCAGCGCGAAGCCGTGCTCCTGGCGCAGCCGCTGAAGCTCGCCCTGCAGCGCCTGGTGGTACGGCGCCCAGTAGGTCTCGATGCGACGCTGTTTCTCTGCGGCGTCAGGCGCCAGGCCGTCCTTGTAGAGCGGCTCCCCGGTGAAGAAACGCGTCGGGCACAGCTCGGTGTTGGACGCGCCGGGGTACATCGGCGTGTCCTCGGGCGGGCGGTTCAGATCGATGAGGTAACGCGAGAAGCGCGGCACCAGCAGCCCGGCGCCGAGCTGCCCGGCGATCGGCGCGTAGAGCGGTTCGAGGTGCCAGTCGGTGTCCTCGCTGCCGAGCGCGCGCTCGACGTAGCGGTGGTGCTGGTCGGCCGGGATCTCGCGGCCCACGTGCGGCATGCTGATCAGCAGCGGAGTGCGGCCGCGCCGCAGTTCAAAGACGTCGTGCTTCATCGCTCGTTCCTCATGTCTCCAGGAGGTCGCGACGGGTCTCCTGGACGCGCCGCGGCCCTCGTTCTTGTTCCAGCCGCGCCTCGATCAAGCCTTGATCACGCGTCAGCCGCGCGGCCGGCCGCCGACGACCGTCTGTCGCAAGGGATTCCGGCCGAACCAGTAGGCCAGCTCACGCGGATGCGCGGCGTCCCAGATGCAGAAATCGGCGCGCTGGCCCGCAGCCAGCCGCCCGCGATCGGGCAAGCCGAGCGCCCGCGCCGCGTTCGTCGTGAGGCCGCGCAGCGCCTCCTCCGGCGTCATGCGGAAGAAGGTGCAGGCCATGTTGAGCATCAGCAGCAGCGACAGTCCCGGCGAGCTGCCCGGGTTGTGATCGGTGGCCAGCGCGATCGGCACGCCGGCGTCGCGCAGCGCCTGGACCGGCGGCAGCTTCGTCTCGCGCAGGAAGTAGAAGGCGCCGGGCAGCAGCACCGCCACGGTGCCGGCGCGGGCCATCGCGGCGATGCCCGCATCGCTCAGGTATTCGAGGTGGTCGCAGGACAGGGCGTCGAATCCGGCGGCGAGCGCCGCGCCGCCCTGGTCGCTGAGCTGCTCCGCATGGAGCTTCACCGGCAGGCCCAGCGCCCGGGCGGTCTCGAACACACGCCGTGTCTGGTCGGGCGTGAAGGCGATGCGTTCGCAGAAGGCGTCCACGGCGTCGACCAGGCCTTGCTGATGCAGCGCCGGCAACCAGTCGCAGACGGCGTCGACGTACGCGTCCTGCCGCCCGTCGAACTCGGGCGGCAAGGCATGCGCGCCGAGGTAGGTGGTCCTCACCGTCAGGCCGAGTTCCGCCAGCCGGCGCGCGACGCGCAGGCATTTGGCTTCGTCCGCCAGCGACAGGCCGTAGCCGGACTTCACTTCCAGCGTCGTCAGCCCTTCGGCCATCAGCGCGCGGGCGCGCGCCGCCGCGAGCGCGTGGAGCTCGGACTCGCTCGCCGCCCGCGTCGCGGCGACCGTCGAGCGGATACCGCCGCCGGCGCGCGCGATCTCCTCATAGGTCGCGCCCTGCAGGCGCAGTTCGAATTCCGCCGAGCGCTCGCCGCCGTAGACCAGATGCGTGTGGCAGTCGATGAAGCCCGGCGTCACCAGCAGGCCGCCCAGGTCGCGCAGTTCGACCGCGCTGTCGCGCAGGTCGGCGGGCAGGTCCGCCATCGCGCCGACCCAGCGCAGGTGTTCGCCTTCGACCAGCAGCGCGCCGTCGTTCACCAGCCCCCAATCGCGGTCGCCCGCCAGGGTGGCCAGCGTCGCATTGGCGTAGAGCACGCGCCGCGGCGCATCCGCCGCCGCCGCCGCTGCCATCGAGGGCCCGTTCGTCATGACTCGCTCCAGATCAGCCACCACGCGGGGCCGTGTTGATCGCCGTCGTCGAAGACGCAGCTCTGCGAGGCCGGCGACTCGCACCAGGCCAGCGTGTGCGGCGCCACCGGCACCGAGCGATGGCCGTGGATGATCATGCCGCCCTCCTGCGTGAACAGCCCCAGCCACTGCGCCCCATGCGGGATCACCGGCCGGTCGGCGGGCTGGACCCGGAACACGCCCGCGTCGCGCCGGTGCATCGCATTGAAGTCCTGCGTCGGCCCATCGATGAGCACGCAGTTCGGCGCGTCCTCGCCGGCGAACTGCACGATGCCCTCCTTCGGTTTCAGCGCCCGGCCGCGCAGGATCACGCCCCCGCCCGACAGCACGCCGAACCAGCGGTCCACGCCCGGGAAGGCCGAGAACGGCCCGTCGCGGTCGATGTCCGCGATGCTGACCCGGACCTTCCAGTCCGCCACATGCGGCCAGGCGAGCAGCTCGCGCGTCCGTCCTCCCCCGTTGCGCCACGGGGTGGGCGCAACCTCATCGGCGGTGATCCTCATCCAGCTCATGTCCGGCAGCTTGTTGGTTCTTGTTGAAGCCCGGGATTTTCGAAGACTCATCCATCGCGCCACGTCACGAAACGTCACATCCGCCCTCCTGCCACAACTTGCCCGCCAACTCGTGAACAGCGTCACGCCTGGAAGCTGCCTTCGAGGAAATAACGGCTGGCCGGATGCACCAGCCGCACCGCCGTCACCGTGCGGCCCAGGCTCGACGTCGCCCGCTTCACCACCAGGCAGGGCTCGCCGCGCGGCATGCCCAGCAGCCTGGCCTCGAGGGCATTGGGCATGGCGGCCTCGATCGTATAGCGCGCCTCCGACAGCGGCGCCACCTCCAGCAGGTAATGCGTCGGGGTCACGCGCTCGAAATCCTGGTCCATGTAGGCGGGCGCGCAGGCCGGATTGACGAGGCGGTCCTCGCACTGGATCGCCACGCCGTTCTCGCGGTGCACGATGACACTGTGGAACAAGGTCGTGCCGGTGCGCAGCCCCAGCATCGCGGCCTGCTCCGCACTGGCCTTGAGCGTCTCCAGCACGTGGACCCGGGCCTCGTGCCGGTGACCGCGCTCGGCGATCTCCTCGTGCACGTCGCGCACCGTCAGCGTCGAGGCGATGCGGTGCAGCTCGGCCACGAAGGTGCCCACGCCCTGCACGCGGTCGATCATGCCTTCCTGATGCAGCTCGCGCAGCGCGCGGTTCACCGTCATCCGGCTGACGCCGAAGGTCTCGGTCAGTTCCGCCTCGGACGGCAGGCGCTCGCCCGGCCGCCAGCGGCCGCCGGCGATGCCTTCGCGCAGATGCGTCTTCACCTTCAGGTATTGCGGCGAGGGGCCGCCGCCGGCCGCGCTCGATGAGGGGGTCGCCATGGGGCGGCATCCTACTTGACTGTACTTGTATAGACAACCTCGAAAACCGCTCCTATGATCGCGCCCCATCGGACCCCGACGAGCCGGGACCTCGCCTCGCAGACCAGGAGACATCGATGACGACGACCACGCCCCCCGCTCCCTCCGCCCGGCCGCGCCCGGTGCGCGCGCCCACCGGCACGCAGCTGAGCTGCAAGAACTGGCTGATCGAGGCCGCCTACCGGATGATCCAGAACAACCTGGACCCGGCCGTGGCCGAGAACCCCGATGCGCTCGTGGTCTACGGCGGCATCGGCAAGGCGGCGCGCAACTGGGACTGCTTCGAGCAGATCCTGAGTTCGCTCAAGAACCTCGACGAGGACGAGACGCTGCTGATCCAGTCGGGCAAGCCGGTCGGCGTGTTCCCGTCGCATGTGGACGCCCCGCGCGTGCTGCTGGCCAACTCCAACCTGGTGCCGGCCTGGGCGAACTGGGAGCACTTCAACGAACTCGACCGCCAGGGGCTGATGATGTACGGCCAGATGACGGCCGGCTCGTGGATCTACATCGGCTCGCAGGGCATCGTGCAGGGCACCTACGAGACCTTCGCGGAAGCCGGCCGACAGCACTTCGGCGGCGACATGGCCGGCCGCTGGGTGCTGACCGCGGGCCTGGGCGGCATGGGCGGCGCGCAGCCGCTGGCGGCGACCTTCGCCGGCGCCTGCTCGCTGACCGTCGAGTGCCAGCAGTCGCGCATCGACTTCCGCCTGAAGACGCGTTACGTGGACGAGCAGGCGACGGACCTGGACGACGCGCTGGCGCGCATCGCGAAGTACACGGCCGAGAAGCAGGCCGTGTCCATCGCGTTGCTGGGCAACGCGGCGGAAGTCCTGCCCGCGCTGGTCGCCCGCGTGAAGGCCGGCAGCGCGATCAAGCCGGACCTGGTCACCGACCAGACCTCCGCGCACGACCTGATCAACGGCTACCTGCCGGTGGGCTGGACCGTCGATCAATGGAAGGCCGCCGCCGCAGATCCGGCCCGGCACGCCGATCTGAAGGCCGCCGCCGCGCGCGGCTGCGCGGTGCACGTGCAGGCGATGCTGGACTTCCAGGCCATGGGCATCGCGACCGTCGACTACGGCAACAACATCCGCCAGGTCGCCTTCGACCAGGGCGTGAAGAACGCCTTCGACTTCCCCGGCTTCGTGCCCGCCTATGTGCGCCCGCAGTTCTGCGAAGGCCGCGGCCCGTTCCGCTGGGTCGCGCTGTCCGGCGATCCGGAGGACATCTACAAGACCGACGCCAAGATCAAGGAACTGTTCCCGCACCATGCCGGCGTGCACCGCTGGCTGGACATGGCGCGCGAGCGCATCGCCTTCCAGGGCCTGCCCGCGCGCATCTGCTGGCTGGGCCTGGGCGAGCGCCACAAGGCGGGTCTCGCCTTCAACGAGATGGTCCGCACCGGGGAGCTGAAGGCCCCGATCGTGATCGGTCGCGACCACCTGGACTCCGGCTCGGTCGCCAGCCCGAACCGCGAGACCGAATCCATGAAGGACGGCTCCGACGCCGTGTCGGACTGGCCGCTGCTCAACGCGATGCTCAACACCGCCGGCGGCGCGACCTGGGTCTCGCTGCACCACGGCGGCGGCGTGGGCATGGGCTATTCGCAGCACAGCGGCGTGGTCATCGTCTGCGACGGCAGCGAGGCGGCCGACAAGCGCCTCGCCCGCGTGCTGTGGAACGACCCGGGCACCGGCGTGATGCGCCATGCCGACGCGGGTTACGAGCTGGCGCAGCAGACCGCGCAGGCGCGCGGCCTGAAGCTGCCGATGCTGGGCCGCTGAACCCCGGCCGGCCCGGCCCGCCGACGCCTGCATCGGCCGGCTTCGGCGGGCATCGGCCCCCGTCCAGATTTCTCTCCGACTTCGATCCGAGATCCCATGACGACCTCTCTTGAACTCATCCCCGGTCAGCTCTCGCTGGCGCAGCTGCGCCGCATCCGCGCCGGCGGCGTGACGCTCGCGCTGCAGGCCGACGCCTGGCCGGCGATCCGCCGCGGCGCCGCCGTCGTGCAGGCCGCCGCGGCCGGCGACGACCCGGTCTACGGCGTCAACACCGGCTTCGGCAAGCTCGCGTCCAAGCGCATCGGCAAGGACGAGCTGGCCGCGCTGCAGCGCAACCTGATCCGCTCGCACTGCGTCGGCGTGGGCGCGCCGCTGGCGCCGCCGGTGGTGCGGCTGATGCTGGCGATGAAGGCCGCCTCGCTGGCGCGCGGCTTCTCCGGCGTGCGCGAGACCGTGGTGCAGAGCATCCTCGAGGCCTTCAACGCCGGCCTCGTGCCCTACGTGCCGGCGCAAGGCTCTGTGGGCGCCTCGGGCGACCTCGCGCCGCTGTCGCACATGACGCTGGCCCTGATGGGCGAAGGCGAGATGCTGGTCGACGGACAGCGCAAACCCGCGCTGGCGGAACTGGAAAAGGCCGGCCTGACGCCGCTGGTGCTCGAGGCCAAGGAAGGACTGGCGCTGATCAACGGCACGCAGACCTCGACGGCGCTGGCGCTGGAAGGCCTGCTGCGCTTCGAGACCGTCTACGCCGCCGCCGTCGTCAGCGGCGCGCTGAGCCTGGACGCCGCGCGCGGCAGCGACGGTCCCTTCGATCCCCGCATCCATGAGGTGCGCGGCCAGCCCGGCCAGATCGAGACCGCCGCCGCCTACCGCGCGCTGCTGGCCGGCAGCCCGATCCGCCAGTCGCATCGCGACGGCGACGACCGCGTGCAGGATCCCTACTGCCTGCGCTGCCAGCCCCAGGTCATGGGCGCCTGCCTGGACCAGTCGCGCTACGTCCGCGACGTGCTGCTGCGCGAGGCCAACGCGGTGACGGACAACCCGCTCGTGTTCGCGCCGGAAGACGGTCCTGCCGCGATGATCAGCGGCGGCAACTTCCACGCCGAGCCGGTGGCGCTGGCCGCCGACGCCCTGGCCTGCGCGATCGCCGAAGTCGGCGCCATCGCCGAGCGCCGCATCGCGATGCTGATCGACACCGGCGTCTCGCGCCTGCCCGCGTTCCTCACCGAGAACGCCGGCCTGAACTCCGGTTTCATGATCGCGCATGTCACCGCCGCGGCGCTGGCCAGCGAGAACAAGTCGCTCGCCCATCCGGCGAGCGTCGACAGCCTGCCGACCTCCGCCAACCAGGAGGACCACGTCTCCATGGCCACCTTCGGCGCGCGTCGCCTGGGTCCGATGCTGGACAACACCGCGCACATCGTCGCCATCGAGCTGCTGGCCGCCGCGCAGGGCATCGAGTTCCTGCGTCCGCTGCGCAGCTCCGCGCCGCTGGAGGACGTGCACGCGCTGCTGCGCGAGCGCTGCCCGGCCATGTGCAGCGACCACTACCTGGCGCCGGACATCGAGCGCGCCTTCGTGCTGGTCAACGACGACGGCCCGCGCGGCCCCGCCGCGCTGCTGCGCGCGCGCACGGAGATGGTCGTGCTGGACTAATATCCGGGGCATCGGCGGGCATCGCCCGCCACCTCCCCACGAGTCCCGCATGCCACACACCGCCTCGACGGCGCGCCTTCCGCGCGCCGTTCGCGTTTCCACCCTGTCCACGCCGGAACGCGCCTCGCCCCAGCTGGTGCGCTTCGTTGCGGGCCTGCTGCTGCTGATCGCGGCGATGCTCGTCGCGCCGCACGCCTTCGCCGCGACCCAGGTCGTCTTCGACATCGACATGCGCGAGGAGATCGCCGCCGGCCGCTTCGATCCCGCCAAGGACATCGTCGGCGTGCGCGGCGGCGCGGCGCCGCTGAACTGGGGGCGCTCGCTGGTCGCGCCGGCCGCGGGTCTGGGACGCGAGGGCTGGTACAGCGCCACCGCCGTCTTCGAGCGCATCCCGGCCGGCGGCAACGTGCCCTACAAGTTCCACGTCGAGCATCCCGGCAAGAACGATCCCGAAGGTGACTGGGAGACCGGCTCCAACCGGTCGCTGGAACTGGTCTCCGACGAGGTGCGCGTCTCGCGCGCGTTCAACGCGCCGGGGGCGCCGATCTCGTTGAGCCGCGCCGGCACGATCGAGCGGCTGGCGCCGCTGCCCGGCAACTTCGTCGCGCAGCGTCCGGTGCAGGTCTGGCTGCCGCCCAACTATGAGCGCGACACCGAGCGACGTTATCCGGTGCTCTACCTGCACGACGGCCAGAACGTCTTCGACGCCGCCGCGGCGGGCGCCGAGTGGCAGGTCGACGAGACCGCGCAGCGCCTGGTCGTCGACGGCCAGATCCAGCCGCTGATCATCGTGGCGGTCCACAACACCTCGCGCCGCATCGACGAGTACACCGCGACGGCGCGGACCTTCGAAGGGCAGACGCGTGGAGGCCTCGCGCCGGCCTATGCGCGCTACCTGATCGAGCAGCTCAAGCCGTCGATCGACGCGCGCTACCGCACGCTGCCCGACGCCGCGCACACGGCGGTGGGCGGCTCCTCGCTGGGCGGCATCATGAGCCTGTGGCTGGCGGTGCACCACGGCGACGTGTTCGGCTCGGCGCTGGTGGTCTCCCCGTCGCTGTGGTGGGACGACGAGTTCCCGATCCGCGACACGCAGAAGACGCCGCTGCCGATGTCGCAGCCGCGCCCCAAGCTGTGGCTGGACATGGGCACGAACGAAGGTCCGGACTCGATCAGACAACTCCGAAAGCTTCGATCGGTGCTGTCTGCGCGAGGCTGGGCAGCCGCCGACATCGGCTACCTCGAGGCCGAGGGTGCCGGACACGACGAAGGCAGTTGGGCCGCACGCGTCGAACCGATGCTGCGATTCGTCGACAAGCAGTTCAACGCCAGGACCAGCTCGGGCAATAGCACGCAGCAAGACCCCTTCCCGACGAACGTGCGCTCGTCGATGCCGCCAGGCCCCGGTACCTACACCAAGTAACCCCGCAGTCGATGGCGCCCTCGGTTCGTGCGGGAGGCTGCTAGCCCTCACCCCTGCTCTCTCCCGCAAGCGGGAGAGGGGGTAAGAAGGAGGCCGGTCGGACTCCCTCTCCCGCTTGCGGGAGAGGACGGGGGTGAGGGCCAGCGGACTTGGCAGTCAGGCGCTCGTGGAGCGTGTCAGTAGCGCCCGGTCGCGCCCGCCACCCGCAGATAGACGTAGGCCACCCAGGCGACCAGCGCGCGGCCGAGGAAGCCCCGCAGCCCGCGCCCGGCCGTCGGTTCGACGCGGTGGGACTTCGCCACCGCCGCATCGAACTCCCGCGCGACATCGCCCGCGAAGGCGGCATCGCGCACGACGACGTTGGCTTCGAGGTTGAGCAGCAGCGACAGCGGATCGATGTTGGAGCTGCCGATGGTGGCCCAGTCGCTGTCGACGACGCAGATCTTGGCGTGCAGGAACGCCGGCGTGTACTCGTAGATCTGGACGCCGTGGCCCAGCAGCTCGTCGTAGAGCGCATGCGCGGCCAGCGCGGCGATCTTGTAGTCGACCTTGCCCTGCAGCAGCAGCCGCACCTGGACCCCGCGCCGGGCGGCGTCCTTCAAGGCGCGGCGGAAGCGCTGCCCCGGGTAGAAGTAGGGCGTGATCAGGTCCACGCGGGCGGTCGCGCCGCGGATCGCGTCGACGTAGGCGCGCTCGATGGTGCGGCGCTGGCGCAGGTTGTCCCGCAGCACGAAGGCCGCGCGCACCGGCGGCAGGCGGCTGGGATCGCGCCGGCGGTGCTCCGCGCGCGGCATCCGGATGCGCCGCATCAGGCGCTTCGCGCGCCGCGCCGGCGACGCGCTGCGGATCATCGCCCGCATCTCGTCGCCGAAATCGTGCCCCAGCCACGCCCGCGTCCATACCGCGCGCGCCGCCTGCTCGATGGCCCGCACCATCGGCCCGCCGACGCTGACGGCGAAGTCCAGGCGCGGCATCTCGGTGCGCCCGTGGTGCAGGTCCACGCGATCGTCGATCACGTTGATGCCGCCGACGAAACCCACCCGGCCGTCGACCACGCACAGCTTCTGATGCAAGCGCCGCAGTTGACCGGGATGCAGCCAGTTCCACCAGCGGTCGATCGGACGGAACACCGCCAGCGCGACCGGCGCGCCCTCGAGCTGCGCCCGCAGCCACGCCAGGCTGCCCTTGGAGCCGAAACCGTCGACGACCACCCTCACCCGCACGCCGCGCTGCGCCGCGCGCTTCAAGGCCTCGACGGTGGCGGCGCCGGCCTCGTCGTCGTGGAAGATGTAGGTCGCGAGCCAGACCTCGTGCTCGGCGCGATCGATCGCCTCGATCTGCGCCGGGAACAGCGCATCGCCGCCGCACAGCAGCCGCACCGCGTTGCCGCCGGTGAAGCTGGGCTGGGACCCCAGGGTCCACGGGAAGAGGGGCTCCTGGGTCCGCTTCAAGTCAGCACGAGCTCGGCGAGCAGCGGCAGGTGGTCGGACATGCGGGCCCACGCCGGGCCGCGCGGCACCTTCATGTCGACGCAGCGCAGGCCGCGCGTGTAGATCCGGTCCAGCGAGAACACCGGCACCCGCGACGGGAAGGTCGGCAGCGAGCGCTTGGCGCCGGGCAGCATCGCCCGGCTCAGACCGGTGGCGCGCATGGGCTCTTCCAGGCGCTCGCCCCAGTCGTTGAAGTCGCCCGCCACCACCAGCGGCGCGCCGTGCGGCACATGGTCCTCGATGAAGGCGGCGAGCTTCTGGATCTGGCGCACGCGGCTGCCGTGGATCAGCCCCAGGTGCGCGACGACCGCATGCACCTCGGTGCCTTGCCAGCGCACCGGCACGTGCAGCAGGCCGCGCTGCTCGAAGCGGTGGTCCGACACGTCATGGTGGCCGATGTCGCCCAGCGGATACCGCGACAGCAAGGCGTTGCCGTGCTCGCCGTGGCGCGTGACCGCGTTGGTGCGATAGGCCACCTGGTAGCCCTCCGGCGCGAGGAACTCCGCCTGTCCCTGCTCCGGCCAGCCGAACCAGCTGCGCTCGAACTGGCGCGCCTCGCGGTGGTGGAACAGCCGGACCTCCTGCAGGAACACCAGGTCCGCGTCCAGCGCCTGCACGCCCATGCCGAGGTTGTGGATCTCCAGGCGCTTGCCCGGCCCCATGCCGCGCACGCCCTTGTGGATGTTGTAGGTCGCCACGCGCAGGCGCCCGACGCTGTCGGCTGGCGAGGTGTCCGTGGTCGCCGAGTTGGCCAGGGCCGCGTGGCGCGGCGTTCGGCGGATCATGGTGCGGTCCTTTCGTGGCGCGCCCGCTGGGCGGGCAGTTGCAGGATCGCTTCCGCATTGGACGGCGAGAAGCACAGGTCCGCCGCCTCGCGCCACGGCAGCCAGCGGAACGCGAGGTGCTCGCGCGGCGCCAGCGTCACCGCGGTGCCCGCCGGCACCGTCAGGCCGAAGACGTGCTCGGTGTTGCGCGTCACGCCCGGCGCGTAGCGGTGGCGCCAGACCGGATAGATGTCGTAGACGTTGACCAGCCCCCAGTCGTCCAGCGCGTCCGGGGCCAGGTCTTGCGCGCGGATGCCGGTTTCCTCGAACACCTCGCGCCGCGCGGTGTCGGCCAGGGCTTCTTCCGGCGTGTCCTTGGAGCCGGTCACGCACTGCCAGAAGCCGGGCCGGTCGGCGCGTTCCAGCATCAGCACCTCCAGCGCCTCGGTGTGGATCACGACCAGCACGGATTCGGGGATCTTGTAGGCGCGCGCAGCCAGTTCGGCGGAGGCAGCCTGGGCGGCGGCCGGGAGCGGGGTGGCGGCAGGGGCAAGGGGCACATCGCTCATGGCGGACAGCATATCCCAGGGTCATGGCACGGTCGGCGTGTGCCGGGTCTGGCACGCCCTCGACACGGCGGCCACACACGCGACAAGCACCCGACACGAACGGGCGCATCGCGGCGCCCGACACGTTGTCCGCCTGAGCGGGCAACGCTTGTTCACAGTCGACGAACAACGCGGTCGGCGGATGTGCGGCAGGAAATATAGAAAGTTTGTAGAGCCGCCGCGCGCCGCCGGTCATGGGGGCATCCGCCGTGCCGCCCCCCGGAAGAATGGGTTCCGTCGCCACCACCCGCAAGCACCCAAGGAGGGGTCATGACCACCGTCACCACCACGAACGGCACCGGCGCTCCGCTGGTCGCCTCCCGTCAACTCGTCAACCGCCCCAGCGGCAGCTTCGAGATCAACGCCCGGGAGTACGGCACCGTCGCCGCCGGCGCGATCGGCCTGGCGCAAGCCGCCTACCAGGGCGGCGAGAACGCCGTCAGCACGGTCGTGCACTGGAGCGAGGAAGGCCTGCAGGCGCTGGAAGACGGCGCCAAGGACCTGGGCCACGCGCTCTCAACCGGCCTGTCCGAGGTCAAGCAGCTGGTCGGCGACGTGACGGACGCCGTCGCCAGTGGCACCAGCACGGTGATGAAGGAGGCCGGCGATCTCGGCAGCACCGTCGGCGGCTACCTGGCCGCCGGCGCCGTCGCCGGCAAGGCCTTGATCGACGAGATCCTCTGACCATGCGCGCCGCCGTCGTCCGTGCCCTTGCCCTCGCCCTTGCCCGTGCCGGTGCCCGTGCCCGTGCCCTCGTCCGTGCCCTTGCCCCCGCGCGGACCCGCGCGTTCGCCGCGAGGCTCGCCTGCGGCACGGGCGCCCTGCTCCCGCTGGCCGGCTGCTCGCTGCTCAGCCCGATGCCCAGCATCGAACTGGCCAAGGCCACGGCCGGCATGGCGACGGTCGCGATCGGCCAGGGGCCGGCCCGCGCCACGCAGACCGTGTTCCACGAGGCGGCGCTGCCGGAGCGCGTCTGCATCGAATACAACCGCGCGCTCGCGCTGCCCGAGTTCGTGCCGGCGCTGATCGCCGAACTGCGTGAGCACGAGGTCCAGGCCCGCGTCTTCGAAGCCGGCGTGCGTCCCGGCGACGAGGCCTGCCCGGCCTGGGTGCATTACCAGGGCCTGCAGCAGTGGGACAAGCCGCCGCTGTCGGACCAGATCCGGCCCTACCTCGCGCAGGCGACGCTGAGCCTGCACGACGCCGGCGGACGCCTGATGGCCGCGAGCAGCTACCGCAGCGACGAGGCGACGCTGGGCCTGGGCAAGTGGGCCAGCACGCGCAACAAGCTCGCGCCGGTGGTGCGGGCGCTGCTCACGGGCTTCGAGGGGTGAAGCCCGGACCGGCGCAGCACAACCATCACATCGACGAGGGACTCATGGTCAACGTTTCCACGGCCGCGCGACGCGCCGGCCTGCCGCTGCTCCTGTCCGGTGCCGCGCTCCTGGGGGCCTGCGCCTCGCCCGACACCCTGGTGCAGGGTCCGGTGCAGGTGATGCCCGCGCCCGACGGCGCCTACGTCGAGCGCGTCAACAACGGCGCCATCTACCAACCCGGGATGGCCGCGGCCTCGCTCTTCACCACCGAGCGCCGCGCGCGCCAGGTCGGTGATTCGCTCAAGGTCGCCATCAGCGAGTCGCTCAGCGCCACGCAGAAGAGCAAGACCGACACCAGCCGCGACAACAAGCTCGCGGTCAAGGGACCGGGCGGCTCCAGCAACGTCGGCATCGTCGACCGGCTGCTCAAGGCCGACGCCACCGCGTCCGGCAGCGATGCCTACAAGGGCAGCGGCGACACCGAGGCCAGCGGCAGCCTCAGCGGGCAGATGGCGGTCTCGGTCATCAACGTGCTGCCCAACGGCCACCTCGTCGTGGCCGGCGAGCGCAGCATCGCGATGAACGGCGGCCTGCAGACGCTGCGCTTCTCGGGCGTGGTCAATCCGCAGGACATCCGCAGCGGCAACCAGGTCCAGTCGGCCGACGTCGTCAACGCGCGAATGGAAATCGCCGGCAAGGGCGAGGTCTCGGACGCAGCCCGGCGCAGCTGGCTGCAGCGGGTGCTGACGTCGAGCCTGGCGATCTGGTGATCTGGTGATCTGGTGATCTGGTGATCTGGTGATCGCGTGATCGCGTGATCGGGTGATCGGGTGATCGTGTGATCGCGTGCTCGCTTGATCGGGCAACTCAGGCGAGCCGCGCCGCCAGCCGCCGCGCGAGTTCGAGCGCTTCGGACAGGTCGTCGCCGGGCACGGCCGCATCAGCGTCCCTGCCCGCGCCGCTCGAGAGCCGCTCGAGCACGGTCACCAGCGCCCGCGCCTGCGCGCCCGGATCGATCGCGTCGGAGGTTCCGGCGCCGGTCTCCGCGGCCGGCAACTGGGCGATCAGCCGCTGCAGCCAGCCGGCCAGCCGTTCGGCCCGGCTGCGGTCCGCGCGTGACCAGACGGCGCCTTCGGCCCGCTCCAGCACCAGCTCGCCGACGACCGCTCCGGACGCGTTCCTCAAGGACAGGCGCTGCGCCGAGCGGCCCGCGCGCACCGCGGCGCCGATCAGCGCCGGCGCGCCGCCCGCCGTCCAGCGCAACTCCAGCGCCGTCAGCGCCAGGGCTTCCAGCAAGCGCAGCCGCGCCTGCTGCCACTGCGCTTCGACATCCGAGATGCTCGCCACCGCCACGCCGGAACGCCCCAGCGTCAGCAGCAGGCCTTCCGCGCCGTGGGGGTCCGTGTCGAAGCGCGCGAGCTGCTCCAG
>CAMPJJ010000057.1 GCA_946886855.1 uncultured Roseateles sp. | reverse complement strand
AGAGAAATTATTTTCATCGTCGACTGCGAGAATCTCGCCGCCAAATGAAAACCGGGCCAAGCCCGATCAGTCATTTGACATCCCCGACAGTTCCTTCGGAGACCGCTGCGAGACAGATGTCTGTGCAGCGAAGACAGCGACTGTAGCACGGCTGAGGAGAGGCTCGCAAGAACTGTGAGGGAAAAGTTCCCGACAGCCGGCCGCCCATCGCACGAAGTGGCGCTAAGCCCTTGTTCCCGTTGAAAGCACGGCCACGATGCGCAAAGAAAAAGACCCGCCGAGGCGGGTCTTCGATGAGGCAAGGACCTTGAGGTCTGGTCAGTCCGCGTCCTGGAACGCGACCTCGCGCTTGTTCTTGATGGAAGGCAGCATGACCACCACCACCATCAATGCCGCCGCGATCAGCAGCCCCGCCGACAGCGGCCGGGACAGGAAGGTGCCCCAGTCGCCACGAGACAGCAGCAGCGCACGGCGCAGGTTCTCTTCCATCATCGGCCCCAGGATGAAGCCGAGCAGCAACGGCGCCGCCTCGCAGCTCAACTTGTAGAAGATGTAGCCCACCACCGCGAACGCCGCCGTCATGAACACGTCGAAATTGTTGTTGTTCAGCGTGTAGGTGCCGATGCAGCAGAACACGACGATCGCCGGGAACAGGAAGCGGTAGGGCACTGTCAGCAGCTTGATCCAGATGCCGATCAGCGGCAGGTTCAGGATCACCAGCATCAGGTTGCCGACCCACATCGAGGCGATCAGCCCCCAGAACAGCTCCGGGTTGCTGGTCATCACCTGAGGACCGGGCTGGATGCCCTTGATCGTCATCGCGCCCACCATCAGCGCCATCACCGCGTTGGGCGGAATGCCCAGCGTCAACATCGGGATGAAGGAGGTCTGCGCGCCGGCGTTGTTGGCCGATTCCGGACCCGCCACGCCCTGGATGGCGCCCTTGCCGAACTTCTCCGGCGTCTTGGAGATCTTCTTCTCCAGCGTGTAGGCCGCGAACGAGGCCAGCAGCGCGCCGCCGCCCGGCAGCACGCCCAGCACCGACCCGAGCGCCGTGCCGCGCACCACCGCCGGCCAGGCATCGTGGAAGTCCTGCTTGGTCGGCCACAAGCCCTTCACGCTCTTGGTGAAGACCTCGCGATGCTCCGCCGGCTGGCCGAGGTTCGCGATGATCTCGCCGAAGCCGAAGATCCCCATCGCGATCACGACGAAGTTGATGCCGTCGGTCAGCTCCGGAATGTCGAACGAGAACCGGGGCGTCCCCGAGATCACGTCGGTGTTGACCTGTCCGAGCAGCAGTCCCAGCAGGATCATCGAGATCGCCTTGACCAGCGAGCCGGAGGCCAGCACCACGGCGCCGATCAGCCCCAGCACCATCAGCGAGAAGTACTCGGCGGGACCGAACTTGAAGGCCAGTTCGGTCAGCGGCGGCGCGAAGGCCGCGATGATGACCGTGCCCACGCAGCCGGCGAAGAACGAGCCCAGGCCTGCTGCTGCCAGCGCGGCGCCGGCGCGACCTTGTCGCGCCATCTGGTAGCCGTCGATCGCGGTCACGACCGACGAGGACTCGCCGGGCACGTTGATCAGGATGGCCGTCGTCGAGCCGCCGTACTGCGCGCCGTAATAGATGCCGGCGAGCATGATCAGCGCCGGCGTCGCGTCCAGCGAGTAGATCGACGGGAGCAGCATCGCGATCGTCGCGACCGGGCCCAGGCCCGGCAGCACGCCGATCAGGGTGCCGAGCACCGCGCCGCCGAAGGCGTACAGGAGGTTCTCCGGCGTGAACGCCGTGCCGAACCCCATCATCAGGTTGTTGATCAGATCCATGCGTGACTCCTCAGCCGCCCAGGACGGTTGGCCAGATGGGGATCACGAGATTCAGACCCCAGATGAAGATCGCGTAGCTGCCCGCGGTCAGGACGACGCTGCTGAGCAGCGCATCGCGCCAGCGGAACTCGTCGCTGGCGAACGAGGACACGGTGATCAGCAGCGGCAGCGTGATGATCATGCCCAGACGCGGCAGGGCGAATCCGAACAGGATGATCGCGCCGACGACGATCAGCAGCGGCTTCCAGGCGAAGGCGCCGACGGGCTGTCCGCCCTCCGACTCGATCGTCAGTGCCTTGAACAGCACCACCGCGCCCAGCACGGCGAGCAGCACGCCCAGCCCGAAGGGGAAGTAACCAGGCCCGGGGCGGGCCGAGGAGCCAAAGCTGTAGTTCACTGCCGAGCCCCACGCGAACGCGACGCCAACGACCACGAACATCAGCCCTGACCAGAAGTCGCGTTGACTCTTGATCTTCATCGAGGGAACCTCTATCGGCTTGAATTGGCGCGATTCTAGGAATCGGCTCCCCCTCGGCGTCTGTGGTTATCACGTAAGGGAAGACGCCGCGCATCGCACGGGGCGTATGGCGATCTTCACGCGCCCCGTGGGCACGGGCTCCGCGCGTTGTCTGCACGGGCTTACCCGCCCCCGCGAGCCTGGGGGGCCGTCAACGGACAACGCCGGCTGGGCTCAGGTTTCCCAGGTCGGCGTGCTGCGCAGCACCTCATCCATGGTCGTGAGGCCTTCGGCGACCTTCATCGCGCCACCCAGACGGAGCGGACGCAGGCCTTCCTGCACCGCCTGACGGCGCAGTGCCGTCATGTCCGTGTTCGGGTGCAGATGCTTGCGGATGCTGTCCGTCAGCAACAGCAGCTCATACAGCCCGGCGCGCCCCCGGAAGCCGGTGTTGCGGCAATCCAGGCAGCCCACGGGACGGTAGGGCTTGACCCCACCGTTCAGTCGCCACGGCTTGAGCATCTCGTTGAGCGAATCGCGCGTGACGTCCGGATCCGGCTCCTTGCAGTTCGGGCACAAGGTACGCACGAGCCGTTGGGCCAGCACGCCGATCACCGTCGCGTCGATCAGGTAGTTGGGCACGCCCAGATCGACCATCCGCGTGATCGCCGAAGCGGAATCGTTCGTGTGCAGCGTCGAGAACACCAGGTGACCGGTCAGCGAGGCCTGGATCGCCATCTCGGCGGTTTCCAGGTCGCGGATCTCGCCGACCATGATGATGTCCGGGTCCTGCCGCATCAGCGCCCGCAAGCCCTCGGCGAAATTGAAGTCGATGGTCGGCTGCACCTGCGACTGGTTGAACGCGGGCTCGATCATCTCGATCGGATCCTCGACGGTGCAGACGTTGACCTCGTCGGTGGCCAGGCGCTTGAGCGTCGAATACAGCGTCGACGTCTTGCCGCTGCCGGTCGGACCGGTCACGAGGATGATCCCGTGGGGCCGCGCCGTGAGGCGGTTCCAGCGTTCGGCGTCATGGGTGGAGAACCCCAGCTGCGACAGATCCTTGACGGCGGTGTCGGGGTCGAAGATCCGCATGACCATCTTCTCCCCGAAGGCGGTCGGCAGCGTCGACAGCCGCATTTCCACCTCTTCGCCGGCCGGGTTGCGCGTCTTGATGCGGCCGTCGAGCGGCCGGCGCTTCTCGACCACGTCCATGCGCCCCAACAGCTTGATGCGCGCGGTCATCGCGCCCATCACCGTGGGGGGCAACTGGTAGACGGTGTGGAGCACGCCGTCGATGCGGAACCGGATCACGCCCATTTCACGCCGCGGCTCCAGGTGGATGTCGCTCGCGCGCTGGTCGAAGGCGTACTGCCAGAGCCAGTCCACGACCTGCACCACGCCCTGGTCGTTGGCGTCCAGCTGGCGGTTGCTGCGGCCCAGCTCGACGAGCTGCTCGAAGCTCGCCTGCTGGCTCGACTCGCCGGATTTCGTCGCCGCGCGCACCGAGCGCGCCAGCGTGAAGAACTCGGTCGTGAACCGCGCGATCTCCTGGGGATTCGCCAGCGCGAGCTTCACCCGCTTGCGGGTGTGCGACTCGATCTGCGGCACCCAGCCCGTGTCGTTCGGCTCGGCGACCGCGATGGTCACCTCGTTCAGGCCGACCTGGATCGGCAGACATCGACGCGCCTCGGCGTAGCTGGCGGACATCACGTCGGCGACACGGCCGACGTCGACCTTGAGCGGATCGATCCGGACGTAGGGCAACTTCAGACGGCCCGCGAGCCATTCGGTCAGCGTCTCGGTATCCAACGCACGGCCATTGCCGGCGCGCACCAGTCCGGCGGCGCCCAGCCGCGTGAGCGGATGCTGGGCGCTCTGGCTGGTGCCGAAGCGGGCTTCGGTGCGCTGGACCTGGTCCTGGTCGATGACCCTGTCCTCGGCGAGCCAGTGCAGCAGTTGGCGCCATTCAAGGCGTGCCCCGCTTTCCGCGGCCTTGGGCTTGGCCGCCGTGGCGGACGACACCGGGGCAGGCGCGCCCGACTTGGCCGCGGCCGCAACCCCGGGAGCGGGAATGGACGCGGCAACACCGCTCTTGTCCTTGGAAGGCGTCGACGTGCTGGGTTTCATGGTCACTCGTCGGAGTCTTGAGCCGCGTCGGCCGCGGCGGCGTGGAGCTGATGGGTCACGTTCATCGGCAGCGGTCGGACCAGCTTGAGCCACTTGGTGGCCGGCAGCTCATGGCGGGATTCGATGTGGGCGGCGCGCTGCTCGAGCACGTCGCGCTCCGGCACGGCCACGCCCCGTCCGGCGACGACGATGGTATTGCCCTCGCGGGTCGGCGTCAGGTGCCACACCTGGTCGGAACCGAACACCTTCGCGATCCGCGCCGCGCTGCGCGTGAAGCTGGCGCTGCGGCCGAAGAGGTTGACCGTCATCAGCCCGCCGTCGGCGAGCACGCGACGGCAGTCGGCGTAGAAGGCCTCGTCGTCCAGGACCGGCGCGGCCGCCTCATGGTCGTAGAGGTCGACGTTGAGGACCTGCGCACTGCCCCAGTGGTCCACGTCCGCCACCCACGCGCCGGCATCCTCGTTGACCACGCGCAGCCGGTCGTCGTCGTCGGGCAGATGGAACCAGTGCCGGTTGGCGCTGATGACGGTCGGGTTGATCTCGACCGCCGTGGTCTTCATCTTCAATTGCTTGCGGCAGAAGCGTGTCAGCGCGCCGGCGCCCAGACCGAGCTGCACCGCCTGCCCGCTGGTCATCTCGCGGACATCGCGCCAGAGCATCCAGGCCATCATGCGCTGGACATATTCCAGCTCGAGCTTCTCCGGCTTCTTGAGCCGCATCGCGCCCTGCACCCAGATCGAGTCGAGGTGGAGGAAGCGCACGCCGTCGAATTCGCTCAGCGTGGCCTCGACCCATGCCGCCGATCCGGCCGTTCTGCCGCCCTTCCTGCCCTTCGAGTCCTTCGAGTCCCGTTGCTTGCTCACGGCTGTCGTTCCCATGCCGGGTCCGCGGGGCCCGGTCTCGTCATCTGTTGTTCGAAGGCCCGGCAAGCTCCCGCCAGGCGCGAAGCTTGTCATCGTAGGGCATCGTGTAGGCGGGGCTGGAGCTGGGCAGCCCCAGCACACGGTAACGGGCTGCAAGCGGTCCGAGCTGCTTGAGCCCGAACCGCAACGCCGTGCCGCCGTTGAAGCCGATCGTGTGCAGCGCCGGCAGTTGCTGGATGAGCCGGCCCAGGTCGCTGGCGAAGGGATTGCGGATCGCGCTGTCGAGGCTGCCCTCGCGCTCGGTCTCGGTGATCACGTCCCAGACGGCGACCTGGTGCGCGCGCAATGCGGCGAGGCGTTCGGGATAGGCCATCGCGACCAGATCGACGCCGAAGACCTCACCGACCAGCCGCCAGAACTGGTTGCGCGGATGGCCGTAGTACTGCTGCGCGCGCAGCGAGGCGACGCCGGGGAAGCTCCCCAGCAGCAGCCAGTGCGCATCGGGCGCATGGACCGGCGCCAGCCCCTGCCAGCGGGCCGGCCCGATGGCCTCGGGCGGATCCGGCGCGTCAGCCATGCGGCCGCAAGGCGTCCGCCGCCTCCAGCGCGCCCAGTCGCGGCAACGCCGCACGCGCATTGCGGCTGGTGATCGCCGCAGCTTCTTCCAGCGTCCAGCCACGCAACCCGGCGAGCACCGCGCCGATGCGCGGCAGCTCGCCGGGCTCGTTGCGCGAGATGGCCCCCGCGGCGCGCTCCTCGGCGCTGCGGTACAGCCAGTGCGGCGGAATGTCCGGGGCATCCGTCTCCAGGACCAGCGCCTCGGACGGCAGCTCCGCGGCGAGGCGGCGGATCTGCAGGGACCGGTCGAAGGTCAGCGTGCCGCCGAAGCCCAGCTTGAAGCCAAGCTCGAGGAAGGCGTCCGCCTGCTGGCGGCTGCCATTGAACGCATGACCGATGCCGCCGGTCCGCAGTCCGATGCGGCGCAGGCCGCCCAGCAGCGGGTCGGCGCTGCGTCGCACATGGAGGATCACCGGCAGCTGATGCCGCTTCGCGAGCTTGAGTTGCTCCACATAGAAATGCTGCTGCGTGGCCGCGTCGAGGTCCTTGACGAAGAAATCGAGGCCGATCTCGCCGATGCCGACCAGGCGCGGATCGTCGCGGCACTCGGCCAGCATCCGGTCGAGACGGCCGAGGTCCTCGTCGCGCGCGTGCATGACGTACAGCGGATGGATGCCCAGCGCATAGCTGAAGCCATGCGCATGCGCGAGCGCCCGCACCTGCTCGAAGTTCCCGGCGACGACCGCCGGGATCACGACCTGCGACACGCCCGATGCCAGCGCGCGCGCGACGACGGCGTCGCGGTCGACGTCGAACTCCGAGGCGTCGAGGTGGCAGTGCGTGTCAGTCCACATGGCGACCGCTGGAGGGTGGAAGGGTGGAAAGATGGAGAGCTCGACGGACGCTGGTGACGCTCAGCGGAAGACGACCGTGCGATGCCCGTTCAGCAGCACGCGGTGCTCGGCATGCCACTGGATGGCGCGGGCGAGCGTCACGCACTCGACGTCACGGCCGATGGCCACGAGCTGGTCGGGCGTCATCGAATGGTCGATGCGGGCCACGTCCTGCTCGACGATCGGTCCTTCGTCGAGGTCCGAGGTCACATAGTGCGCCGTCGCGCCGATCAGCTTGACGCCGCGCTCGTGCGCCTGGTGATAGGGACGCGCGCCCTTGAAGCTGGGCAGGAAGCTGTGATGGATGTTGATCGCGCGCCCTTCCAGGAAACGGCACATCTCCGGCGACAGGATCTGCATGTAGCGCGCGAGCACGACGAGGTCGATCTGCTGCTCCTCGATCAGCTCGCGGAGCTTGCGTTCCTGCGCCTGCTTCTGTTCCTCGCTGGCCTGCAGCAGCGGCAGGTGGTGGAAGGGAATGTCGTGCGAGGCGGCCAGCTGGTAGAAGTCGCGATGGTTCGAGACGATCGCGGGAATCTCGATGGCCAGGTGGCCGGTCTGGACGCGGAACAGCAGGTCGTTCAGGCAATGGCCGAGCTTGGACACCAGCAGCAGCACACGCGTCTTGCGCTGCGCGTCGACCAGTTCCCAATCCATGGCCAGCCGCGCGGCCAGCGGCGCGAACACCTCCCGCAACACGGCCGCCGGGCGGGGTTCGGCGCACTCGAACTCGATGCGCATGAAGAAGCGGCGGTGATCCGCGTCGCCGTGCTGGGCCGAGGTCAGGATGTTGGCGCCCTGCTCGAGCAGGATGCCGGTCACCGCGTGGACGATGCCGGCCTGGTCGGGACAGCTGAGCTTCAGGATGAAGCGGGTGGACGGGGATTCCGGGGAGGGCTTCGAGGCGGTCATGATGACCCGCATCGTAATCGAGCGGTCACGTCGCGCCGGGGCGGGCGCGAGGGGAACGGACGACCGCGGCCTCGCGATCGGGCAACCCAGCCTCGGCGGGATCGCCGAGGCGCCGAGCCCTCAGGCGGCCAGGGGCTGCAAGGCGCCACCGACCAGCCGGCGCTGGTGCTCGCAGCGCGCGGCCAGCTCTTGGTCGTGCGTGACCATGACGAAGGCGGTTCCCAGTTCGCGGGCCATCTCCAGCATCAGGTCGAAGACCGTCGCGGCGGTCGAGCGGTCGAGGTTGCCGGTGGGCTCGTCGGCCAGGACGCAGGCGGGTCCCGTGACCAGGGCGCGGGCGATCGCCACGCGCTGGCGCTCGCCGCCGGACAGCTCACCGGGACGATGCAGCACGCGCGGGCCGAGGCCCACGCGCGCCAGCACGCGTTCGGCCTGTTCCCGGGCCTGCGCCTGCGGAACGCGACGGATGCGCAGCGGCATCGCCACGTTGTCCAGCGCGCTGAATTCCGGCAGCAGGTGGTGGAACTGGTAGATGAACCCGAGGTGCTGGTTGCGCCAGTCGCCGCGGGCCTTCTCGCCCAGCTCGCCGAGGTCGCGTCCCATCAGTTCGACACGTCCGGCGGACGGCTTGTCCAGGCCGCCGAGCAGATGCAGCAGCGTGCTCTTCCCCGATCCGGAGGCGCCGAGCACCGCCAGCGTCTCGCCGGCCTTCACGCTGACGTCGAGGTTGTGGAAGACCTGCACGTCCAGCGGTCCTTCGACGAAGCGCTTGCCCAGGCCCTGGCCTTGCAGCACGACCTGTCCGGCAGGCATGCGGGTGCCCGTGGGCGCGACCCTGTTCTTGGCGTCATTCATAGCGCAGCGCCTCCGCGGGCTGGACGCGGCTGGCGCGCCAGCTCGGATAGACCGTCGCGACGAACGCCAGGATCAGCGAGGTCACGGTGATGGGCACGATGTCGGACCACTGCGGATCGCTCGGCATGTGGCTGATGACGTAGATGCTGGCCGGCAGGAAGGTCGTGTGCAGCAGCTTCTCGATGAACGGGACGATCACGTCCAGGTTGTGCGCGATGACCAGCCCCAGCCCCAGGCCGCCGAGCGTGCCGATCACGCCGGCCAGCGCGCCCTGGATCATGAACACGCCCATGATCGAGCGCGGGCTGGCGCCCAGGGTGCGCAGGATCGCGATGTCGGCCTGCTTGTCGGTGACCGTCATCACCAGCGTCGACACCAGGTTGAACGCGGCGACCGCGACGATCAGCGTCAGGATGATGCCCATCATCCGCTTCTCGACCTGGACCGCGTCGTACCAGTTGGCGTTGGTGCGGGTCCAGTCGCGGACGTAGATCGCCTGCCCCGCCTGCAGCAGATCGCGCTGCAGTTGGGCACCGACCTGGCGGGCCAGTTGGACGTCGCGCAGCTTCAGCTGCACGCCGCTCGGGGTACCGGTGCGGAACAGCTTCGCGGCATCGCCCACATGGATGAGCGCCAGGCCGCTGTCGTACTCGTAATGGCCGGCTTCGAAGACGCCCACCAGCGTGAACTGTCGCAGCGTCGGCTGCACGCCCAGCGGCGTCACCTGCCCCGACGGGATCGCCAGCGTGATCTTGTCGCCGCGCTGCACGCCCAGCTGGCGCGCCAACTCGACGCCCAGGATGATGTTCCACTGACCCGCCTGCAGACGCTCGAGCAGACCGTCCTTCGCGAGCTTCTCGGCGATCGGCGTCACCGTCGGCTCCAGCGCCGGATCGATGCCCCGCACGATCGTGCCCCGCATGTCCGAGCCCCGCGCGATCAGCGCCTGACCCGACACGAACGGCGCCGCTGCGGCCACCTCGGCATTCCTCTTCGCCAGGTCCGCCACGGCGCGCCAGTCCGGCAGGCCCTCGCCCGTGTCGTTCAGCAACTCCACATGGGCGACGACCGACAGCATCCGCTCGCGCACCTCCTTCTGGAAGCCGTTCATCACCGACAGCACGATGATCAACGCGGCGACACCCAGCGCGATGCCGAACATCGACACGCCGGAGATGAAGGAGATGAAGCGGTTGCGGCGCCCTCCACGCCCGGCTCGCGTGTAACGCCAGCCGATCTGCAACTCATAGGGCCAATTCATAGGGGGTGGATGCTAACCGCTCGCCTCACCCTCCCCGCTTAGGACTGGCTGATAGGGCGGTCAGTGGGCCTCGTCCCAGTTGGCGCCGACGCCGACTTCCGCCAGCAGGGGCACCTTGAGCGCGGCGACGCCGGCCATCAGCGTCGGCACCTCGGCCTTCACCCAGTCCAGTTCCTCGTCAGGGACCTCGAACACCAGTTCGTCGTGCACCTGCATGACGATCCTCGTCCGCTTGCCCTGCTCGTCCAGCGCCTGCTGGACGGCGATCATCGCCAGCTTGATCAGGTCGGCCGCCGTGCCCTGCATGGGCGCGTTGATCGCCTGGCGCTCCGCGCCGCTGCGACGCGGACCGTTGCCCGAATTGATCTCCGGCAGCCACAGGCGCCGTCCGAAGACCGTCTCGACGTAACCCTTCTCCTTGGCGAACTGCTTCGTGTCGTCCATGTAGGTGCGCACGCCGGCGAAGCGCGTGAAGTAGCGGTCGATGTAGTCCTTCGCCGCCTTCTGCTCGATGCCCAGCGATTGCGCCAGCCCGAACGCGCCCATGCCGTAGATCAGGCCGAAGTTGATCGTCTTGGCGTAGCGCCGCTGCTCGGGGGTGACCGCGTCCAGGCCACCGCCGAAGACCTCGGCCGCCGTCGCGCGGTGCACGTCCTGGCCTTCCTGGAAGGCCTTCAGCAGGCCCGGGTCCCCGCTCATGTGCGCCATGATCCGCAGCTCGATCTGCGAATAGTCCGCCGACACGATGTGATGCCCCGCCGGCGCGATGAAGGCCTCGCGCACGCGGCGGCCGTCGGCCGTGCGGATGGGGATGTTCTGCAGGTTGGGCTCGTTGCTGGACAGGCGGCCGGTCACCGCCACGGCCTGCGAATAGGTCGTGTGCACGCGGCCCGTCTGCGCGTTGACCATCAGCGGCAGCTTGTCCGTGTAGGTGCTCTTGAGCTTGGACAGCGAGCGGTACTCCAGGATCTTGGCCGGCAGCGGGAAATCGGCCGACAGCTTCTCCAGCACCTCCTCGTCCGTGGACGGCGCGCCGGTCGCGGTGCGCTTGACCACCGGCAGGCCGAGCCGGTTGAACAGGATCTCGCCGATCTGCTTGGGCGAGCCGATGTTGAAGGGCTGGCCCGCGATCTCATAGGCCGCCTGCTCGGCCGCCACCATGCGCTGGCCGAGGTCGGCGCTCTGCGCCTGCAGCCGGCCGGCGTCGATCAGCACGCCGGTGCGCTCGATCCGCGCCAGCAGCGCCGACACCGGCATCTCGATCTGCTCGTAGATGAACTTCAGTCCGGCATCGGCCTCCAGCCGGGGCATCAGCGTCTGGTGCACGTGCAGGCACATCTCGGAGTCCTCGCAGGAGTACTCCGACGCCTTGGCCACTTCCACCTGCGCGAACGGGATCTGGTGCGCGCCCTTGCCGCACAGGTCCTCGTAGCTCAGCCCCTTGCGGCCCAGCACGCGATCGGCCAGGGCCTCCAGGCCGTGGCCGCGATGCGCCTCCAGCACATAGCTCTCCAGCATCGTGTCGAAGGCCGTGCCCTGGACCGCGATGCCATGGTTGGCCAGCACATGGGTGTCGTACTTGACGTTCTGCGCGACCTTCTTCTTCAGCGGGTCCTCGAGCCAGGGCTTCAGCTTCGCGAGCACCTCGTCCATGGGCAGCTGCTCAGGCGCGTCCGGGCCGTTGTGACGGATCGGGATGTAGGCGGCCTCGCCCGGCTTCACGCTGAAGCTGATGCCGACGATGCGCGCCTGCATCGGATCGAGCGAATCGGTCTCGGTGTCGAAGGCCGCCAGTTCGGCGGCGTTCAACTGCTCGATCCAGGCGTCGAGCCGGGCCATGTCGACGAGGGTCTCGTAGCGCTTGTCGACCGGGATCGCCGGGTGCTCGACCGCCGCATACGGATCGGTCGGGCTCGCCGCGCCGACGTCGGGTTCGGGCCTGGCGCGCTTGGGCGCGTCGCCACCGAGCCTGCCTTCCAGGTCGCGCTTCCAGGTCTTGAAGCCGTTGCGCGTGTAGAACGCCAGCAGCCCCGCCTCGTCCACCGGATTGAAGGCCAGCGCCTCCAGCGCGGGCCAGCCCGCGACGTGCGTGCACAGGTCGCAGTCGACCTTCACCGTCACCAGCCTGCGCCCCATGGGCAGCCAGTCCAGCGCCTTGCGCAGGTTCTCGCCCGCGACGCCCTTGATCTGGTCCGCGTTCGCGATCACGCCGTCCAGCGAGCCGTGCTCGCCGATCCACTTGGCCGCGGTCTTGGGCCCCACCTTCTCGACGCCGGGCACGTTGTCCACGGTGTCGCCCATCAGGGTCAGGTAGTCGATGATCCGGTCCGGCGGCACGCCGAACTTGGCCAGCACGCCGGCCTCATCGAGCTTCTCGTTGCTCATCGTGTTGATCAGCGTGACGTCCGGCGTCACCAGCTGGGCCAGGTCCTTGTCGCCGGTGGAGATCACCACCTGGTGGCCCGCCTGCGCCGCCACCCGCGACAGCGTGCCGATGCAGTCGTCGGCCTCGACGCCGGGCACCGTCAGCACCGGCCAGCCCAGCAGCTTCACCACCTCGTGGATCGGCTCGATCTGCTCGCGCAGCGCGTCGGGCATCGGCGCGCGCTGGGCCTTGTATTCGGGGTACCACTCGTCGCGGAAGGTCGGACCGGACGCGTCGAAGACGCAGGCCGCATGCTCGGCGCCGTAGTCGTCGCGCAGCTTCTTCAGCATGGCCACCATGCCGTGGATGGCACCCGTGGGCTGCCCACCCGGACCGCGCAGGTCGGGCATGGCGTGGTAGGCACGATAGAGGTAGCTGGACCCGTCGACCAGCAGCATCAGAGGTTTGCTCATCCCGACATTGTTGCAGGCGCGCGGCGTCCGGATTGACAGCAGGCCGGGCCGCCGGCCGCCTCCCGCCCGGGGGACGGGGTTTTCCTGGGGCCCGGCATAGAATGGGCCCACCATGAAAACCACCCGCCTCGCCCCGCTGCTGGCCGTCCTGGCCGCCCTTGCGTTCCAGGCCCACGCAGCCGGCGCGTCCACGCCGGTCCCGACGCCGATCCCCGCCGAGTCGCTGAAGTTCCGCGACGTGCCGGAGGTGAAGATCGAACAGCTCGTCAGCGAGGACGACAAGGTCCGGATCGAGGAGACGCGGGTACGGGGCCTGACCCAAAAGGTCGTGGTCAAGAACAAGGACAGCAAGGCGCCCGAGTACGAGATCCTGCTCGGCGACACCGGCCGTGACATCCCCACCCGCCAGGGCGACGACCGCGGCAACGCGGGCGCGCGGGTCTGGCGTCTCTTCAATTTCTGACCCGTCGAGGCTGACCCGCTCCGGTCGGCCCCCGGTCCGTTCTTTTTTCCTTTCATGGCCGTATTCACCGACGTCTCGACCGAGCAGGCGCAAGCGCTGCTGGACACCCTGGCCCTGGGCGAGCTCCAGTCGCTCAAGGGCATCACTGCCGGCATCGAGAACACCAACTACTTCGTCACCACGACGCGCGACGGCCAGCAGCACGACTACGTGCTGACGATCTTCGAGCGCCTGAGCTTCGAGCAGCTGCCGTTCTACCTGGAGCTGATGCGCCACCTCGCGCGCCGGGGCGTGCCGGTCCCGGCGCCGCAGCCCGACGCGCAGGACCGCATCCTGCACACCGTGGCCGGCAAGCCGGCGGCGGTGGTGGACAAGCTGCTCGGCGGCCACCAGCTGGCCCCGGACGTCTTCCATTGCGAACAGGTCGGCGCCGGCCTGGCCCGCATGCACCTGGCCGGCCAGGACTTCCCGCTGCACCAGGACAACCTGCGCGGCCTGCCCTGGTGGCGCGAGACGGTGCCGGTCGTGCTGCCGCACCTGACGCCGGAACAGGCCCGGCTGCTGAGCGCCGAGCTGGCCTTCCAGGAGCAGCTCGCCCCCGGCGCCGCCGCGCTGCCGCGCGGTCCCGTCCATGCGGACCTGTTCCGCGACAACGTCATGTTCGACGGCCTGCCCGGCCGCGAGCGGCTCAGCGGCTTCTTCGACTTCTATTTCGCCGGCGTCGACAGCTTCCTGTTCGACCTCTGCGTCTGCCTGAACGACTGGTGCATCGACCTGGACAGCGGTCGCCTCGACGAGCAGCGCGCCGGCGCCTTCGTCAAGGCCTACGAGTCGGTGCGCCCGCTCACCGGCGCCGAGCACCGCCTGCTGCCCGGCCTGCTGCGCGCGGCGGCGCTGCGCTTCTGGATCTCGCGGCTGTGGGACTTCCACCTGCCGCGCGAGGCCAGCCTCCTCCAGCCCCACGATCCCACCCATTTCGAGCGCGTCCTGCGCGAGCGCATCGCCAGGCCCTGGCATGCGCTGGAGTCCTTGCCATGATCCTGCACCTGCAAACGGTCCCGCCGCGCAACGGCCTGCTCTGGGTGCGCCACGGGCTGAAGGTGCTGCGGCGCAAGCCGATCGCGCTGATCGGCCTGTTCGCCACCGCCATGCTGGTGTCCGCGGTCCTTCAACTGGTGCCGTTCCTGGGTCAGCTGGTCGTGATGAGCGCCCTGCCGCTCATCTCCCTGGCCTTCATGCTGGCGGCGCATCAGGTGCTGCAATCCCACACGCCGACCGCCGCCGTGTTCCTGCAGCCGCTGCAGTTGACCAAGGAACGCCGACGCGCGCAGATCGGCCTGGGGCTGCTCTACACGGGCTCGACGATCCTGGCCATGCTGCTGGCCCATCTGCTGGACGGCGGCGCGCTCGTGCAGGCCATGGACCAGATGGCGGCCGCCAAGGGCGACACCAAGACCATCGAGGCGATCGCCGCCGAAGGCAACCTGCTGCCCGCGATCGCGCTGCGGGCAGGCCTGCTGAGCCTGCTGTCCGTCCCCTTCTGGCATGCGCCGGCGCTGATCCACTGGGGCGGCCAGGGGGTGCTGCAGGCCCTGTTCTCCAGCACGCTGGGCGTGTGGCGCAACAAGGGGGCGTTCACGCTGTCCGCGCTGGTGTGGATGGGGTTGAGCGCGGCCGTCGTGATGGTCATCATGCTGCTGGGACTGCTGCTGGGCCTCGTCAACCTGCTGCCCTTCCTGCTGCTGCCCACGATGATGGCGCTGATGACGGGCTTCTACTGTTCGCTGTACTTCACCTTCATCGACTGCTTCATGTTCGGCGCGCCGAACGAGCTGCCCGACACGCCGCCGACGCCGCCCACGCCGGTCTGATGTGCCGCCGACGCCGGACCAGATCGCCGGCGTCACCTGGAATCAGGTGCCGGGTTTTGGCCCGGCCCTGGCCGAGCGTTGCCCCGGTGTGGCCCCGGCTTGGCCCCCGCGCTGATCCGCCATTCGCACCGTGATGACAGGACGTAATTCCTAACGACTTTTTCACGTGCTCGTCACTTGCCCTTCGCAGAATCCGCCCGCCTTTCCATTGAGCGGAGCCTTCACGAATGAGCAAGCAGCACGACATCGTTGCCAGCCAAGACAGCGCCAACGAATACGACGAGGACGTGGTGGTCAACCCGTCCGCGAACCCGCATTTCGAAGACATCCTCGCCGCGCGCCTGTCGCGGCGCGTCGCCCTCAAGGGCGGCATCACCACGGCGGCTTCCGCGCTGCTGGGCGGGTCGATCCTGAGCGCCTGCGGCAGCAGCGACGACTCGCCGGCGCCCGCGCCCGCCCCGGCGCCGCAGCCGGCCCCGCTGAAGATCGGCTTCAACGCCGTCGCCAAGAACAAGAACGACCTGGTGACCGTGGCCGACGGCTACAACGTCAGCATCCTGCACGCGCTGGGCGACCCGCTGCACTTCGGCGACGAGTCCTGGAAGGACGACGGTTCCGAATCGGCCGAGTCCTACAACCGCCGCATCGGCGACGGCCATGACGGCATGTACTGGTTCGGCATGAGCGATGCCGGCGCCTTCGACGCCAAGCGCTCGGACCGCGGCCTGCTGGCGGTCAACCACGAGTACGTCGTCGCCCCGTACGCCCTGCACCCGGCCGGCCGCGCCACCGGCGCCGCGCGCAACGCCACCGAGGTCGAGAAGGAGATCTACGCCCACGGCATCTCCGTCTGCGAAGTCAAGCGCGACGCCACGGGGACCGGCATGAGCATGGTGCGCGGCTCGCGCTACAACCGCCGCGTGACCTCGGCCACGACCATGGACTTCACCGGCCCGGCCAAGGGCAACGCGCAGCTGCAGACGCTGTTCAGCCCGACCGCGGTCCAGACCCGCGGCACCAACAACAACTGCGCCAATGGCTACACCCCGTGGGGCACCTACCTGACCTGCGAGGAGAACTACCTCAACGTGATCAGCCGCGCCGCCGGCGACGACGCGCTGCGCAGCGGCGCCAAGGAAGTGGCCAGCCTGAACCGCTACGGCCTGCCGCAGAACCGCAAGAGCCCCTACCTGTGGGACACGGCCGGCACGGCCGACCTGTTCGCCCGCTGGAACTCGTCGGTCACCGGCGCCGCCGCGACCGCCGACTACCGCAACACGATCAACACCTTCGGCTGGGTGGTCGAGATCGATCCGTTCGCGCCGGACTCCGTCCCGGCCAAGCGCACCGCGCTGGGCCGCTTCAACCATGAAGGCGCCTGGCCCGCCGAGGCCGTCGCCGGCAAGCCGATCGTCATCTACATGGGCGACGACTCGCGCAACGAGTACATCTACAAGTTCGTCTCCAAGGCCAACTGGGATGCGGCGGACGTCGGCAAGGGCATGGCCGCCGGCGCCAAGTACCTGGACGAGGGCACGCTGTACGTGGCCCGGTTCAACGCCGACGGCACCGGCACCTGGATGCCGCTGACCTTCGGCGCCAACGGCCTGACCGCGTCGAACGCGACCTACGCCTTCGCCGACCAGGGCGACGTCGTCATCAACGCGCGCATCGCGGGCGACATCCTCGGCGCGACCAAGATGGACCGCCCGGAGTGGGGCGCGGTGCACCCGACCAACGGCGAGGTCTACATGACCTTGACCAACAACAGCAACCGCGTGTCTCCCACCGCGACGCCGACCGGCAACCAGCTCAAGCCGGACGCCGCGAACCCGCGCTACTACGTGGACATGAAGGGCACGACCTCGCAGGCGGGCAATCCGAACGGCCACATCATCCGCTGGAAGGAAGACGCGGCCGACGTCACCAAGCTGACCTGGGACGTGTACCTCTTCGGGGCGCAGGCCGACGCGGCCGCGGACGTGAACCTGTCGGCGCTGGCGGACAGCAACGATTTCTCGAGCCCGGACGGCCTGTACTTCGACAAGCGCGGCATGCTCTGGATCCAGACCGACGACGGCGCCTACACCGACATCACCAACTGCATGATGCTGGCGGCCCTGCCGGGCAAGGTCGGCGACGGCGGCGTGGTGAACGCGGCGGGCGGCACGCAGACCCGCGCGGGCGCCAAGGCGACCTCGGACACGCTGCGTCGTTTCCTGGTCGGCCCGAAGGAATGCGAGATCACCGGCATCGCGATGACGCCGGACTACAAGACGCTGTTCTTCAACGTGCAGCATCCGGGCGAGGAAACCACGCCGGACTGGAACGCCAAGACCTTCGGCAGCTACTGGCCCGCCAACCAGGCCGATGCCAACGTCAAGAAGCGTCCGCGTTCCGCGACCGTCATCATCACCCGCAAGGACGGCGGCGAGATCGGCATCTAAGCAGGCCAGGCCAAGGCCCGACGCCCCCGGTCTCAGTGGGGCCGGAATGATTCGGGGGGTTCCCGGACGGGACGCCCCCCGAGTCGTGGAGAGCCCGCGCCAGGCGATGGCAGGACTCTTGGCGGGTCGCTACTTCGAGATCTCCGAAGCCAGCGCGGCCTGACGGTCGCTCTCTTCGAGCAGGCGTCCGAGCAGGCGCTCGATCACGGGCTGCGGTACTTCGTTCCTCAGGTCACCAGCCACCACATCCGCTTGTGCGCGCACCTGCTCGCACAGGCGTTTCAATTCCAGCGTGACACTGCGGGGCGCGATGTCGCAGTCGCGCGCGAAGTCGGCCCACGCCTGCGCGTCGAACGCAGACTGCTCGCCGATTCCGCTCCCACTCCCGCCGCCGAATCCATGGGCCGGCGCCACGCGCAGACCGCCGTGGTCGACGAAGAAGGACAGGTCCGTCGCGCCTGGGCCTGCGCAGCCGATGAGCTGCCGGAACATCGTCCAACGCAGCAGCGCGCGGGTGTCGACCAGCGGCGTGGGGCTGTGCGCCAGCAGCGAGAACAGCTGCGCGTGCGTGACCGCGTCCTGCCCGGCCGTCGGCACGCCGAGCGCCTGGCAGGCGTTGATCGCGTGCAGCCGCCGCACGCGGCCGTCCTCGAGCCGTTGCCGGTCGAAGCGCTCGACCAGCAGCACCGGCTCCGGCACGCGATGCAGCTGCACCGGCGCGACGTCCAGGCCCACGCGCGCGGCCAGCCGCATGCAGAAGAATTCGTCGACAGGCTGATCGCGGGATCCGTCGAAGCCGGACGCCGGCTTCAGCACGTGGGTCGAGGCCATCTGCGGCCCGTCGACGAGGTGCCATCCGCCGTCCCGCTCGACGTAGACCGCGAGCTTGTCCCGCGTCCCGCCCAGCGAGCCGCGCACCTGGCCGTCCCACACCGCGAAGGGCGTCGCATCGCGATGGCGGAGGCGTTCCGACAGCTCATCGCGCGCGATCGCACGCTGCACCGGACCGGCGGGACGTTGAAGTCCGTCCGCGATCAGCCGGACGGCGCCGCCCAGGTCCCGGCCCATCAGGCGCAGCGCGCCGTAGCCGTCCTCGGGCTGCAAGCCCAACGCGGCGAAGATCCGCCGCCGGGCATCGCCGATGGGCAGCAGATGCTCGAAGAACGTGAGCACCGCGTCCGTCGCGGACTCGCTGCCAGGTCCGCCGCGTGGCGGCATCGGCACGGACGGCGCCAGCGCAAAGGCCAGCACTTCCGACGTCCATCGTTCGAGATAGGCCAGCGCGACCCTGCGCGGTGCGCCGGCGCCGCCGGACGCCGCATCCGTCGGCTTCAGCCAGCCGACCTCATGCTCGTCGAGCCAGACCTCCACACCCGTCATGCATCGTCCAGGTCGGAGAACTTCGAGTCGCGTGCGGTGCGGATCGCGCGTCTGACGACCTCGCGCTGCTGCGAGGGCACGGCGAAGAGGCTCACGCCGAGCGCCCTCGCCGCCTTGAGCACGGTGGACAGGCTCACGCCGCCCTGGCCCGTCTCGATATTGATCAGCGTCTGGCGCGACATGCCCAGCGCCTCGGCGGCCTCGACCAGGGGCAGGCGCGCGGTGGTGCGGGCGGCGCGGACAGCGGCGCCCAGCGCCAGGGCGTCCTCGACCATCGGGTCGTCGGGCGGATCGATCGGTACAACAGTGCGCATGGAGATTCCAGAATCAAAGACGTCTTCGACGGATCTCCCTCCCGGGCAATCGTGATTCCTGTTTGCTGGAATCTTTATCGCTCAGCGCCCATTCTGCGCCCGCAGGCGCGCGTCACCGCGTGCTCCGTACGGTATCCGCTCAATCGATCGGGGTCAGCTTGGCGACGCCGAGCGCCAGCCACTTCGTGCCGTGCCGGCCGAAGTTGACCTGCGCGCGCGCATCCGGCCCGCTGCCTTCCAGCGTGAGCAGCACGCCCTCGCCGAACTTGTTGTGGAACACGCCCTTGCCGACACGCAGGCCGCCGTGCTCGTTTCCGGTCTTCTCGGCGGCCGACTGCGTCATCGCCTTGGGGACCGACGCCTGCGGGAAACCGCCCGGATTGAATCGACCCGCGCCCACCATCGACTTGAGCCCCGAGCCGCTCTGCCACGCCTGCTGGTAGTCCTTCGCAAAGCCCGAGCCGAAGCCCTGGTTGCGCGGCGTCAGCCACTTCAGCGTCTCCTCGGGCAGCTCCTCCATGAAGCGGCTCTTGATGTTGTAGCGGGTCTGGCCGTGCAGCATCCGCGTCTGGCAGAAGCTGATGTAGAGCCGCTGTCGCGCCCGCGTGATCGCGACGTACATCAGCCGGCGCTCCTCCTCCAGCCCGTCCGAGTCGGACAACGAGTTCTCGTGCGGGAACAGGCCCTCTTCCAGGCCGGTGATGAACACCGCGTCGAACTCCAGGCCCTTGGCCGAGTGCACCGTCATCAGCTGGATCGCGTCCTGCCCGGCCTGCGCCTGGTTGTCGCCGGCCTCGAGCGAGGCGTGCGTCAGGAAGGCCGCCAGCGGCGACATGATCTCGCCGGTCTCCGCATCCGGCGTCGCCGGCGCGGCCGGCGCGATCGCCGCCGGCAGTCCGTCGGCGATCGCGCCGGGCGAGTGCTCGTCCACCGGCAACGCCACCGCGTCCTTGCCGAACCCCTCCTGCGTCACGAAGGCCTCGGCGGCGTTCACGAGTTCGCCCAGGTTCTCGAGCCGGTCCTCGCCTTCCTTCTCCGCGCGATAGAACGCGGTCAGGCCGGAGTGCTCGATGATGTGTTCGATGATCTCGCGCAGCGTCAATCCGGCCGTGGCCTCGCGCATCGCGTCGATCAGGCCGACGAAGCCCGCCAGGCTCGCGCCGCCTCGGCCGCCGACCGCGCCGATGCTCTGCACCAGCGAACGCCCGCTCGGACGCGCCGCGTCCTGCAGCTGCTCGATGGTGCGCGCCCCGATGCCGCGCGCCGGGAAGTTGACGACGCGCAGGAAGCTGGTGTCGTCGTTGGGGTTCTCGATCAGGCGCAGGTAGGCCAGCGCGTGTTTCACCTCGGCGCGCTCGAAGAAGCGCAGGCCGCCGTACACGCGGTACGGGATGCCGGCGTTGAACAGCGCCGACTCGATCACCCGCGATTGCGCGTTGCTCCGGTAGAGCACCGCGATCTCCTTGCGGGCCAGGCCCTGGCGGTGCAGCGCCTGCGCCTCCTCCAGCAGCCATTGCGCCTCGGCGAAGTCGCTGCTGGCCTCGTGCACGCGCACGGGCTCGCCGGGACCGGCCTCGGTGCGCAGATTCTTGCCCAGGCGGTGGCTGTTGTTGCTGATCAGCGCGTTGGCCGCGTCCAGGATGTTGCCGAAGCTGCGGTAGTTCTGCTCCAGCTTCACCACCTGGCGCACGCGGTACTCGCGCTCGAAGTCGGCCATGTTGCCCACGCGCGCGCCGCGGAAGGCGTAGATGCTCTGGTCGTCGTCGCCGACCGCGAACACGCCCTGGCCGCGCCCCGGCGGCGCGAACATCTTCAGCCAGGCGTACTGCAGCTTGTTGGTGTCCTGGAACTCGTCGACCAGCACGTACTGGAAGCGGCGCTGGTAATGCTCGCGCACGGCCTGGTTGTCGCGCATCAGCTCGAACGAGCGCAGCATCAGTTCGGCGAAGTCGACGACGCCTTCGCGTTCGCACTGGTCCTGGTAGGCCTGGTAGATCTCGACCAGCTTGCGCGTCTGCTCGTCGCGCAGGTCGATGTCCTTGGGACGCATGCCGTCCTCTTTCGCACCGGCGATGTACCAGGAGACCTGCTTGGGGACGAAGCGTTCCTCGTCGAGCTTCATCGCCTTGATGACGCGCTTGACGGCGGAGACGGTGTCGCCGGAATCCAGGATCTGGAAGCCTTGCGGCAGGCCGGCCAGTTTCCAGTGCGCGCGCAGGAAGCGGTTGCACAGGCCGTGGAAGGTGCCGATCCACATGCCGCGCACGTTCACCGGCAGCATGGCGGACAGGCGCGTGACCATCTCCTTGGCGGCCTTGTTGGTGAAGGTCACCGCCAGCACCGAGGCCGGCGTCGCATGGCCCTGGCTCATCAGCCAGGCGATGCGCGTGGTGAGCACGCGCGTCTTGCCGGAGCCGGCGCCGGCCAGGATCAGCGCGGGCTCCTGCCCCAGCGTCACCGCGGCGTACTGCTCGGGGTTGAGGTTGTCCAGCAGACCACGCGGCGCGCGCGGCGTGAACAGGTCCTCTTGCGGCGGTGTCGGGCGCTCGTCGCCAAAATCCTGGGAATTCATCCAGCCATTCTAGAGAGGCTGGCATGATGCCGGCCCCATGAAGCCAGAAAAATCCAAGACCGCGGCGAACAGCGCGGCCGGCAAGGCGAATCGCGCGGGTTCAGAGGCGGGCTTGTGCGCCTGCGGCAGCGGCGTTCCCTATGCGTCGTGCTGCGGCGCCTTGCACCGTGCGTTCGCCGAAGACGGCGCGCTGGTCGCCGCGGACGCCCAGGCGCTGATGCGCTCCCGGTACACCGCCTACACGATGGACCTGATCGAGTACCTGCTCGCGACCTGGCATCCGAGCACGCGGCCGCCCTCGCTCGATCGGGGGGAGCACGACCTGAAGTGGTTGGGCCTCGAGGTGCGTCGGCACACCCGCCAGGACGCCGACCACGAGCAAGTGGAGTTCGTCGCGCGCAGCAAGGTGGGCGGCCGCGCCCACCGCATGCACGAGCTCAGCCGTTTCGTGCGGGAGCGCGGGGTGTGGCTGTACGTGGACGGCCAGATCGACTGACCAGCCGCACGGCCGGCGTGCGCCGCACCACCCTGCCCAAGACCAGGACGACCCGGTCCAGGAAGGACCGGTGACCGATGTGAAACTCCTGAGGCATGGCGAACTCCTGCTGCAACAACGACCGGGGGCTGCGGACCGGGGGATCCCGCCACCGACATCGATGGCGCTCTGGCCTGCTGCGATGATGAGCAGGCCGCATGACAGGATTCTGGCGAACCATCCTGTGACTGTCCGCTCCCCCGAAACGGGGAAAAGAGGGCAAAAAGCGCTCCAGGCGTGCGCACTCCGTCCCCTTCAGCGATGACATCTGCCCTGACGCTCCTCCATCTGGACGATCACCTCGCGGTGATCGACAAACCCGCGGGCCTGCTGGTGCATCGCACCGCGATCGACGCGCACGAGGAAGATGCCGCGCTGCAACGCCTGCGCGACCAGCTCGGCCGGCCCGTCTGGCCGGCGCATCGCCTGGACCGCGGCACCTCGGGCGTGCTCGTCTTCGCGCTGAGCGCCGAAGTCGCCAGCCTGCTCGGCCATGCCCTCGCGGAACGCCGCACGCACAAGCGCTATCTGGCGCTGGTGCGCGGCTGGCCCGCCGCCGATGCCGGCGTCATCGACCATCCGCTCGCCCGCGACCCGGAACTGCCGTCCGCCGGCCAGCCGCATCTGGAAGCGCAGACCGCATGGTCCTGCCTGCGTCGGCACGAGGTGCCGGTCACGACCGATCCCCGCTTCCCGACGACGCGACTGGCGCTGCTCGCCTGCGAGCCGGTGCAGGGACGACGCCACCAGATCCGCCGGCATCTGAAACACCTCGCGCATCCGATCGTCGGGGATGCCAACCATGGCAAGGGGCCGCTCAACCGAGCGCTCGCGGCGCATTTCGGTCTGCAGCGGCTGTGGCTGCACGCGCAACGGCTGACGCTGGCGCATCCGATCACGGGCGCGGCGCTGGAACTCGAGGCGGCGCCCGGTCCGGAATGGGAGCAAACATTCAGTTGAACCGGACGCAGTAAATCGGCGGCAGGTGCCCCGACACGAGCGACCAGCGGTCGCCGGCATTGTCGGTCGCCCACAAGTTGCCGGTCGTGCTGCCCATCAGCAGGTGTCGGCCGTCGTCGTGCGCGGCCAGGCCGTGGCGGTAGACGAGGTCGTAGCAATGCGCCTGCGGCAGGCCGCTGCGCAGCGTCTCGAAGGTCTTGCCGCCGTCGCGCGTGCGATTCACCACCAGCGCGCCGTCGACGGGCAGGCGCTTCTCGTCCTTGACGCCGGGGACGAACCACGCGGTCTGCGGATCGCCCGCATGCGCAGCCACCGCGAAACCGAAGCCCGACAGCGGCGGCTTGATCTCGCCCCAGTGCGCACCGCCGTCGACCGAGCGCCAGACGCCGTTGTGGTGCTGGCACCAGAGCACGTCCGGATCCGCCGCGCTGGCGACGATGCGGTGCGGGTCCTGGGTGTTCTCCTCGCCCTGCTGCTCCGGCGGCAGGAAGTCGGCACGCATGCCCTTGGCGCTGATGTGCCAGGTCGCGCCGCCGTCCTCGCTGCGCCAGGCGCCGCCGCAGGAGATGCCGAGCAGCAGCCGCTTCGGGTTGCGCGGATCGACGTTGATCGAATGGATGCCCGGTGCGTCGTAGCCGCCGCCGAACCAGCCCAGGCGCTCGGGCTTGTTCCAGAGCGTCTCGATGAGCTGCCAGGTCTCGCCCTGGTCGTCGCTGACGAAGAGCCCGCCGGGAATGGTGCCGGCCCAGAGCCGCCCGTCCGCGCCGCGTTCCAGCGCCCAGATCTGCTGGAGCTTCCAGGGCGGACCTTCCGCGCCCGCCGGCTGCTCAGGAAATGCGGGCGCGGCGAGCTCGCGCCAGGTCACGCCGCCGTCGTCCGACGCCTGCAGCTTGGTGCCGAAGTGCCCCAGATTGAGCGCGGCGAACATCCGGCCACCTCCCGCCGGTGCGGGCAGCACCATGCTGACGGGGTCCCCCACGAAGCGGTGTCGCCCGATCGACCATCCGCCGTGGGCGGGATCGTTCCGAAGTTCGAACAGACCCTTGCGGGTCGCGGCCCAGGCGGTGGTGGTCATCGGTGTCTCCTTGCGATGGCTGACGTCACTGCTGACGACGTTCGAGCGTGGCGGTTCTCGACACGGGAGTGGCGGGCGATGGCCGGGGGATGGCCGGGGAACGGCGAGGGATTGGCGGAGGATTCGCGGGGATGGCCGGGTGATCGTCGACGCTCAGCCGCCCGACAGCGCCTGCAGCACGTAGACCTGGGACTGCGCCGTCAGCGGATCGCTGAGCGCCTGCCGATCCCGCGCGCGGTGGCCGTCGATGAAGACGGCGACATGCGTGCGCAGGTGGCCCTGCTCGTCCAGGATGTAGCCGCGCAAGCGCGGATTGCAGTCGAAGGCGAGCGTCAGCGCCTCCCCCAAGGTGCCGGCGTCGCAGTCCAGCTGGGGGGTATCGACGTAACGATGCAGTTGCGACGTGAATTCGACATGCGCCATGGCGGGTGATCCTGCGACGAAGCGGCCCGCATGAAAAGGGGGGCCACCGCGCATGACGAATGGGCGCCCCGCGTTTCGACAGCGCCGCAGGCGCGGCGCGGGCAGAATCGCGGGCCCTCGAGTGCGCCTGCAGGCGCCGCCCCGCGTGACTTCCGAAGCTGGATCATGACCAACGACACCCGCAGCGCCGCCGACATCGCCCACGCCCGCACCGGCATGCTCTCTGCCGCGCTGGCCTACATCGCGTGGGGGCTGTTCCCGCTGTACTTCAAGCGGCTGAGCGACATCAGCGCGTTCGAAGTCATCGCGCACCGGACGCTGTGGTCCATGGTCTTCGTCGCCGTCGTGCTGACGGGGCTGCGGCGTTGGGCCTGGCTCGGGCCGGTGCTGCGTTCGCCGAAGCTCCTCGGGACCTGCGCGGTATCGGCGCTGCTGCTCTCGACCAACTGGCTGGTCTACGTGTGGGCGGTGCAGCAGGGCCACGTCGTCGAGGCCAGCCTGGGCTATTTCATCAACCCGCTGGTCAACGTGATGCTGGGCTTCGTGTTCCTGCGCGAGCGGCTCCGGCCGGTGCAGCGGCTGGCGATCGGGCTCGCCGCGGCCGGCGTGATCTGGCTGACGCTGACCGCCGGACGGCTGCCGTGGATCGCGCTGGTGCTGGCCTTGAGCTTCGGGGTCTACGGCCTGATGCGCAAGACCGCGCACCTGGGCGCGCTCGAGGGCCTGACGCTGGAGACGCTGATCCTGTCGCCCTTTGCCGCCGTCGCCCTGATCTGGTGGACGAGTCAAGGCGCCAGCGCGTTCGCAACCGGCGACGCCGGCCACATCGCCTGGCTGCTGCTTGCCGGACCGCTGACAGCCGTGCCGCTGCTGCTGTTCGCCGCCGGTGCTCGCCGCATCACGTTGACGACGCTCGGCCTGGTGCAATACCTGTCCCCGACGATCCAGTTCCTGCTCGGGGTGTGGCTGTATCACGAGCCGCTTGCCGGCGCTCGGCTCGTCGGCTTCGTGCTGATCTGGTCGGCGCTCGCGGTCTACAGCGCGGAGAGCCTCTGGCGCAGTCGGCGGTGATCAACGGCCGTTGGCCCTCACCCCTATCCTCTCCCGCAGTGCGGGAGAGGGAGTAGGAACGGCGCCAGGGTGGCCCCCTCTCCCGCACCGCGGGAGAGGGTGGGGGTGAGGGTCGTCGCAGCGCTGGAGATCAGTTGCGGATGAGGTGATCGAAGGCGCTCAGTGCCGCCTTCGCCCCATCGCCGGCCGCGATGATGATCTGCTTGAACGGCACGGTCGTCGCGTCACCCGCGGCGAACACGCCCGGAACCGAGGTCTGGCCCTTCGCGTCGACGATGATCTCGCCGTGCTTGGACAGCTCGATCGTGCCGCGCAGCCATTCGGTGTTGGGCACCAGGCCGATCTGCACGAACACGCCTTCGACCTCGACACGCTTGCTCTCGCCGGTGGCGCGGTCGACGTAGTTCAAGCCGTCCAGCTTGCCCGCCGTGCCGGTGAACTCGCTCGTCTGCGCCTGCTTCAGGATCACGACGTTGGGCAGGCTTTCCAGCTTCTTCACCAGCACCGCGTCCGCGCGCAGCTGATCGCCGAATTCGAGCAGCGTCACGTGCGACACGATCCCGGCCAGGTCGATCGCCGCCTCGACGCCGGAGTTGCCGCCGCCGATCACCGCCACGCGCTTGCCCTTGAACAGCGGACCGTCGCAGTGCGGGCAGTAGGCCACGCCCTTGTTCTTGTATTCCTGCTCGCCGGGGACGTTGACATTCCTCCAGCGCGCGCCGGTCGAGATGATCACCGTCTTGCTCTTGAGCGAGCCGCCGTTGGCCAGCTTCAGTTCGACCAGACCGCCCGGCGTGGTGGGCGGAATCAGTTCATCCGCACGCTGCAGGTTCATGACGTCGACGCCGTAATCCTTGACGTGCGACTCCAGCGCCATCGAGAACTTCGGGCCGTCGGTGGACAGCACGGAGATGTAGTTCTCGATCGCCAGCGTGTCGTTGACCTGGCCGCCGAAGCGTTCGGCCGCGATGCCGGTGCGGATGCCCTTGCGAGCCGCATACACCGCCGCCGCCGCGCCCGCCGGGCCACCGCCGACGATCAGCACGTCATAAGGGTCCTTGGCCGACAGCTTGGCCGCGTCCTTCTCCGCCGCGCCGGTGTCCAGCTTGGCGGCGATCTCTTCCACGGTCATGCGACCCGAGCCGAATTCCTGGCCGTTCAGGTAGATCGTGGGCACGGCCATGATCTCGCGGGCATTGACCTCGTCCTGGAACAGCGCGCCGTCCACCACCACCGTCTTGACGCGCGGATTCAGCACCGACATCAGCGACAGCGCCTGCACGACGTCCGGGCAGTTGTGGCAGGTCAGGGACATGTAGACCTCGAAGAGGTAGTCCCCATCCAGGCCCTTGATCTGGTCGATGGTGGACTGCTCCACCTTCGGGGGATGGCCGCCCGTCCACAGCAGGGCCAGCACCAGCGAGGTGAACTCATGGCCCAGGGGAATGGCGGCGAAGCGCAGGCTCTGTTCCGTGCCCGTGCGCTTCAGGCTGAACGACGGCTTGCGCGCATCGTTGCCGTCCAGGTTCAGCGTGATCTTGTCGGACATCGCGGCGATGTCCTGCAGCAGCTGCTTGAGCTCTGCGGCGCTCTCGGAGTCGTTCAACGAGGCTTCGATCTCGAACGGCAGCGTGACCCGCTCCAGGTAGGCCTTGAGCTGCGCCTTCAGGTTGTCGTCCAACATCGTTGCTTCCTTTCAGTTTTTTCAAGCGACTTCGAGAACCGGCCTCCCTGTCAGATCAAAGGGGCGGCCACACACACGCCCGCGGACCGGAACGGTCCACGCGCGGTGCTTCTGCAGTGAGGGGGAGAGGAAGGTCCTCATCCGGATCACCGGTCGGGCCGGAGACCCTCCGGAGAGGGGTCTCCCGCACCCGCGGGCGAGATCCTCAGATCTTGCCGACCAGGTCCAGCGACGGGGCGATGGTCTTGTCGCCTTCGTTCCACTTGGCCGGGCAGACCTGGCCCGGGTTCTTGGCGACGTACTGGGCAGCCTTCAGCTTGCGCAGCGTTTCCTTGACGTCGCGGGCGATCGCGTTGTCATGCACTTCCAGGGTCTTGATGACGCCGTCCGGATTGATCACGAAGGTGCCGCGCAGGGCCAGGCCTTCTTCCGGGATGTGCACGCCGAAGGCGTTCGTCAGGGCGTGCGTCGGGTCGCCGACCAGCGGGAACTTGGCCTTGCCGACGGCCGGCGAGGTCTCGTGCCACACCTTGTGCGAGAAATGCGTGTCGGTCGTGACGATGTAGACCTCGGCGCCCAGCTTCTGGAACTCGCCGTAGTTGTCCGCCGCGTCCTCGACTTCCGTCGGGCAGTTGAAGGTGAAGGCGGCCGGCATGAAGATCAGCACGGACCACTTGCCCTTGAGCGACTCTTCAGTGACCTCGATGAACTTGCCGTTGTGGAACGCCTGGGCCTTGAAGGGTTGGACTTGGGTGTTGATCAGGGACATTGCTTCGTACTCGCTGTCTGGGGTTGATGGGATGGAAAGAATGATAGGGGGCCCAGGCTATCGGTGGGTTTGAATTCCCCAATGCGGCCTATTGGCTCAGCCTATTGAAGCAGGCTATCAAAAATAGCTTGTGCGATAGCAAAAACGTCATATCGCCGTCAAATGGTCGTCAACCCCGCCAGACGGTGTTCAAACGGCTTCCAGCGCGAGCAGTTCCTCGACGGTCTGGCGTCGGCGGATGAGACGGTCCGAGGCGCCGTCGACCAGCACCTCGGCGATCAACGGCCGGCTGTTGTAGTTGCTGGACATGGAGGCTCCGTACGCGCCGGTGTCGTGGATGACCAGCAGGTCGCCGACCTGGGCTTGCGGCAATTCCCGCGCCAGCACGACGCCGCCTTCGGCCTGGGTGAAGACATCGCCGGATTCGCACAGCGGACCCGCGACCACGGTCTCCTGGATCGCGCGGCGCTGCCCGTCCGCAGGAATCAGGCTCATCGCATGGAAGCTGCCGTACATCGCCGGCCGCATCAGTTCATTGAAGCCGGCGTCGACGAGCAGGAAGTGCTGCCGCCCCTGCGCCTTGACCGCGCGGACCTCCGCCAGCAGCACGCCGGATTCCGCCACCAGGTAGCGCCCGGGTTCGATCTCCAGGGCCAGGTCGTGCCCGACCACCCGTTCCGCTTCCTTGCGGGCGGCATCCCACAGGCTGAAGTAGTGGGCGGTGTCGATGGGCTCGCCCCCCGCCCGGTAGGGGATGGACAGGCCGCCGCCGGCCGAGATCGCCTGCAGGTCCTGGCCCTGCGCCTTCACCGTCCGGACCAGGTCGACCATCGCGCCGCAGACGCGTCCGAGGTGGTCGTAGTCCACCCCCGAGCCGATGTGCATGTGCAGCCCGATCAGCGTCAGTCCACGGCGCGCGATGACCGCCAGCGCGTCCGCCAGTTGCTCGTGCCAGATGCCGTGCTTGCTGTGTTCGCCGCCGGTGTTGGTCTTGTTGCTGTGGCCGTGGCCGAAACCGGGATTGAGGCGTAGCCACACCGGGTGGCCGGGCGAGACGTCGCCGAGCTGCTCCAGCATGTCGATCGAGCCGGCGTTCACCGGAACGCGGTGCTCCACGACCGTCTTGAGCGTCTCGCGGTCCAGCAGATCGGCGGTGAAGACGATGTCCGAATGGATCGCGTCCGCGCCGGTGCCGACGGTGAAGCCGGCGGCGAAGGCGCGCAGCAGCTCGCCGCGCGACACCGAGTCGACCTTCACGCCCCGCTCCCGCATCAGCCGCAGCATGTGGGTGTTGGAACACGCCTTCTGGGCGAAACGGACCGTGTCGAACCCGCTCAGCGCGGCGATGCGCTCGCGGATGAGGGCAGCGTCGTACACCCACAGCGGGGTGCCGTACTTGGCGGTGAGCGCCTGCAGTTGCTGTTCGCGGGCGGGGGTCAGGGCTTGCGGCATGGCGGGAATTCTTGGGATGGATGGAGATCGGCAGATCGGCAGATCGGCAGATCGGCAGATCGGAACTGCGGCAAGCATCCCTCCGACGCTTCATTCAATCAAATGCTTTGTTTTTCCCATCGGATTCATTTTTGATATGCACTGATATCCTTCCGCGATGTCCCTGCCGATCACGCACCGCCACATCGAAGTCTTCCGCGCCGTCATGACCGCCGGCAGCGTGACCGGCGCCGCGCAATTGCTGTTCACCTCCCAGCCGACGGTCAGCCGGGACCTGGCGCGGATGGCCTCGCTGCTCGGCTACGCGCTGTTCGAGCGCGCGTCGGGACGGCTGCGTCCGACGGCGCGGGCGATGGCGCTGTTCGAGGAAGTCCAGCGCGCCTACCAGGGGCTGGACCAGGTGGTCGCCCGCGCCCAGTCGCTGGGACGCGCCGAGGACGAACGCCTGCGCGTCCTCACGCTGCCGGCGCTGGCGCATGCGCTGCTGCCCGCCGCGAGTGCCGACTGGCTGGCCCGGCACCCGCAGGCGGCGCTGACGCTGACGCCGCAGGAGTCGCCCCTGCTGGAGGAATGGATGGCCGCCCAGCGCTTCGACATCGGCCTGAGCGAGGTGTCCGCGACCGTGCCCGGCACGCGCAGCGAGACGCTGGCCGAGCTCGACGAGGTCTGCGTCCTCCCCGCCGGCCACCGCTTGCTGGAACGCGCGGTGCTCACGCCGCAGGACTTCGAAGGCGAGCGCTTCGTGAGCCTGTCGGCCGAGGATCCCTACCGCCGCCAGTTCGACGCCATCTTTGCCGGTGCCGGCGTGCGGCGGCGTCTGCAAATGGAGACACACAGCGCGATCGCGGTCTGTGCGCTGGTTCAGAAAAACCTGGGCATTGCGCTCGTGAATCCATTGACCGCGCGGGCGTGCGCCGGACCGGATCTGCACCTGCGGCCGTTCTCGGTGTCGGTGCCCTTCCGCATCCAGGCCCTGTGGCCGCTGCATCGCGCCGCCCATGCACTGACGCAGGACTTCATCGATGCGGTGAAACGCGCGCTCGCGCCCGCGATGGCCAGTCAACACGCGCCTGGAAAGGCAAAACGGCGCTGACCGCAAGGCCAGCGCCGTTCGAAGGCTGACGGGGACGCTCGTGGGCGAGCGTCCGCCGCTCAGGCGACCTTGATCGCCACCGGCGTCACGGTGGACAGGAAGCGCTCGCGGATCGATCGCTCGATGCCGGCGGCATCCAGGCCGCACTGCGCCATGAGCTTGCCGGGCTCGCCATGCTCGACGTACTCGTCGGGCAAGCCCAGCTGCAGCACCGGCAGCGACAGGCCGTCGGCCTGCAGCGCTTCCAGCACCGCGCTGCCGGCGCCACCCATGATGCAGCCGTCCTCGACGGTCACCAGCGCGTCGTGCGTCAGGGCCAGCTCCTTGACCAGCGCGACGTCCAGCGGCTTGACGAAACGCATGTTGGCGACGCTCGCGTCGAGCGCCTCCGCCGCCTTCAGCGCGGGATGCAGCAGCGTGCCGAAGGCCAGGATCGCGATGCGTGGCGCATGCGCGGCGCCGCGGCCGCCGGTCGACGGCTGCGACGAGGTGCGGCGCATCTCCCCCTTGCCCCAGGGCAGCGCGACCATCTCTTTCTGGATCTCCGCGCCGATGCCCGCGCCGCGCGGATAACGGACCGTCACCGGCCCGTTGTGCACGTGCCCGGTGTACAGCGCCTGGCGGCACTCGTTCTCGTCCGACGGCGTGATCACGCTCATGTTCGGAATGCAGCGGGTGAAGGCGATGTCGTAGTTGCCGGCATGCGTCGCACCGTCGGCGCCGACCAGGCCCGCGCGGTCCAGCGCGAACAGCACCGGCAGGTTCTGCAACGCCACGTCGTGGACCAGCTGGTCGTAACCGCGCTGCAGGAAGGTCGAGTAGATCGCGACCACCGGGCGCAGGCCCTCGCAGGCCAGGCCGCCGGCGAAGGTCACCGCATGCTGCTCGGCGATGCCGACGTCGTAGTAGCGCGTCGGGAAACGCTTATGGAACTCGACCATGCCCGAGCCCTCGCGCATCGCCGGCGTGATGCCGACCAGCGTCGGATCGGCCTCGGCCATGTCGCACAGCCAGTCGCCGAACACCGTCGTGAAGGTCTTCTTCGCCGGCGTGGTCGACGGCTTGATGCCTTCGGCCGGATTGAACGGCGTCGGGCCGTGGTACTTGACCGGGTCCGCCTCCGCCAGCTTGTAGCCCTGGCCCTTGCGCGTGACCAGGTGCAGGAACTGCGGGCCCTTCCGGTCGCGCAGGTTCTCCAGCGTCGGGATCAGCGCGTCCAGGTCATGCCCGTCGATCGGACCGACGTAGTTGAAGCCGAATTCCTCGAAGATCGTCCCGGGCACGAACATGCCCTTGGTGTGCTCCTCGAAGCGGCGGGCGAACTCGTACAGCGGCGTGTGCTTGAGCACCGACTTCGCGCCTTCGCGCGCGGCGGCGTAGAACTTGCCGCTCATCAGCCGGGTGAAGTACTTGTTCAGCGCGCCGACCGGCGGGCTGATCGACATGTCGTTGTCGTTCAGGATCACCAGCACGTCGCCCAGCAGGCCGCCATGGGCGACGCCGGCGTTGTTCAGCGCCTCGAAGGCCATGCCGGCCGTCATCGCGCCGTCGCCGATGATCGCGACCACGCGGCGCGCCTCGCCCTTGATCCTCGCGGCCATCGCCATGCCATGGGCGGCGGAGATCGAGGTGCTCGAGTGCGCGGTGCCGAAGGTGTCGTATTCGCTCTCGTCGCGGCGCGGGAAGCCCGAGATCCCGCCCTGCTGGCGCAGCGTCGCCATCGCGTCGCGACGGCCTGTCAGGATCTTGTGCGGGTAGGTCTGGTGGCCGACGTCCCACACCAGCCGGTCGCGCGGCGTGTCATAGACGTAGTGCAGCGCGACCGTCATCTCCACGGTGCCCAGGTTGGACGACAGATGGCCGCCGGTCTTGGACACGCTGTTGAGGATGTGGGCACGGACCTCGTCCGCGAGTTGCGGCAGTTGACCGCGCGACAGCCGGCGCACGTCCGCGGGGCTCTCGATGGTCGACAGCAGCGTCTGCGCGGCCGTCGCGTTCGATGGGTTCTCGCTCATGGCGTCGCCTCTCCTTGTCGTCGAATCCGGCTCGGACCCTGGCGGGATCCGGCCCGGATCTCAGTTGTCGCGCTCGACCACCTTGTCAGCCAGCAGGCTGAGCCAGGCGGTGTCGGCCAGGCCGCTGCCGGCGAGCGCCTGATGCGCATCGTCCCGCAGGCGGAGCGCGTACGCGCGGGCGGGTTCCAGGCCCAGCACGCTGACGTAGGTCGGCTTGTTGTTGTCCTGATCCTTGCCGGCGGTCTTGCCCAGCACGTCGCTGTCCTGCGTCACGTCCAGGATGTCGTCGACGACCTGGAAGGCCAGGCCGATCGCCGCGCCGTAACGGCTGAGCGATTCCCACGCGGATGGCGTCAATTCGCCGCAAGCCGCGCCCATCAGGACGCTGGCCTGCAGCAGCACGCCGGTCTTGCGGCGGTGCATGTCGCGCAGCTTGGCCTCGTCCAGCGGCTTGCCGATGCTGGCCAGGTCGATCGCCTGGCCGCCGGCCATGCCGTCATAGCCGCTGGCGCGCGCCAGCAGGCGGCACAGCCTGGCCTGCAAGGCGGGCGCGACGCCCTCGTCCGGCGTCAGCACGTCGAAGGCGAGCGCCTGCATCGCGTCGCCGGCGAGCATCGCCTGGGCTTCGCCGTACTGCACATGCAGCGTCGGCTTGCCGCGGCGCAGCACGTCGTTGTCCATGCAGGGCATGTCGTCATGCGCCAGCGAGTACGCGTGAATCAGCTCCACCGCGCACGCCGCGCGCATCGCGGCCTCGCGCTGGCCGCCGGCCGCGTCGGCCGCGGCCAGCACCAGCAGCGGGCGCAAGCGCTTGCCCGCGCCGAGCACGGCATACCGCATGGCCTCGCCGAGACCCGCCGGCGCCGCCTCGGGCACCCAGGCCTCCAGCGCGTGCTCGACTTCCTCGAGTGATTGCTTCACCCAACGTTCGAAAACCCCTGCATCCACTTATTCATCTCCCCAAGCCTGCGCGCCGCCACCTTCAATGACCTGTACTTGTTGTTCGACGGCCTGAAGCCGGGCGCGGCAGTATTTGAGCAAGCTGGCTCCCCGCTGGTAGCTGGCCAGCAGCTGATCCAGCGGCAGTTGGCCGGCTTCCATGGCCTGCACCAGACGTTCCAACTCCTCGACCGCCAGCTCGTAGCTGGCAGGCTCCTGCTCGTGGGACGCGGGCGGCGCCGGTTTGGCGCTGGCGGAAGGCTTGCTCATTTCAAAACGCGAAAATGAGGATTGTAAGCACCGTCAACACCCCGCCCGTCTTCCGACCGTCGGGGGATGTGAGTGCGCCGCCACAGGCGTCAGCGGGTGTTTCGGGCGCTGGGTAAAGCTTGACACCCTCGCGTTTCCCCTCCAATGGCGGCCCGGGTACAATCACCGGTTCCCTTGCCCGCACCTATCCCCTAAAAGGGGTCGGCGGGCAGTCCCCCATCTCAGTCCCACGCATGCCCGTCCAACCTGGGGGCGGCCGTCACGGTTGACATTGGAGTCTTGGAGACCCTCTTGGATCATGTCCGACCTGAGCATCCCTCTCAGCGCGCTTGAACGCAAAAGTCCGGGCAACGGCACGGGCAGCACGACCCCCAGCCACCCCCAGCTACCGGTCACTTCCTATTTCGACGAGGACCTGTTCCGCCGCGAACAGGAACTGATCTTCCAGCACGGCCCCCGCTACCTCGGCCATGCGCTCGCCGTGCCCGAGGTCGGCGATTACTACGCCCTGCCCCAGGAGGGCGAAGGACGCGCCATCGTGCGCAGCCCGCAAGGCCTGGAACTGATCTCCAACGTCTGCCGGCACCGGCAGGCGGTCATGCTGCGCGGCCGCGGCAACACGCGCAGCCACATCGTCTGCCCGCTGCACCGCTGGACCTACGACCTCCAGGGCGAGCTGGTCGGCGCGCCGCACTTCAAGCAGGACCCCTGCCTGCACCTGAACCGCTACAAGATCCGCGAGTGGAACGGCCTGCTGTTCGAGGACAACGGCCGGGACATCGCCGCCGATCTGGCGAAGCTGGGTCCGCGCGGCGCGCTGGACTTCAGCGGCTACCAGCTCGACAAGGTCCACGTCCACGAGTGCGACTACAACTGGAAGACCTTCATCGAGGTCTATCTGGAGGACTACCACGTCGGCCCGTTCCACCCGGGGCTGGGCCACTTCGTCACCTGCGACGACCTGGCGTGGGAGTTCGGCCGCGACTACTCGGTGCAGACGGTGGGCGTGAACAAGGCGCTCGAGAAACCGGGCTCCGAGGTCTACGCCAAGTGGCACGACCAGGTGCTGGGGTTCTCGGGCGGCCAGTCCCCGGACCAGGGCGCCATCTGGCTGACCTACTACCCCACCATCATGGTGGAGTGGTACCCCAACGTGCTGGTGGTGTCGACGCTGTTCCCCAAGGGCCCGCAGAAGACGACCAACATCGTCGAGTTCTACTACCCGGAAGAGGTCATCGCCTTCGAACGCGAGCTCATCGACGCCCAGCAGGCCGCCTACATGGAGACCTGCGTCGAGGACGACGAGATCGCGCTGCGCATGGACGCCGGCCGCAAGGCGCTGATGGAGCGCGGCGACAACGAGGTCGGCCCGTACCAGACGCCGATGGAAGACGGCATGAAGCACTTCCATGAGTGGTACCGCGGGCTGATGAAACGCTGACGCCGCAGCGACGGCGCGCTCACGCGCATCGTCCAGCCCCTTCGCACCCACGCGGGTGCGCACAACGCCCCGCTCTTGCGGGGCGTTCGTTTTTGCGGCGACGCGCGACAGGCCAGCCCGACCTTCGGCGCGAGAATCAAGCGCATATGTCTGCCCCTCTGCTGATGGTCCTGGCGACCTTGCTGTTCGCCACCATGGGTGTCTGCGTCAAGCTGGCTTCGGCCTACTACGGCGCGGGCGAGATCGTGATGTACCGCGGCCTGGTCGGCACGCTGTTCCTGTTCGCGCTGTCGCGGGCCAAGGGGCTGTCGCTGAAGACCTCCGTGCCGGCGATGCACTTCTGGCGCAGCCTGTCCGGCGTGATCGCGCTGTCGCTGTGGTTCTTCGCGATCAGCAAGCTGCCGCTCGCCACCGCCATGACGTTGAACTACATGTCCTCGGTGTGGATGGCGCTGTTCCTGATCGGCGGCGCGGTGCTCATGGGCGCGGCCAAGGTCGATCCGCGCCTGGTGGTGACCGTGCTGCTGGGTTTCGTCGGCGTCGGGCTGGTGCTGCAGCCGGCGATGGAGGACCAGCAGGTCTGGCACGGCCTGGCCGGGCTCGCGTCGGGCATGCTGTCGGCGATGGCCTACCTGCAGGTGACGTCGCTAGGCCGGGCGGGCGAGCCGGAATTCCGCATCGTCTTCTACTTCTCGATGGGCGGCGTGGTCGCCGGGGCGCTGACGACGATCGTGGCGCACGGCGGCTGGCACGGTCACACCTGGACCGGCGCGGCGCTGCTGCTGGCCGTCGGCGTGCTGGCCACCGCCGCGCAACTGCTGATGACGCGCGCCTACGGCACCGGCAAGCCGCTGGTGAACGCGTCGCTGCAGTACCTGGGCATCGTGTTCTCGGCGTTGTATGGTGTGCTGATCTTCGGTGACCTGCTGGGCCTGCTCTCGTGGATCGGCATCCTGCTGATCGTCGTGGCCGGCCTGGGGGCGACGCTGCTGCGCGCCCGGACCACGCCCAAGGACGCCCAGCATTCTGTCCAGGAATCTTGAACGGCCATGACGACTTCAGCGACACCTCTCCCGGCCTCTCCCCCGGTC
>CAMPJJ010000056.1 GCA_946886855.1 uncultured Roseateles sp. | reverse complement strand
GTCGTCGTCACCGGACGCGGTAGCGCCGCGTCGCCGGTGCGCCACTGCGACCAGTCGCTCGGGGTCGCGGTCTCGGGCCTGGGAAAGGTCGAGGGGCTCGCGCAACCGCAGAGTGTCAGAGCGGCGGCAAGGGGCAGCGTCGCGGCGGCCAGGAGGAGGGAGGAGTGCTTCATGGGATTCACGCCAAGCGGTTGCGGAACAGCCAGGCCGCCAGCGGCAGCGTGACGGCGGCGACAGCCAGCATGGGCACGAAGTCGTGCGCGACCTCATGCAGGCCTGCCCCTTCCAGGTAGACACGGCGCGTCAAGTCCATGCCGAATCGCAAGGGATTGACCAGCGTGGCGATCTGCAGGAACTCGGGCATGTTGCTGACCGGCGTGAGCATCCCCGACAGCAGCATCAACGGCATGATCAGCAAAAAGGTGTAGAGCATGGCCTGCTGCATGCTGACCGACAGCGCCGAGATGGACAGCCCGATGCCGACGGCGGCGATGGTGAAGGTGACCAGGCCCAGGTAGAGCAGCGCCACCGAGCCGGCGAACGGAATCCGGAACCAGAACACGATGATCAGGAAGATGATCGTGGACTGCGCCAGTCCGACCAGGATGGACGGGATGGCCTTGCCGATCAGCAGCTGCATCGGGGTGAAAGGCGTCACCAGCAACTGGTCGAAGGTGCCTTGCTCGCGCTCGCGGGCCACCGAGAGCGCCGCGATCATCAAGGTCTGGATCAAGCTCAGCGCCGCGATCAGGCCGGGCATCATGTTCCAGCGCGATTCGAGGTTGGGGTTGTACCAGGCGCGCCGCTCGATGCTGATGGCCGGCGCTCCGGCGCGCCCGGCATTGATCGAGGCCACGATGGCGCCTACCTGCGCCGCGGCCGCGCCGGCGGTGGACGAGTTGCGGCCGTCCAGCACCATCAGCAGCGGCGCGCTCTGCCCGGCGCCGAGCCGGTTCTCGAAGTCGGCCGGGAACACCAGCACCATCAGCATGTCGTCGTTCTCGATGGCGGACGCGATCTGCGTGGTGCTGACGAGCATCGCCTGGCGTCGGAACACGCCCGTGCCGTCGAGCTTTTGCATGACGCTGGCCGCGGCGGCGCCGTGGCTCAGGTCCAGCACCGCATAGGGCGCGTTGGTCAGGTCGTAGGTGGCCCCGTAGCCGAACAGCAAGGACTGCAGCAGCGCGGGCACCAGCAGGATGACGCGGCTGCTGGGCTCCTTGAACAGCGCCAGCAGCTCCTTGCGGATCAGGAAGCCGATGGCCCCCAGACCGGTGATGAATCCTTCGATCATGGGCATCAGTCCAGAGTCTTGCGCAGCGTGGCGCGGGTGGCCCACAGCAGCACCAGCATGTAGAGCACCAGGATCGCGCAGTCGCGCAGGATCATGGGCCAGTTGTCCCCAGCCAGGAACAGCGTCTTGATCAGGCTCATGAAGTGGGTGGCCGGCAGCAACTGGCTGACGAGCTGCACCACCAGCGGCACGTTGCGCAGATCGAAGACGAAGCCCGACAGCATCATGGCCGGCATGAAGCTGGCCAGCATCGCGAGCTGGCTGGCCTCGAACTGGTTGCGCGTCCTGCCCGAGATGAACAACCCCAGCAGCAACGCCACCATCAGGTACAGCAGCGAAGCCAGGACGATCACGACGAGCGAGCCCCGCATGGGTACCTCGAAGAGGAAGCGCGCGGCCAGCAGGCACATCACGAGGTCAATGGCGCCGACGACAAAGTAGGGAACGATCTTCGCCAGCACGATCTCCAGCGAATGCACGGGCGTGACGAAGAGCGACTCCAGCGTGCCGCGCTCCCATTCGCGCGCGATCAGCAGCGAGGTCAGGAAGGCGCCGATCAGGGTCATCACCAGCACGATCAGCCCCGGCACCAGATACCAGGTGCTCGTGTTGGCCTCGTTGAACCACATGCGCTGCACCAGCTCGATCCCGGGCGTCTCGACCCTCGTGCCGCGGCGCGCGTTCTGGATCTGCGCCCACTGGCCGATGGCGCCGGCGACATAGCCCTCGACGGCCGCGGCGCTGCTCGAATCGACGCCGTTCATCAACAGCTGCACCTGCGCATGACCGGCGGCCAGCTCGCTTGAGAAGTTGGACGGCACGCGCAGGATCGCGACCGCCTGGCCCTCGCGCATGGCCTGGACCGCCTCGGTCTGGCTGGCCATCCACACTGGCGACAGAAACTCGGATCCGCTCAGACCGGCCATCACGTCGCGCGCGGTGGGGGAGTTGTCCTCCATCACGACGGCGAGTCGCACGTCCCTGACGTCGAAGGACAAGCCGTAGCCGAAGAGCAGGATGAGCATCACCGGCAGCAGCAGCCCGACCGCCAGGTTGCTGCGGTCGCGCAGCATCTGGCGCAACTCCTTGCGCAGCAGCGCGGTGAAGCGCCGGAGAAACCCGCCGTGCGTTCGATCGCTCATGTCCCTGGCTTCCCGGCCGACTGGCGACCCTGCTCGACGATGGCGATGAACGCGTCGTTCATGTCGCTGCCATGTTCGGCGCCGGCCTGCGCGCGCACCTCGCGCGGCGTGCCCAGCGCCAGCACCTGGCCGGCATCCTGGATCGCGATGCGATCGCAGTACTCGGCCTCCTCCATGAAATGGGTGGTGACGATGACGGTCACGCCGCGTTGGGCCAGGCCGGTGATGGTGCGCCAGAAGGCGCGGCGCGCCAACGGGTCGATGCCGCTGGTCGGTTCGTCCAGGAACAGGATCTCCGGCTCGTGCAGCAGGCTTGCCCCCATCGCCAGGCGCTGCTTGTAGCCGCCGGGCAGTTGGCCGCTGGTCGCGTCGGGATCCAGATCGAACTGCTCGATCACGGTCTTCACGCGGTCCGCGAGCGCCCGACCGCGCAGACCGTAGGCGCCGGCGAAGAACTCGAGGTTCTCGCGCACGCTCAGGTTGCCGTAGAGCGCGAACTTCTGCGACACGTAGCCGATGTTTCGTCGGGCCTTGGCCCGCGCGGTGCGCAGGTCGACGCCCGCGACCTCGAGATGGCCGCTGGTGGGGGGCAGCAGGCCGCAGAGCATGCGGAAGGTGGTCGTCTTGCCGGCGCCGTTGGGGCCGAGCAGTCCGAAGATCTCGCCGCGCTTGACGTCGAAGGAGGTGCTCGCCACGGCGGTGAAGTCGCCGAACTTGCGCACCAGGTCCCGCACGATGATGACCGGCTTGCCGTCGCGCGGCCGGACGGTGCCGACCGGCGCGTCTGCCGCCGCGCTCGCGGCGTGCTCGCCTGGCGGCGTCTGCTCGCGCAGCAGCATCATGAACGCGTCCTCGAGTTCATGGGGTCGGACCTTGACCTCGGCCTCGCCGAGCAAGTCCGTCAACGCGTCCTGGGGCACGTGTGCTTGGCGGATGAAGCGCACGCCACCGCCTTTGGGCACGGCGTCGACGATGCGGTCCCTTGCATCAATGAGGCTGGCCTGGAGGTCCCGCGCGGCCATCCCCCGCGGCGGCGTGGCCTGATAGCTCAGGCCTTTGGCCCGCTCCTTCAGCACGTCGGGCGCGCCTTGCGCCAGCACCCGGCCTTGGTTGATGACGAAGACCTGGGCGCAGCGCTCGGCTTCGTCCATGTAGGCGGTGCTGACGATCACGCTCAACTCCTCGTCCGAGATCAGCTGCTCGAGGATCGTCCACAGGTCGCGGCGGGAGAGCGGGTCGACGCCGACGCTGGGTTCGTCGAGGAGCAGCAGCTCGGGCGAGCGCACCAGCGTGCAGGCGAGGCCGAGCTTTTGCTTCATGCCGCCGGACAGCTTGCCCGCGGCGCGGTCGGTGAAGCGGGCGAGGTCGGTCATGGCCAGCAGGCGCTGGAAGCGGTCGATGCGCTTGTCCCGCGGCACGCCGTGCAGATCGGCATAGAGATCGAGGTTCTCCTGCACGCTGAGATCGTCGTACAGGCCAAAGCGCTGCGGCATGTAGCTGATCCGGTCCTGCACCGCCTGAGGCTGCCGGACCACGTCGGTGCCCAGCACGGTCAGCGAGCCCGCGTCCGGCGTCATCAATCCCGCGATCATCCGCAGCAGCGTGGTCTTGCCGGCCCCGTCGGGGCCCACCAACGCAGTGAGTTCGCCAGCGCGCACGCGCATCGTGACCGCGTCGACGGCCGCGACCTCGCCGCCCCCGCTCCCCTTGAACGTCTTGCGCAGGCCCTGCGCGACGACGGTCGGCTCACCGACGCTCATCGCTCAGTTGCCGGTGGCGACAGGAAATCGGGCGGTGGCCGGCTGACCCATGCGCAGCTGGTCCTGCGGGTCGTCCACCCGCACGCGCACCTCGTAGACCAAGCTGGTGCGCAGCTCGTCGGTCTGCACGGCCTTCGGCGTGAACTCGGCCACCGGCGAGACGAAACCGACCACGCCTTGCAATGGTGTCGTCGGCGCGCTGTCCGTTGTCACGCTGACGTGCGTGCCCGGCTTGACTCGGCCCAGGTCGGGTTCGTTGGCGTACACCCGCACCCACTTGGGCCCGGCCAACGCGAGTGCGAAAACGGGACGTTGCGGCGAGACCATGTCGCCCGGCTCCACCAGGCGGGAGCGTACGGTGGCGTCCGAAGGCGCCTTCAGTTCGCCCTGGGCGATCTGGTGCTCAAGCAGAGCGACGCGGGCGAGGGCGGCTTTCGCCTGCGCCTCGGACGCCGCCAGGTCCTCCTTGCGCGCGCCGCGCTCGGCAAGCCGGAGCGCTTCGATCTGCTCGTCGAGCTTGGCACGTGCGACCTGGGCCGCGGTGCTCGCGCGCTGCAGATCCTGGGCGCTCACCCCACGACCCCGCGTGCTGGCCGAGACCTCCTGCAGTCGTGCCACCTCATCCTGCGCGCGCTCGGCGTCCGCCTTCGCGGCGACCACTCGGCTGCGCAACTGAGCCAGTTCCTCGGGTCGGGAGCCGTTGCGCAGCTTCAACAGCGCCTGCTGCTGCGCCTCGCTCTGCGCGCGGGCCTGCTCCGCCTCCAGCTTCATCGTGCTGACGTCCAGTCGCGCGACCACGGCGCCGGCGTGCACGCGGTCGCCTTCCTGCGCCAATACCTCGGCGACGCGACCGCTGCCGTCGAAGGCCAGCGAGACCTGACGGATGTCGACGTTGCCATGCAGCGTCAGCGTCCCATCGTCCTTGTTCGCGGCCTGCCGATGCCACCACCAGCCACCCGATCCGAGGATCAGGAGCAAGGCGGCGAAGCCGAGAATCAGAGCTTTCTTCATGTGGGCAGCGTTGGGGCTTGAACTGGGAATCGACTCTAATCTCAATCGCTTTTAAACTAAACGGATGACTCAACTAAAGGGCAAGCAGCCCGGCGCGCCCTCGGCGAGCGTGAATCCGGTGCGCGCCACCAGCCACGCGCGCGCCCCCCGCGCCACCCGTGCCGACGGGGATCAGACCTACGCGCGGTTGCTGGAATCGGCCGGATTGCTTTTTGCCGCGGCCGGCTTCGCCGAGACGACCAGCACGTCGATCGCCAAACATGCGGGCGCGGACGTCGCGTCGATCAATTACCACTTCGGCAGTCGCAACGGGCTCTACCAGGCGGTGTTGGCGGAGGCGCATCGGCGGGTCATCCGGTTGGAGGTCCTTCAACAGATCGCCAGCGGCAAGCGGCCAGGATCGGAGAAGGTCAGGCTGCTGATCGACCAGTTCCTGCAGGCCACGAGCGGTGTGCCCGGCTGGCCCACCCGGGTGCTGGCCCGGGAGTTGTTGGCGCCCACGGCCAACGCGCATGTGCTGCTGAACCAGGAGATCGCGCCAAAGCTGCAGATCGTTCTGGGGATCTTGAGCGGGGTCACGCGCATCCCCGTCGGCGAGCCGGCGCTTTTGCGATGCTTGGTGAGCACAGGCGCGCCGGGCTTGATGATGCTGGTTGGCGCGAACGGCTATATCGCGCCGCTGCGCGACTTCGTCGCCTCGCCACGCGAGGACCTGGCCTTGCATCTGCATGCGTTCGCGATGGGCGGGCTGAAAGCGGCGGGGAGGCTGTATGCCCAGAATACGGGCCGCGCATCCAGCCGCAGCTAGATCTCGCCCGGGCATTTGATGCGCCGGCGCCTGAGGAAAGGCGGTGGAACACCCAATCACGAGGTTCGGGCGGGCCGTTTGTGGAATTGAAATATTGGTGAAATGACCGTATGAAGGGCATTTGACCGAAATTTTCATGCGGACAATTGCTAGGTCACGAAAGGTCCGAGGAAGAACGACGCCAAGTTCCAGATGCAGCATGACGAACTGGCCGCTCGCCTGGCCGAAGCAGGGCTTGAGATTCAATAGGAGGGGTCGTCACGCAACTGCTCGCTGCATCCTTAACAGACGCGATGTTTTGGAGACGGGGTGATCCAGTTGAACTAGAGCGGGGACGGGAGGACGGGAGGACGGAAGGACGGCAGCGAGCGCACCAAGCCTCACGGACAAATCGAGGCATAGTTGCGGGTCGCCCCAATGCCGGACTCCATGCCCTCTTTTCGCTTTCGCCACCCGAGCATCGCGGCTAAAGCCAGATGGCTGGCGGCCGCGCTCGCGGCGGTCCTTGCCATCGCCTTGCGCGCTTTCCTGCAGCCCGCGTTGGGCGACGAGCTCCCCTTCATCATTGCCGCGCCGGTCGCACTGTTCTGCGCCCTCATGTGGGGAGCAGGCCCAGGAGCCCTGGCGACGCTGATCTGTCTTGTGGGTACCTTGCTGCCGAGCATGCCGCCGGATGTGCTGAACCGCGAAGGCGGCGTCAGGGCTGTCGGATTCGCTCTGGTGCTCGGGGGGGCCTGTGTGCTCGTGGCGCGGGTCAATGCCCTGCGGCGTCGCCATGTCAGGCTGGGCACAGCCGCCGATATGCCGCTGGTCCGATGGCTCAATGCGGCGCTATTCGGTGCGGTGCTGCTCCCCGCGACCGCGTTCGTGCTGGTCGGCTGGTGGACCTATGAGCAAGCGCTGCAGGCGTCTCATGACACCGTCGTGCGACGTGCAGACCTGGTGTACCAACATGCGCGGCGCACCTTCGACGTCGCGGAAAAGCTGACGCTGGAAGCCGCATTGCTGACCACGGGCAACGACGATGTCATTCGTCGGCACGAAAGCGACGTTCGACAGCGCCTGAGTGACATGCTTTTGGGGGTGCCCTCCGTGGTGAACCTCAATGTGTGGGATGCCATGGCGGTTCCCGTGGTGCGCAGCGACCGCGCCATCGATCCGACCGTCACCGTCATCGATCGCAGCTACTTCACCCGGCAGGCCGTCGAGGACCGCGGGTTCGACCTCAGTGAGGTGCTCAAAGGGCGTCAGACGGGGAGGGAACTGTTCAACCTCACCCACCGGCGCCCGGCCGCGGATGGGCGCTTCAACGGCATCGTTGCGGTCTCCTTGAACCCCGAGTATTTCCGCGATTACTACCGTGCCATCCTGGCGCAGAACACGGACGTGGAATCCATCAGCCTCGTTCGAACGGACGGCGACTTGCTGGCACGATGGCCCGTTCCTGCGACGGGAACCACGCACGTGGCGGCGGACTCTCCGTCACTGGAGGCCATCCGATCCGGAGAATCGTCAGGCGTGGTCTACGGTCGGGTGGGCAGATCCGGCGAGCCACGCGTGGCGGCATTTCGCCGTGTCGAGGAAATGCCCGTGTATGTGGTGGTGAGTTTCAGCCAGGCCGCGCTGATGTCGGGCTGGGTGCGGACCATGGGGATCGTTGGCGCGATGGCGCTGCCCATCACGCTGTTGCTGATCGCCGTCACCGCGATTGCACGTCGGCGCGTACAGCTGGAGCAGCAGGCCCAGCTCGATCTCCACGAACAGACCCGGCTGCGCGCCGCCAGCGAGAAAAGCGTGCTCGAAGCTCACCGGCGCGAGACGCTGTCGACACTGACGGCGGGCGTCGCGCACGACTTCAACAACCTGCTGGCCATCCTCACCAACAGCCTCCACATCCAGAACGTCAGGCACCCGGAACACGCCTCGGAGCCGCAGAACGCCGCGATGCGCCGAGCTGTCCAGAGCGGCACGCGTCTGACGCGCCAGTTGCTGTCGCTCACGCGGCGGCAAACGCTGCGGCCCGAGGTCATCGACTTGCGCACGTGGCTACCGGAGATCGAAGAGCTGTTGCGCACGACCTTGGGTCGCAGCATTGCGCTGAGCGTGGACGTCGCCTCCAATCTTCCGCCGGTGCTCGTGGATGCGGCCGAGCTCGAGTTGGCGCTGGTCAACCTCGCGGTGAACGCCAAACACGCGCAACCGCACGGAGGCGTGTTTGTTGTCAACGCGGACGGGATGGTCGAGGGCGGAAAGAAGCTCGTGACCCTCAGTGCCCGCGATGAGGGCCATGGCATCCCGTCGGACATCCTGGGCCGCGTGAGCGAGCCGTTCTTCACGACCAAGGAGCGGGGTTCTGGATCCGGCCTGGGCTTGAATCAGGTGCGGGGCGTCGCGGAGGCGGCCGGGGGAGAGTTGCGTATCGAGAGCGCAGTGGGGCAGGGCACGACGGTCAGGCTGATCTTGCCTGCAGCCGACGTCGGACCTGACGGGGCGGCTGGTTCCGACGAAACGCAAGGAGCTGACCGAGCTGGAGGATCTGGCGGATCTGACCGATCTGGCGAATCTGACGCAGTCACCGGAGCTGTCGAGCCGAAACTTGTTTCCTCAACGGCCGTCGGGCGCAAGTTCCACGGCCACGTCCTGGTGGCGGAAGACAACGACGACGTCGCCGCCGCGACGATCGCGCTCATCGCGAGCTTGGGGCTCAAGGTCACCCGGGCAGTCAATGCCGACGATGCGCTGCGCGTGCTGCGAACACCGCAGCTGGGTGATGACATTGGCTTCTTGCTGACGGACGCGGTCATGCCCGGCGCGATGGGAGGCGTTGAGCTGGCAATGACGGTACGGGGTGAGCGACCGAGGCTGCCGGTCACGGTCATCACCGGGTACGCCGAGAATGTGCAGAGCGCGTTGGACGCCACGCTCGATGTCGTGCACAAGCCGTTGGCGCTGGAGGATCTGATGACGCGCTTGCAGGGGGCCTTTGGCGCAGCGTAGGGCGCTCTCACCCCGATCAATCAACGAGACCGCCGTTCAACGTTCGGGTCGTCCTGCGGACCGAGGTTCTTACATGGCGCCCTGTGGCGAGACGCTCACGATTGGGGGATGCCGTCGTCCTCATCGCGTCCACCTTGCACATTGCCTCGATCCGCGCCAGCGGGTGCGTCACGCAGATCGTCCTCGGGGCTCGGCGTCTGGCGGCCTTGCTGGCTCGGGCTGGGCACAGCCCCGCCCGTCGGCTCCTGCCGCTCCGCGGGCTCTCGTCCGTCTTTTGGGGCTGTACCCGCCTCCGAGTGCGCCTCAGGGTTGGTGTTGATGGCGGGGTTGGGTTCCGTGCTCATGGCATTTCCTTGGATGTGCGGAGAGTTCCGCTTCCGTCCACTCGGGCATTTTTCGTGCCGATAGCCGTGCTCGCCAGCTACCCGCGATGGCGCGCTAGCGTCGCGGACGGCCCGCAAGCGCGGCTGTCGCCGCTGTAGCGACAGTACAGGCCACTGTCTCGCATCTGGTTGAGCGGGATTGGCGCTGGGCGTCTCGGGCATGACGTGTACTGGTCTGGTCGCACGCAAGGCGAGCCTCCATTGGACGCAAACCTTGATGCCTGCTTATGCGACCTTGAAGGTTGCCACCAGCCCGACGAGTCGCTCGGACTGTGATCTCAAGCTCTCCGCTGCGGCGGCACTCTCTTCGACAAGCGCGGCGTTCTGCTGCGTGGTCCTGTCCATCTGTCCGATCGCCTCGCCGACTTGGGCCACGCCCTGGCTCTGCTCAAGCGACGCCGCGCTGATCTCGGCCATGATGTCGGTCACGCGCTGGATGGACGTGACGATCTCCTGCATCCTCTGTCCGGCGGCGTCCACTTGTGACGTGCCGCGCTCGACGCGTTCGGAGCTTGTTGCGATGAGGGTCTTGATTTCCCGGGCCGCGGTGGCGCTGCGCTGGGCAAGGGTGCGCACTTCCTGGGCGACCACCGCGAAACCTTTTCCGTGTTCCCCCGCCCGAGCGGCCTCCACGGCCGCGTTGAGCGCGAGGATGTTTGTCTGGAAAGCGATGCCGTCGATGACGCCGACGATATCGCCGATTTTCTGCGACGACTCGTTGATGTCGCGCATGGTGGACACCACCTCGGACACGGACTGTCCGCCGAGCTTGGCAACCTGGGACGCGCTGCTGGCGAGCTGATTGGCCTGCATGGCGTTGTCCGAATTCTGACGAACGGTGGCGCCAAGCTGTTCCATTGACGAGGCAGTGTCTTGCAGCGCGGAAGCCTGCTGCTCGGTGCGGCTGCTCAGGTCGGAGTTGCCTTGCGCAATCTGCGCGGATGCCGTCGCCACGCCATGAGCGTTCTCCAACACCGAAGAGACAACACCGTTGAGCTTTGTCTGCATCTGCTTGAGTGCGGCAAGGACGCTTCGGTCGTCGTTCTTGTTGAGCTGGATCTCGGTCGTGAGGTCTCCCTGAGCCACCCTTGTCGCCAGGGACACCGCGACCGCCGGGTCGCCGCCGATCTGACCCAGCACGTTGCGCACGATCACCGAGGCGAGGAGGGTGCCCACCACCACGGCGGCCACCATCAGGCTCCACGATGCGCCCTTGGCGAAACCATAGGTGGAGGAGGCTTGACGAGCCGACTCGCTGGCCGTCGCGTTGTTGATCTCCACGAGACGGCTGATCGCAGCGACCCACGCGTCAAAGGTGGTCTTGGATGTCGTGAGATGAGCCTCGCGCGCCTGCGAAAAGGAGTCCTCGCCGGCGCGTGACAGCGTAAGCACCCTGTCCATCGACGTGAGGAATGCGTCCCGCAATCTCTGGTAGTCCGCGAAGCCTTGCGCCTCGTCGCCAGGCGCAACAAGCGGTCGGTAAGCCTCCTCCTGCTTGGCGAGCACGGAGCGCAGATTGGCGATCTGCCGATCCGCGGCCGCGATCTCCGGCTCATTCTTGCTGAGCACATGCTCGGCCTCGGCGCGCCGGATCTGATTGGCGGTGGCGCGCATGTTGGCCAGCGACGTGACGCTCGGAAGCTGTTCCGTCGCGAGATCGTGCGCCACGGCATTGACGCGCGCCAACTGCACGAGGCCGAACACCCCCATGAGCAGGACCAGGCTCACCAGTGCAATGAACGAAAAGTTGAGTTTCGCCTTGAGCGTCATATCTGCGTCCCTGGCGCGCCGCCGACGGACCTTCAAAGTCCGCCCGCGGTCGCAGCGTTGGTGTGGAATGAAATGTCACGCTTGACGCGGGGCGAGCGAGCCGTGGCACGGCTCAACCGTGGAGACCTTCTATCGCCGCCTGGATGGGTCGAGGTCCGCTCACGGCGCGTGACGAGGATGGACGCGACGTTGCGCCCGATCAGGATCGGGCAAGATCGGTTCCCCGTGCGCATTCCGCCCGTGAAGGGACCTCGCCGATCTGTGCTTGGCGCGGTATCGCTGAGGTGACGCTGAGTCGATTTCCATTGAGTTTCAAATTTTTGAGACGATTCTTGAAATGCTATATATTTCAATGTCTTAGCCGAATTAAATCTACTCATGCGCGACGAACTCCTTGCGTTGGTTCAAGCCTCTGGTGCAGGAGGCCTTGCGGCCGAAGAGCTCTTGACCGGGCTTGCGGACAGAATCAGCCGCGCCACCCTCAATCGCCATCTGGCCGCACTTCGCGAGGAAGGGCTGATCAAGTCAGTCGGCAACGCGCGAGCCACGCGCTACGTGACCACGTCGGCGTTCTCGCGCGCCGACATCGACGCTTACTTCGCGCGTCCCGCTGCCAGCAGACCGGTTGCGCCGTTTCGAGACGAGTACCTGGAGCCTTCGGCCAACATCGACGGCGATCGCGCGGAACGGTGCGTCGAGATCCAGGGGTTGGCCAACCCGATGGACCGCAAGTACCTCTCAGGCTTTCTGGTGGACTTCAGCTGGGGGTCCTCCATCCTGGAGGGAAGCACCTACTCGGAGCTGGACACCGAGGCGCTCTTCGCGTACGGGCAGCGGGCCAAGGACAAGCCTGTCGAGGACGCCTTCCTGGCACTCAATCACAAGCGGGCAGGGGAGCACCTGTGGACCCACCGGGAGCTGTCAGTGGAGAACCTCTGCGCGATGCATGCCTTGCTCACTGATGACCATGGGCGGGAGGAACTCGCGGAGTCTGATCACTTCCTGCCTGCCGAGCAGCGAGGCGTCACGCGAGTCTTCAAGGACGTGAATCTGCAGAACTCAGCGTATCTGCCACCGTTTCGACCAGGCACGCATCACGCGCGGGAAGTGCTTGAACGGATTGTTGCCACGGCGGGCCTGCTCCCTGCGGTGGAGGCGGCGCTCTACCTGCTCACACGCGTTGCCTACGTCCAGTCCTTCGGCAACGGCAACAAGCGCACTTCGCGTTTGGCTGCCAACATTCCGCTGCTGGCCGCAGGTCTGATCCCCTTCTCGTTTGCCGACGTCGACAAGGCTGACTACATCCGCGGCATGGCCGCGTTCTATGAACTGGGCTCGGTCCATGTCATCGAGCAAACCTTCATCCAAGGCTACGTCCGCTCGGTCATCCGGAGCAGCAACTTGCCCGCCGGCTTGCGAACGGCCAGCGCTGATCCCGAGGTATTGGCGGCCCAGTTGGTCGAGTATGTCAACACGGGAAAGCGGCCCTCGCTTCAGGGCGCGGATGCACTCTTGCGTGGCAGGTCGGCCTAGGCTTACGCGCCGCGTAAATGCTCCAGCCCGCGCTGAACACGGTGTTGGGGCGCTGGAGAGTGGCGCCGTAGAGCAGAGCGAGTGCTCGGACGCGTGGTGCGCGGGGGAGCTGCACCTCTTGCATCGCAAGGGACACTGACTTGGCCGACGAATTCACGGCGGTCGAACCCACGTGCAGCCGCGGGCTTGTCGTCATGCTTCTTGGCAAGTTTTTACCGAACAGGCCAGGGTGCTCCCGTTAGATCAGGGTCACTCCGGGTGACCGTGTCCACAGCCCACACGCCCACAGGACCAGTGGCCAACAAGCCAACAAGCCACCTGAGCATGCCTGCCAACTCGACGCCGAGCTGGTGCCAGAGAAGACCAATGGGCCAGGCGGCATGGCGGCGAGCCTGGGATGTCAGCCATCGGCTGCGGCCGATCGTCTGCGCGGATGTCTTGTCTTCGGCGCGACGGCAGCGGGCACGCCCATGTCCCTGAGCGCCTCAAAGACAAGCAACGACGCATGAGCGTCGTTCGCGGCGTACTGAAGTTGCTGGGTGGTGAGCTGGGGGAGCGACCAGTTCGAAGTCGTGACCTTCTTGGATTTCGGAAAGCGCTGCGCCAGCACCACGGCCACCGCGCTCTTGAGCCCGACGTCGTCCATGAACCCGAGGCGCCGCACCATCCGTGAGACGTCCACTGTTGCCGCAAGCGCTACGCCCAGCTTCCTGAACAACGGCGTGCGATCAGACGCCAGACCGAACCCGACCTTCACCACCGCCTCGGTTTCGAGCATGGCCTTGAGAAAGGCGGCGGTGCCGGGCGCTTCGGTGTGGATGATGAAAGCGCGGTCTGCGGTCGCGAACTGCACGATGTGCGGGCCGGTGTTCTCACCACCGGCCACGAACTGCGGTTTGCTTTCCGTGTCGAAACCCACGTGGCCGGCCAGACGCAGCTCAACTTCGGCGGCCTCGCACTGCTCCTGATTGCGAAGCACGTGAATCCGGTCAAGGGGGAGGGCGCGGTACAGCGGCAGCGCCGCAATCTCTTCGCTGGTGGGCCTGTGCATCGTTGCAGTATGCATGGGAGCACCGGCACGCCGACGCCGCAGCCGAGCGCCTCGCGGGCCGCCCGCGTGGCGCGGACTGCTCACGGGCGAGGGCTAACATCGCCGAACGACGCACGGACGAACGACGCTTGGAGGCTAGGACGCACGGACGCACGGACGCACGGAAGCACGGAAGAACGGACTTTCACGACATGACGCGCAACAAGTGGCTCATCATTGGCGGGCTGGCCATCATCCTCGCCGCGACGGCGGTTGGATTTCAACTCCGAACGACGGGCCTGGGCACCACGGACGAGGCCGTCGAGCTGATCGACCCGGCGAGGGTCGTGGTCCTGCGCACGCCGGGCGGCGTGTTGCAGGTGGCTCAGCTGGAGAGGTCGGAAGCCATCGAATGGAAGACCTCCTGGACTTGCCCTCTGATCGACTGCGGCAGGCTGCCCCAGACGGTGTCAAGGGTGGAGGTGACGGCGCGCTACACCTACACCATCGCGCTCGCGAAGGACTGGAAGCTCGAGCCACGCGACGGCGCCTATCTGCTCAAGGTACCGCTGCCGCGGCTGCAGCTCCCCGTGGCGTTTGACACGTCGACCATGCGCATCGAGACGAAGGAGCGAGGCTTGTTTTCGCCGGACGCCACTCCGAACCGGGAGCTTGCGGTGAAGCACCTCAGCCCGACGCTGGCCCAGCGAGGCGCGGCGCCCGCGTACCTGCGCCTGGTGTCCGCATCGGCCGAAGCGACGGTCCGGGAGTTCGCCAGCAAGTGGCTGCTCGAACAGAACGGCACGACACTCGATCGCAAGCTGGTGGTGGAGTTCGGGGACTGAGCGGACCGGCGCCGGCGGCACTGGCTTGGCGGCGGGCGCTTTGCTGCGCACGTGTGAGGCGGTCCTGGGGTGAACGTCTTGCGACATCGCTGGGGTGCCGCGTGGCTACGTCGCTGTCTCGCACCGCAGACTCAGTCTCAAATTCGGTCGTCAGGCGCCCGCTTGCCTCATTTGCGGGCAGAACAAGCTTTTGCGATATAGAACAACGGCTTGCGATGCACCTGCAGGCAGAGCCAACAGCTTTGTCCACAGGTCCCAGGGATAAATGTCGCCCCGGTCTGCGGTGTTGAAGGTGCTCAGTCATCGAGCGCGCGCTTCACCGCTTTGGTGGCGTCGTCGATCACGGACTCCGCATCGGCCGCAACTTGTTTGGCCGATCGTGACAGGAGCGACTCCGACGACCGCAGCGTCCCGTCCGCGGTGGCCCCGGCGCGAGCCTGGCGGTCCGATGATCCCGCCGCGTCGTCGACGCGATCGCGAACGCTCGTTCCCGCCTGCTGGAACTCGGTGCGCCGAGAGCGCGTCTGAGGTGACGCCTTCAGCGACTGCTCGGTCCAGGACGCCCGCTCGACGGCTTGCCTGTGGGAGTCGTTCATCGCACGTGGATCGACACGCAGCGACGTTGACTCGCGATCTTGCTCATGGGCCCGCCGGACGTCGGCGGCCCCGCCCGGAACGCTGGCGCCGTCGGAGAAGACGCGGTTGGGGCGCAGCGACTGCCGGGCCAGTTCGGCGTCCATCAGCGCCATCGCCGACGCACTGGTGCCCCCGTAGCGCTGCGCAAAACGCGTGAACATCGCCAGGTTGTGCGGATCCTGCGCGATGTCGATGGCGATGGTTTCACCGCGTTCGTAGGCGCTCGCCATGCGCTCGGACAACGCCGTGCTGTGCACCAGGCTCGCGTCCGCACGCTCCGATCGCGACGCGGAAGCACTCAGACGGGCCGCGAGTTCCTGTGCCTCTCGCGCATCCGAGGACACGAGCGTCGCGAAGGAGCGGTCCCGCGAGACGCGGTCGCCGAATTGCTTGAACTCCGACAGCTGCTCATTGGTCATGGCCGACACCACCCGCTGTTCGGCTTTGGACAAGGACGAGAGATAGCTCTTGTCCGCCGCCACGTTGCCCTGCAGACCGGCCAGCGGGGTGCTGACGCCCAGCCGCGCCGCCGCGCCAAGCGCAATGCGCGCACTCTGGCTCTGGGTGAATCCGGTCGTGTCGGCCACGCTCTTGCTGATCTGGTCCAGGCGGTTGAGGTTCTCGCCATACTGCTCGAAGCCGCTGGTGGTGGTGCCGGTGGCGCTGCGGCTGGCATGCAGCTTGGCCAGGCCCTTGGTAAAGGACTCGGCCAGCACCGCCGAACGCTCCTGGTGGGCGGACACCGATTCGCTGCGCGCCGCCGCCACGTGCCGGCTGGCGTCTTGGACATCCTGCTCGGACACCCGGCTGGAGACCACGCGCGACGCGTAGCCCTGGTTGCGCAGCAAGCTCACTGCCGTGCGGCCGCCCAGCACGCCGGCGGTGAAGGCGTCGCCGCTCAGGTCGTCCTGCCAGCGGTTCATGAACGCCGAGGATCGGTTGGGCGAGAGCTGAAGCTGGTCCATGGCCACGTTGCCCATCGACGTGTTGCCCACTGTCGCGGACGAGGTGGCGCCGGAGAGCGCCGCCTGTAGGCCCGACAGCCCGCCGACCAGGGCCGTCCCGATGGTCTCCATGCGTTTGAGCGCGGCCCAGGCGATGAACGGGATGCTGCTCGAGAGGTAACCCACCACGGCCTCGCCGGAGATGGCGCGCGAATAGATGCTGGAGGCGGTTTGCAGCGACAGGGCCTTCGCGCCGCTGCCCAGGTCCGCCGCCGCGGCGAGGTCGTAGGCGGCGTAGACCGAGGCCATGTAGTTCAGGATCGCGTACAGGGGCGGCCACAGCTGAATCCAGATGAGCAGCCCCGCATAGCCCTTGAACGCAAGCATGGTCTCGCGCCCGCTGGTCATGAGCAGCAGCAAGACGAAGAGCGGGAACATCGCGTAAGCCACCGCCTCGATCACGTTGCGCAACACGGGCAGGGCTTGCTCGGCCACCTTGCCGTAGTTGAGCCACGACGCGTTTTGCTGCGCCACGGCCTGGGCCCGTCCCACGGCCAGCACCATCGCGGCGGGATCGTTGACCTTCTGCCCCACCAGCGTTGCGCTGTCCTGGATCACGTTGAGCATGGCGTTCTGGCGAACGATGTCCGCCGCGCTGGCCGCGGCGTCCGCGATGCTGTTCCTGAGGTAGGCCTGCTGGATCTGGGCGGCGATGACACTGACGGCGGCCGCGGCGGGGAGCGTGGGATTGAGCTGGAAGGCGAGCCGCCCCTGCACGCGCGTGAGCTGGGCGGGCAGTCGTGCTTGGAGGAGCTGATAGACGTTGGGGCAGGTGTCGATGCCGATGCCGCTGCCGCCACCGCCACCGCCACCGCCTGGAGACGCCCCCGACGACACGGTGGTGAAGCGCGCCGGATTGGGCTTGCCCATCAGCGGCCAGACGTCGCTGGACGCCGAGAAGGTCGCGGCGTCCAGCGTGCCGTCGAGGAGGTCGTAGGTCGTGCAGTTGTGAATGAAATTGATCAGGTCGGTGCGAAAGCCCGGATCCTGGAAGACGACGGCGGCGGTCTCGCGCACCAGGCGGTTGCCAAACATGAGGCCGTGCTGCTCGTAGCGCAGCTCCTGCGGCTGCGCGGCGTTGCCGGGCAGTTGCTGGAACGCGGTCTCGAACAGGCCTGTCAGCGTGTGACCGATGGTGCTGGTGACGCTGCCCAGGAGCGCCACGCCAAGAGGCACGTTATCGACCACCTTCACGGGCGCGCCGCCCGTCTTGTCGATGATGCCCACACTCACCTTGGGAACGATCAGCAGCGCGAAGACCAAGGTGACGGACGCCAGCCATTTCCAGCCCTGGAGCTTTTCCGGCGCGAACGCATACGCCAGCAACGCGGCGACGAAGCCGCAGAAGGCGACGGCCGCCACGGCGCTGGCGTAGTCGCCCGAGGCGTGGATGGCCGCGCACGCGTTGAACACGCCGAACAGGCTGTCGGCGTTCTGGTAGGCGTAGATTTCCCACATGCGGATCTCCGACGATGCAAGCGCAGGGATCAAAGGCAGGCCGAGATGGTCGGCACCCTGGCACCCTGGCCAGGTCGGTCTGGCCGCCGCAGCTGGTCAGCGCGACATCGACGCGGACTGCTGCCCCAGCATGTCCGCCACGCTTTGCGGCATGCTCGAGCGCAGCTGACGCTCGAGCTGTTCCAGGTGCCCGGCCACCGCGCGAAATGATCCGACCTTTTGGTACAGCAGTCCCTTCTCCTGGGACAGCTGCTGCAGCATCGCCTGCGCGCGCTGGCGCACGCGGTTGGCCTGTTCGCGCTGAGGCTGCTGCAGCGTGTAATCCTTGTCCAGCGCGGCCATGCCCAGGCGCAGGCTGCGCTCAAGGAACACGTAGGCGTAGTCCGCGGCGATGACGTCGCGGTACTGCGCGATGAGGCTGTCGGCCAGGCCGGAGCCGGGGATGCTGGCCCCGATCGACAGCATCCGGTAGACGGGCTCGGTGGTCTGGTTCACGAAGCCCACCTCGGGGGAATTGTTCGGGATGGGAGCGCGGGTCGCGATCTTGGCGGCGATCGAGCGCATCAGCGTCTCCACGCGCGCAGTGAACGGCACGTGCCGGTAGGCCGTGTTGACGCTGACCACGTCGCAGTTGACGTAGTCGTTGCATCGCAGCAGGTGTTGGACCACCTCGGCGCCAGCGCCCGCGGCCTGTCCGTAGAGCAGCTGGCCGATCGAGGTCAGCGTGGGGGCGACGGGGTCGGGATCCCGCCCCGATTCCTCCGGGTAGTAGAGGACGGTACCGACGATGCTCATGATCAGCTCGCGTTCCTGATCGTCGAGGTAGGCGCCGGCGTGCTGCAGGGCCTTCCACGTCAGGTTGCCGACGAAGGGGGCGCGGTTTCTCAGCCCGGGATCGCCGGAGGCGCGGGCCGCGCCCAGGATGCCCGGTCGGTCGGACTTGCACCGGCGGCGAGCGGCGTCGCGGTCGCTTTCCATGCCCAGTTCGATGGCGAGGTCGGCGCAGCTCTCCTGCGAGCTGTAACCCGCCGCCTCCGCGGCCGTGCTCACGATGGCCTTGGCAGTCTCGCAGGAGTTGATGCGCGCGTTGTTGATCCAGGTCTCCAGGCCCTTGGCCCATTTCGTCAGCCCGCCCAGCATCGGCGAAACGGACTCGAGCGCGAGCTGGAACGCGATGCCCGGCAGCGCCGCCGTGATGTTGCGCAGCATGTTCTTGAACTCTTCGGCGGAGATGTGGGAGAAGGAGCCTCCGAAGATGTCGATCCCGCCGCAGCCGGCCTTCGCGTTGGGGAACTGGATGGCGGCGAGCTGATAGACCTTGTTGGGGGAACGCATCACGAGGCTGCCCCCGGTGTAGGTGTTGTACGCCTGACCGCGAAACGCGCCCGGGGCGGTGTAGTTCCCGATGGCGCCGAGCTGATTGAACATGGTGTTCACTTCCGCGTTGAGGTCGCCGGCGTGGCCTTGCGCGCTCATCAGAAGCATTGAGGCGCAGAGCATGGATCGGGGCAGGATCGAGCGGGGCAGGACTGACCGGTGCAGGACTGACCGGTGCAGGAACGACCGGCGAAGGAATGACCGGTGAAGGAATGACCGGCAGAGGAATGTTTGCCTACGGAGCAAAAGGCCAAGGAGCGGAGCGCGAAGTCGAGGCCTGCGGCGCAGCGACGGGACCGGGCGCTCGCGGCTCACCCGTGCGGCACGGTCGCGATCGGGGCTTGGATTCTTCGGCATTTGCATCAGGTTCTCCTACGGCAGCGCCAGGCGCCGCATGGCGCTCGGCAGCATCGCTTGCGACTCGGGCGTCGACACGGTGGCGATGCGTTCGAGCAGTTGCGATTCGGAGAGCACGCCGAACCCGATCGGTGTGATCGTGGCGTTGAAGGGTTGGGCGAGGAAGACCGCAGGCACCTGGGTGACCTTCAGGGCGCTGGCGATGCCGTTATCCCGTCGGGGACTCGGATAGTTCGGGAGAGGCCCGCCGTCCAGGCTGACCGGCACGACCTGCAGGCCATGGCGTTCCTCGAAGCCGCGCAGCGTCGGCGCGAAGGCGTGGCAGTACGGGCAGTCCGAGCGGAAGAAGAAGAGCAGCACATGGTCCCGTCCCAGCGCGTCAACGGTGCTCGACCGATCGTCGCGTTGGCGCTGCTCGAACACCTCCAACGCCTTGGCGTTCACGGGTCTGCCTTGGACGGTCGGATCGAGTTCCGGCGTGGCCCACGCCACGCGTTGCGCCACGTCGGCGAAGTGGGATGCGCGCGCGACGACGCTGGCCTCGAGTGCCATGTAGCGGCGTACGTTGACTTCGGTGGGCCGCATGATCGCGATGTGGCGAAGGTCCTGCAGGGTCCTTTGCAATTGCTCGAACTCCACCAGTTCTGGTGCGCGCTCAGCAGCAGCAGGGGCTTGTGCGGGCGAGGTAGCGCGCCTTGGAGGAGTGCCATCGTCATGTTTGGAGCGCAGCGGCGCCTGGCGATCCGGACTGGCTTCGAGGTCTGGATCCTCATAGAAGTGCCAGCCGCGCCAGCCATCTGCCCAGTACGCGACATCCACGGCGCGCGGGCGTTCCGCTCTTGGGGCTGACTCCGCCTTGCGCGGAGCTGGGGTCTCGACGCGAACCGGGTCGCGCAGCACAGGCGCTTGCGCCAGTGCCGCCCGCATGCAAAAGGGCCCGGCCAGGAGCGACACGCACCCCAGGCACCCTAACCAACTGAGCCAGCTGAGCCAGCTGAGCCGGGTGAGCCGGGTGAGCCGGGTGAGACTGCGAAGGCAGACGAAGGCGACGCGACGCATGGCGTTCCTAACGCAGCGAACGCGGCGGCAAGCCGTCGGCGCAGTAGTTCAAGCCGAATTCGATCGTCTGGCGGCGCGGCGCGGCCACTCCCGGCAGCTTGACGCCGTCCTGCCAGAAGAGCACGTTGAGCCGCGCACACCCCGTCTGTTGATACCGCCGCAGGGTCGTGACATCGATGTACAGGGGGCCCGTGGCGTCGAAGCGGCGCGTGATGGCATCGGCTAGCTCGCCGGTCAGGACGCCGCGCGCGGTGCCGTCGGCCGCGGCGAGCGCTGCCAGCAGCAACGGTCGGGCGTCCGGTACGGGGACTCGCGCGAGGCCTTGCGCGAGGCCTTGCGCACGAGCGGTTCCCCCGCAGAGGGCGGCCAGCACGAGCAACGCGGCGCCCATCGGAGCGCAGCCAAACACCTGCGTGCCGCTGAGCGTGCGCGAGACCATCGCGTCGAACGGCCTCCAGAAGGCCTGCGGGGCCCGGGAGGCCAGTGCAGGGCGCCGCGTGGAACGCGAGCCGAGCTCCGATGCAGGCGAGGTCATCGGCATTGGCCTTGTCCCAGGTAGCAACGGGTGGCCTGCGTGGCGTTGCGGTTCCGAATTGCGCTCGCATCCGGGAGACGGGGCACGATGGACGCATAGAACTCGCTCAAGTCCAGCCGCGAGAAATCCAGCCGCTGGAGTTGCGCGACGGTAAAACCCGAGCAGTCGGGGTTCTGCGCGGAACCCCAGCCTTTGCGCAGCTGGGCGCGTCCTTGCTCGTTGATGAGGCGTGCCAGCGACGAGTTGAAGCAGCACTTCTTGGTCGTGTGCGTGGTGCATGAGACGCAGTGCCCCAGCACCCGGATGCACGACGAACAGTAGGTGCCCACGGCGTGGCACAGCCGTGCGCCTTCCTTCATCGCGAGCTTTCCCTCTTCTTCGTCGCACGACATCATCGACATGACGATGTAGATCACCACGGCGATGGCCAGGCTCCACGGATCGAAGGCGACCACGACGCTTTGGCCCGAATACAGCACCGCAGAGCCGGCGGGGAGTGCAGCGCCGTTCACGGCAACGGTCACACCGTAGGTCGTGAACGTGCCGGCAAAGCCACCGCCCATCAGCAGCGCCTGCATGCCCTGGTACAGGAACTGGCGGTTGTTGGCGTTCATCAGCACGTCGTAGACGAGGCGCGATCCCACGCCGAACATGCTCTGGTTGCTCATGCCCGCCCCGGCGGAGTTGGCATGGCAGCAGTTCTTGAGCAGTCGGTCGCGGCACCGGGCAGGCTCTCCTTGGAACACCTTCAGAGCGGCCGGATCGAGATAGACCCCGGCCTCACGCGCGGCCTCCAGGAAAGACATGGCGCGGGCGAAGTCGGGGTCGTTCGCGTGACGGGTCTCGAAACAGTTGCCGCCAAGACAGAACACGTTGGCCGGACAGTTGCCGGCCTCGCAGCCGCGGTAGTAAGCGCCAATGTCCCCGAGTTGCCCGGAGGGATCTCCGATGACGCGTCGGGCGTCGAGTATTGCGGGATCGTTCGCCGAGAGCGGTTCGCGCGGCGTGCTGGCCGAGGCCAGGGCGCCGAGCAGCGCCTGGCAGACCGGGTCGCCTGGCAGCGAACGGCAGGCCGCGAACTGCGCATCGGCGGCGCCGGAAAGGCTGGGCTGGCCGTAATACCGACGCTCCGGCGGTGTTGTCGTGTAGCCAGGCACCAGCCCGGACGCACTCGGTGCAGTGACCTTGCCGCGTATGAGCGGGTTGGCCGCCTGGCCCGCCGCCAATCCCTCGTCATGGGGGCTCGCGGCATGCGCGATCCGTGCGGGTGGCGAGAGCGACATGGCCAGCGCCGTCAGCCACACCACGATTTGATGAGGGAGGGGCATGTCAACACCTCAGTGCTTGTGCGGGCCGGGACCCGCGCCGGTCTCGCGAATGCCGACGCCGACGCCGACGCCATCACCCGCAGCACGCGGGACATTGCCGGCGCCCGGGCCGGCTTCGCTCTGCATCCCGGTTCTGATTCCGGTTCCGGTTCCGTCGCGGTCCACACCGTGTGCGGCGAGTCGGGCAAGGAAGAGCTGCGCGGCGTGCCGGAAGTCGGGCCGCGTCAGGCGCATGTGCGCCAGCGCGTAGTCGAGACTGACGTCGCCGGCAACGCGCACGAAATCCGCGGCCGGCGCACACGTGCCACTCGCGCAGGACTGGGGTCGCGCGCCGTCTCGCACCAGCACGAAGGTCGGCACGCGCTGCACATCGAACCGATCGAAGGCCGGTGGGTCGATCTGGAGCGCCACCTGCGTGGCGCCGCGGAGCGGCTGCACGAGTTGGACCGTCTCGCGCAACGAGCCGTTGACGAATCCCCGCAGCACCACGGCAGCGCGTGCGCGCGCCGCCTGCGCGAGCAGCCTTTGCAAGGTGGGTCGGGGCATCGACAGGCTCACGAATACCAGCAGCCCGGGGGCCGTGGTGGCGCCGTTTGCTGGGGGCCCTTCCGCCTGCGCCGCGTAGCCGCGCGCGATGGCCTCGAGATCGATCGGGGTATTGGACAGCGGCAACGGCAGGGCGTCGATGCGCGGTGCCTGCGAAGACGGTGATGGCTGTCCCTGAGCGGTCGCAAGCCCTGGATGACGTTGCAGGTCCCGTGACAGTCCCGGGGTCCCGTGCTGACGGCGCACGGCCTCGATGTCCGCGGGTGTGGGCGTACGCGCCTCCCGCTGCACCCGTCGAATGTCCTCGTCGGTGATGCGCGGCATGACGGGGGTGGTCGCAGTGCCGTTCGCACTACCGGTCGCAGTACCGGTCGCAGTACCGGTCGCGGTCCTCGTCTCCGTCTGAGTGCCGGTCCCTAAGCGACGACGCGGGCCTGAGACGGCGGGGGCCGCGACGGCAGCGGCGGACGCGGACGCTGTCGCCGGGGTCGACAGTACCTGCGCCTCCGCCGAGCCCAGCCAGCATGGCGAGGACATCGCCACCGTGATGGCGAGTGCGATGACACGGGCGATGACACCGCCGATAACACCGCCGATGACACCGGCGATGGTGCGTGCGACCGCCCGGGCGACGATCCAGCCGGGCGCCATGATGAGATCAGTAGCCGACACAGCAGTTCCTCTTTCGGAACAACATGAAGGCGAAGTCCTCGCCGCGAACTGGGTACTCCATGCCGGCACCCCACAGGACCGTCGTGCGCCCGAACGGCTGACAACACTTGCCCGCTTCCTTGGTCGTGTTGGGAGTGGGATAGGTGAGCTGGGTCTTGTAGGCCCGCTTGTCCATGATGGGCTCGAAGTACGGACCGCACAGTCCGCGCTGGCCGTGCCAGCCCCAGGCCACGAGTTCACGATGCATCTTGGCGGTGAGCCGCTGCGCCATCAGCGCGGCGGTGCGCACGCCGCCGAGGTGGTAGGGCACGTGCCCATTCATCGGGTACAGCCCACCCTGGCAGCCCGCGCACCAGAAGAGCTCGGGAATACCGAACCCGGCCGACGCGGCGACGCAGTCCGCCGCACACGCCGCGACGCTTGCCGGATTGGCAAACAGCACGGCGTCCGGATTGAGGATCAGGGTGAGCTCGTCATCGCCCCAAAGGGGATCCACTTCGGTGAGGTAGGCCAGATCGAACGAGCCGCGCTCAAGGCAGGGAAAGTCGGCCACAGCCTCGAGATAGAACAGGACCGGGTTCACGTAGAAATGGGCCTGGTAGAACGCCCCGCCGTCTCCGTCGCCTTCCGCATGTGTGAAGCGCGCGCCTTCAGGCGAGGGCAGTCCCGGGTTCAGGTCGAGGCCGCCCAGGGACACCAGGCAGAACGGCTTGCGCACGGCCTCGACATGGCGCGCGGGTTCCCAGAACCCCACGGTGAGGCCGATGGTCGGGTTGGTGCCGCAACTGCACAGCGGGCTCGAAGGGTTGTCGATGTCTTCCTGGTCACCCAGATTCCCGAGCCGCACGCTGCCGATGCTGATGGGCAGGATGCAGCTCCAGCAGATGTCGGTGATCGGGTTGGGGAACTGACCGGTGCAGGTCCCGGCGCCGGCGGCGCGCGCCGCGTCCACGGGAGCAAAAGCGATGATCATCGCGATCAGCATGCCGGCCGGGGCGGCGGCGCGGATTGCGGAGAGTCTCGCCACCGCGCCATTGACCTCTGCGGCGACTCGTGATGAGTCGCGTGCGATGACCCGTGGGGTGCCCCGCGGGATATCCCGTCGGATGTGCACTGAGGCGCGCGGGTGCAGGCTCCGGCTCGCGCGTCCGACGAGGCGCATGAGACGCGCCGCGGCGTGTGAAAGCCATCTCATGGGGCGACCTCCAGCTCGTCCACACGCAGTCGCTGACCTTGTTGCGTCACCATCGCCGGCACCTGCCGAATCCCGAGCCGGCGCGTCAGCATGCCGCCCTGGTCGTAGTAGACGGGGGTACGCCAGACCTGCATCAATTCCAGGTACGAGCCTGCCGTCAGGATCGGTTTCACGCGCCCTTGGTGCTGAGTGATGACTGCGTGGGCTTGGCTGACCTGGCGGCTGTCGCGTGCGTCGAAGAACAGCAGCGGCCGGCTCAGCGATGTCACGTCGAGCGGATTCCTTCTCGTGCCCGCTGGGAAGAGCAGTTCTCCGCGAGGTCCGAGCACGTTGCGGCCCAGCACGAACGTTGGATCGAAGAGGAAGCTGCGCGCAACGCGGGTAGTAACGATCTCGACAACCGGCATGGGATGACGGACCGCGTGCGCACCGCGACTGCGGGCCTCGTCCTCGATGCGCGAGAGCTCGCCGGTGCGCGCGGCCTCTCTCAAACGCTGCTCGATCATCTGCAGCAGGTGAGCTTCGGTGATCGGATAGGTGGGACCCAAGGTGCCGGCGTCGGGGGCCGCCGCCTCGGCAGCCATCGCCGAGGCGACCGGGACGGCGGTGATGGCGGTGATGCCGATGATGGCGCACGATGCCAAGGCCGCGGGGATGGCCGCCGAGATGCCAAAGGGGATGGCGGCAAGGGTGGCGGCGAGGACGGCCGCAGGGACGGCCGCAGGGATGGGGAGGAGTGCGGCGGGGAGGGCGGCGGTGTGGGCGACGGTGTGGGCGGCCGCTCCCGGCGCCCCCTCGCTCGGGTCAGACGGTTGGAGGAGTGAACGGCTTGTGCAGTCCAAGGCTTGGGCGGTCTGCGACGGGGGTGAGGCACCTGAGGCATCACGCGCAATGCCCGGAGCTGGGATCTGAATAAGCGGATCGCTTTTCATCTTGCCGCTCCAGCGGGACACCGCAGAGACCGCGTCAGGTCACGGCGGTCGCTTGGATCCTGGCGCTGCGCTGCGCGGATGAGCCCCATCAGCACCGGGTCGCCGGCCGTTCCTGCAAACGATCGATGGAGTTCCTGGGTCGTCATCTCCCGCCCGCAACGCAGCAGGAAAGCCGCGAGAAAATCTCGAGCACCCTGTTCCGCAGCCGGCGAGATCTGTCGCAGCAGCCCCAAATAGTCGGCCAGCGACATCGCATCGACATCCCCTGAAAACGCGTTGGTCGACATCGATGGTGCAGGAGGGGCCTCCCGAGTGAGCGCGCCGAATGCAGGGCTGCTCTGAGCAAAGGCGGCGTTGGCCGCAGCGCATAGGGCGATGAACGCCACGGCTGCGCATGTGGTCACTGCTGTGATGACGACGATGAAGGCGACGGCAGCGGCCCCGACGAGCACGCGGACCATCCCGCTGCGAAACGTCTGGTGGTGCCTCCAAATACGCGCCCAGCTGCAGCGCTCGCCCTTGCGGCACCGCGAAGGATCGCCAGGGCGACCGGAGCGATCGGGGCGACAGTCGCGATGCCACAAGCCGCGCTGTCGCAGCTGGCTCGTGCAGTGCAGGCACCGCTTGCAGTGATCGACACACGTGCTGATGAGCGAACGGTAGCGATGCATTCGGCTGCTCCTCAGAACAACGGGTGGACACGGGCAACAATCTGCCCCTGCGCTACGAGGCCGCTCTCTTGGTAACGGGAATCGAAGCTGTCCGCGCTGGCGCCCTGCACGTAGAACTGACCCGGTGGGATGACGAGGGGTGCGATGGGCGTTAGGGGCCGGCGGTCATGCGTGAACGGCTTTGCCAGCCCCATCGGCTCGCCATTGACCAGGACCGTGCGACCCTGGACCGTGATCACGTCACCGGGTAGTCCCCGGACGCGTTTGAAGAAAGGCTGTCCCTGCAGGCCGGGAAACGGCTTTGGCGTTCCGCCGGAGAACGCGAACACGATGAGGTCGCCGCGACCGGGCGTGCGCGCGCCGACGTGCATCCACCCCACGTGATAGGGCAAGCTGGGCGTCCAGTTGAAAAGCAGCGGCACGCGCGGCGTGGGGTCGATGAAGAGGCGGATGTAAGCCAAGGTCCAGATCGCCACGACGGGAGCCACGAGATACCAACGCCGACGCATCATTCCCATGAGCTCTCGGTGTGAATGTTTCTGGCGCTGCCAGAAGTGCTGCCAGATGTGCTGGCAACAGCGCTGCCACTCGCGTGGCCGGCGGCGATGTCGGATCGACCCGGCAGACGAGACTGAAGGGACCGAATGAGCGCATGGCGCGGAATGCGCCAACACGGCGGAGGGGACGGAAGGGACGGAATGGACGGAAGGGACGGAAGCGGCCTCGCGCCCCCTGGATTCGTTGGTCATGGCAGGTGCACCTTCTGCCGCAACAGCGGAGTGAGGTCGCGGGCGTGCGGCGCGCCTGCGACTGCTGACTTGGCCAACACCACGCAGGCGCACTCCCTGGGCAGCTCGTCCAGCGCCGCCGGCAGACGCTTCGCGAATGCCCGCGCCAGGGCCAACGCCCGCTCACGGTCTTCCTCGGTGCTGGCTCGGGTCAGCAAGCGCGTGAACTCGGCCTCTTTGGCGTGGTAGACCTCGGCGAGATCGACCACGCCCACCGTCAGTGCCGGCCGCAGCACGAAGCGGTCATAGGCCTGCAGCGCGGTGGCGGTGACCAGGCTCGCGGCAACGGTGGCGACGCCCAGTTGACGCAGGGCGCTGACCAGGAGCGCAACGGCTGGCCGGCTCATAGCGCATGTCCCCGTTGACGCAGCAGCGCCGCGATCGCCTCGTCGATCGACAAGCCCTGGGCACGCAATGCGTCGAGTGGAGCGTTGTCCTCGAGCTTGTTGGAAAACAGCAGGTGGGTGGCCGGATCGAGGATCGTGCGCGCCACGCCTTCGCCCACGGGCGAGGAGATGTAGAGCTCGGAGAACGAACCCGCCTCGGTGCGCAACGAGTTCAGCAGCCGCTTCTTGGGCTCGTCCATCGCCAGGCGCCCCTTGCGGTCGAGCATCTCGATGGACTCGGGCTTCTGACGCAGGAGGAACACCCAGTCCGAGCAGTTGAAAGCGGCCTCCATCTGCGCCGAGCCGTAGTAGTCGTCGGCACTTTGCGTGGCAGTGCCGAGCGCACCGCCGTACTTGCGCGCGCGACGGGCGGCTTCCTCCACGACCGCCGCCTTGACGGGGTCGTCCGCGCCGACGTCGCCGAGTTGCTGCTTGAGCTCGTCGATGAACAGCACCTTGCGCCGATTGCGCGTGAGGTACATCTCGCCGGTGATCTGGTGCAGCAGCAAGATGTTGACGACGGCGTGCAGGTCCGGGCGTCGCTTGAGTTCTTCGTTCTCGATGACGATGAAGTCGTTGGAGAAGTCGACGTTGGCCCGGCCTTCGAAAAAGCGCTCGTACTGCCCGCCCTTGGCGTAGGGGTTGAGCATGATGGCCAGGTCCTTGATGCGCTGGTCGCCCACCATGCCGAGCTCTTCCAGCGTTCCGGAGCGAAACGCGTCGCGCAGCCCGGTGATCGTCAGATCGCATCCGTGCGCGCGCCAGAGCTTGAGCACCATGGCGGAGATGGCCTTGTACTGAACTTCCTCCAACGGGTGCTGCATGGAGGCCATCTTGGAGATGCCCGGCACCAGCATGTCCAGGTCCTCGTGGATGTCGCGCACGACGGAGAACGGGTTCAGGCACAGCGCCACGTCGGGGCGGAACTCGATGTAGGTGCCGCCTGCCTTGCGACAGAGTTTCTCGAAGCTGCGCCCCAGGTCGAGCATCCACACCTTGGCGCCCACCGCGCGGTAAGACCAGGCCAGCTCGTTCATGAGCACGGACTTCCCCGAGCCCGGCGCGCCGATGATGGCGAAGTTGTAGTTGCCCAGGTCGTTGTCGTAGAGGTCCAGCGTCATCAGCTGGCCGCGGCGCCCGCCAAAGACAAGTGCTGGCGTGGGCGTGCCCCGCCACTCGGCGATCAGGGGCGCCATGTGGATCGCGTTGGCCATGGTCTTGCGCGTCACGCGGCGCATCTTGGCCAGATCCCGGTGAAAACGCGGCGTGAGCGTCATCGGCAAGCTGGCGAGCAAGGCCTGCCGATGCAGGTAAGCGTCGGCGTTGAGCTGGAAGCCGCGCGCGCGCCAGATGGCGTTGGCCGCCTCGTGCGCCGCGCCGGCGCGCTCCGGCGCCGTGAAGATCGCCAGTTGTGCGTACAGGCTCACCAGGCTGCCGCCGGTGTCTATCGCCTCGGCTGCCGCCGCCCAGTCGTCGAGCTTCTTGCGCACGTCGGGCATGACGTCGGCCATCTTGGACTTCGCGTTCTGCGTCGCGCGCAGGTGGTTGGCGGTGACGGTGGATTTGATGGCGCTCGGGTCCAGCACGTGCACGCCCAGCGTGATCAGGAACGGTGCCGTGTACTGGAGCGACGGCTGCATCAGGTCACCGATGAGCGAGCCCATCTGCCACAGCGCGAAACGTTCGGGGAAACTCTTGACGGAGTAGAACCTGGCCTCCAGAACCTGCGGGATGGTTTCCTTCCACAGGGTCAGGCCGTTGGCGTTGGCGTCCTGGACGGTGTCGAAGTCCACGATCTGGTCGCGGATCTCCCGGCCGTCGTCGTAATGCAGCCAGCGGTCGTCGTCGTAGTTCAGGTCCGGCTCGTCGGAATGGGCGATGCGATCCGGATTGGTGAAGAGAGCACACCAGTTGATGAGATCGGCAGCGTCGCAGACCCTGCTGGGCAGGAGTGCCGAGCGGAGTGTCGCGCGCATGGAGTCGCGCAGCGCCAGCAGCGTCTCGCGCCGACTGAGGTCCTGCGCATTCCCGGGGACCGTCACGCTCAGCATCAAGCGGAAGTCACGGAGCGTGTAATGGAAGCCGCCGGTGAGGGACTCCTGGGTGCCGCGCAGCAGGTGATTGACACGCTGCCGGGCCAGGCGCCGGAACAGGTTCTGGTTGGGAACCGGGTAGCCCTCGGAGCGAGAACGCTCGATCTGATCGACGTCCTCGACGCGCAGGTTGGTGTAGTCGCGCAGCCGGTTGCGTACGTGAGGCGAGGCGAAGAGATGGAACTGAATGCCCGTGTCGGGCGGGCAGTTCGCGTACAGGGAGACCAGCACCTCGGCCATGCGCTCGTCAGCGCCGGATTGCGGCGTAACCTCCAGCAAGAATGCCAGGCCATCGCGGTTCACGAAGATCTGCTCATTGCCGATGTAGGCGGCGTATGGCAGCCAGCTGGCGAACTGCTCGGAGGGCAACATGGCGGCGGAGCGGCCCGGCGCAAATGCAGACACCGGGGCGGCAGCCTGCCGACGCATTGAGCCACCGAAGAGCGGGTGCCTCGGCGCATTGGCCGATGCCTCAGACAATGCGTCGATCGAAGCGTCCTTCGACGTCTGTATCGTCGCCTCTATCGACGCTTTGATCGAAGGGCCGGTTGCCCCATTGACCTGAACCTCGTTCAACAAAGGAGATGCGTTGTGCATGGAGAGGCCTCACTGATGGCGAGCGGCATCGGCTCTGGCGGGCGACCGCGATGGGGGAAGGAGCCGTGGAAGCGTTCGTATCGCAGCGCGTTGGCGAACATCCGGTGACGTCGTAAGCAAGCGTTCCTCGCGATCGTCGCGATTGCCGCGATTGCCGCGATCCCCGCGATACCCGCGATCCCCGCCATCCAGGCGCCCCGCACGCTCCGAGCTGTCGGTCGACGCGGCGGAGCCACGAGCCGCGGACGCTGCCGAGGGAGCGGACGGCGTCAAGGGTGATGAGGGTGATGACGGCGATGAGGGCGTTGTGGATGTTGATGGCGCCGAGAATGCGTCGGGTGCAGGAAGCGTTGATGGCTCTGCGGACTCGGTGTCGTGCTCGACCATCGGCGCCGAGGCACCGGGGGGAGGGCGCACGGGCGTGAAGCGATCGCGGGCCAGTTGACGGATGTGCTCGATTCGCCAGGAGCCGCTGGAGACCTGTACGTACAGGTATCCCTGATCCCACAGGTCGCCGTCCGCGTCCTCCCAGGCTTTGGTCCAGAGCCTGAGCACGCGGACCTGGGTGCGCCACGCGTGCGCGGAGCGGTCTGCGCCAGAAAGCTCCGCGTCCCATCCATCGCGGATGTTGACGCCTGGCGCCGGTCGTGAACTGGAGCGCTGCCCTGTCGCGCCACTACGCGTGGCGTTGGCATAGTTTGCCGACACCGACTGGCAGGCGACCCCTTCAGGGGCGGCGCAAGCGTACTTGGCCTCGCCGCCGAGGCCGGACATGCTCACGCAGGCACTGAGCACGCTGGTGGCGCCCAGCGCGACCGCATGGCCGACGCGGCGCCGGAGCGTCTGCAAGCACCTCGACCGTCCCAGGAGCTTTCCCTCGTAAGAGCACACTGGAGGCGTCATGGCTTGTCCTCCACGGACATCAGGCGTCCGACCCCGGGGGCGCGAGAGATCGCGAACGTTGTTTGAAAGGACGATGTGGTCGAAAGTGCGGGCGACCTTGCAGCTGAAGTGACCGGTGAAGTGACCGGTGAAGTGACCGGTGCCGTGGCGTGCGAGGTCATGGGCAAGGTGGCGACCGAAGTTGCGGCCAAGGCAGCCGGCCCAGCGGTGGAGATGGACGACGGGTGGGACAAAAAGACTTGCGCTGCCGTGACCGCGCTCAGGCGCGCATCGATCACTTCCCGACTCGCGTAGCCCACCGTCCGCTGTCCGTCAGGCCAGATCAAGGTGGGGGTGGCGCTCACCTGCCAGCGATGCGCCAAGGCCAGATTCCGATCGATGGGATGCGCACAGTCTTGCGAGCGACTGTGCGTTGCCTCATCCCCTTGCAGCATCCACTGCCGCCAAGCTCGATCGCGGTCAGCCGCGCACCAGATGGCGACGGGGCGGCTGCGGCCCTGGAACGGCACGATGAACGTGTGGATCGTGACGTTGGAGAGGCCGGCGAGTTCGCGCTCGAGCTGCTGGCAGTAGTGGCAACCAGGATCGCTGAAGATCGCGAGTTGGCGTTCGCCTCTCCCATGAACCGTGCGCAAAGCATCCGTCAGCGGGAGCTGCCGGTAGGGCACGATGGGCAAACCATTGTCATGCGCATCGTGGCGGCCGGCGGCGTCGGCGCCGTCAGTGCGTGCTGCACTTGCAGCATCCCCCGAATCACGGCCGGATGGCCGGAATGCCGATGGCGCCGATTCAGGTGCCGGTCCGGCCGCAGATTCGAGTGTCAGGGCGGGCGCCGACTCAGAGCCCTCGGGGGGCGTGGCGCGCAACGCCAGACGTGGCGCGGTCACGTCGCGCATCGTCCGCGTGTCGAAGAGTCGTCCGAAAACGAAGAAGCGTGGGTTGCGCCAGGATACGTACGCGACCGTGCCATTCATCCAGACCTCGTAGAGCTCGGGCACCTCGGTGAGAACGGCGTCGTCGAACTGCGTGCCGGGGTGCGCCTTTCGGAGCGCATCGAGCAAGTGGCGGGACGATGCGCGTGCAAGCGGGGCCGCCGGCCGCTTCGAGCCGATCGGAGCGGTCCGTGTTGCCGAATGGACGGTCCGTTGCTCCGGCGTTCTCGCCGCATCCGCCGCCGCATTCACCGCATCTGCAGGCTCTGCAGCCTCTGCCGCGTCTGCCGCGTCTGCCGCGTCTGCCTCGTCTGCCGCCCCCAGAGGCCACGCCGCACATGGCGATTCGAGCAGCGCAGCAGCGATGGCCATGCTCGCGAAGCGTGTCCCACGGCGTGTTCTCGCAACGCCAGCTGGCCTTGTGGCGTCAGTTGTTCTGCTCACTGGTCGTCTCCAGGTAACGCGTTGCAGGAGAAGCGAGACGAGACGGGCCTAGCGGCCCTCGCGACTCGCCGATGGCAGGCCCATCGCCGGTCTCGGACGTGGAGGCGTCCCGCGGGCGTCCCGGGGTCGGGACATCGATTCGTACGCCCTTGGTGATCACCACATCGATCTCTCGTCCGGCATCGACCTCGATGACCGGGAACGTGTTCTCGGCGAGCTTGATGTAGTACTGCGCCAGGCGATCGAGCGCTCTGCCCATCCCGCTGCCGATGCCCGCGCGGTAGGCATCCGCGCTGCTGTCGATGCTGGCGGTCGTTCCCAGCGGCGACGAGCTGTAGCTGGTGCTGGATGTGGACAGGCCTTGCCCGATGCCGCTTACGACACCAGCGAGCAAGGCGTTGGCAAGCATCTGGCCCTGCTTGGTCACCAGCCGCCCGCGCATGCCGACCTTGCCGTCCTCGCCATACACGGTGCCCTGTATGCGCACCTCAAGCGTTGCGCCGTCATCCCGCACGCACGACAGGTTCTCGGTGCGAAGGTAGGCGCGCTCCGAACTGATGTCGCCGTAGCCGGCGGCGATAACGAAACAGTCCCTGTACTCGCCGCGAAACTGATTGGGCAGCACGCTGTTGTCCGAAAGCCGAATCAGCACCGGCTGCGGATTGGATTGCGACTGACCGCCGGTGGGAGCATCAAGTCCGCCCAACAACGTGCCCCGCGTGAAGCTGACGGGCAGGAAGGTGGCTACGGTCGGAACACCGGGTGCCGTGGCGGGTGCGGCGGGTGCGGTGGGTGCAGCGCTGCGCGGCGGCGACATCGTGTCCGAGACCGCGTCATCGCCGCGCACGGGACTTTGCAGATTTCCGGCACCCAAACTCACACGCGAGATGACCGGGGCGGCCAAGGGGGTCGCATAAGGCGGCAGGGTCGATCGCGAATCGAGTGACAGGTCCGAGGGTGTGCCCGGCGGCATGTCCGGGGCCGAGTTCAAGCCCGGAGTCGCCGAGGCGTAGGGAGGGCGAGGCGGGACACCGGATTCGGTCGAAGCCGCAGGGAAGGGCGCGGAAGTACGGGATGGCGGGAACGGCGCGGACTGCGCGGGCTGCCCTGAAAGTGCAGGCGGCCCCGCCTGCCCCTGGTGCGCGGGTTGTGCGGGTTGCACGGACTCCGGGAATGCGTTCACACCCGTCGACGGACTCGCGGCGAGCGCCCCCTGCTGTGCGGAGGTCAGGCGCTGCTCCAGTTCCGCAAAGCGTTGCATCGTGCGGGTTTCAAAACTCTGGCGGTCCTTGTTGAGACGGCTCTGTTCCTCCCGCTCGGTCTCGTACTGCGCCAACTTGCGGCCCGCCGTGCCCACCCACTGGTCAACAGGATTGAGCTGCGCACCGGGAGGCAGGACACCGACGTTGGTGACGCTGGTGTTGCCCTGCACCGTCGGGTCAACGTGCTGACGATCCGGCGCGGGATTGCTCAAACTCAACACGATCCACAGCAGTGCGATGCCGCTGCCCAGCAGGACGGTCAAAATGCCGTACTGGCGCTGGCGGGGGCTCAACGCGTCAATGCGCGCGCGAGCGCGTTCTCGCCATGCGAACCAGTAGGACTTTGACCCGATGAGTCGCGAGGCCTGGGGCGATGTCGATGCGGACCTCATCGCGCACCTCCCCGTCGAATCACGTACACGCGCGTGGTCTCGCCGGGTCCAAGCGTGAGCCGGTCGATCGCGACCCCTGCCACCTCGGTGGTGAGCGCTCCGTTAGGCCGGTCGAACTGCTGCTCCGCCAGATCGAGCTGGCGCGGGCCGAGGTTCTCCAACAGGTAGAGCTCGCCGATCAGGCCCCGCCCTTCGTACGTGCGCAGCAGCGAAAAACTTGTTTCGCTCCAGAGCTTGACCGGGCGCAGCGTCTCCTCGACACGGAGATCCGGCGGCACGCGGTCCGAGGCCATCGCCACGAGCAGCGCCTTCATGGCGCGGACGTGACTCGGGGCTGGTGCGGTGGGGCCGACGCTGGTGGCAGGCGTTGCATCGCCGATCGCACGCCGTAGGCGCCTGAGTGTCTTGTCCCGGATCAGCAGGGTGTCCGCCGGTGTGTCCGCGCGTCGTAGCACCAGCGTGTAGGTCGCCGCTGCCGAGGACACGAACAGGTTGATGGGCTTGTCGCCGACGCCGACCGGACGGACATACACCTCGCCCTTGTCCTTGTCGCACTCCAGCACGACCTCGCCGGCGGGGTTGAGGGGAATCGTCGAGGGCGAGACGCCGGGTGGAAGAGGCACAAACGCCGTCGTCGCGCCAGGTGGCGGCGCGCCACAGTGACTGGCGTAGATGTTGCCCACCACGTCGGTGATGGCGGCTCCCTCGATGCGGATACGGGTCGGCTCCTTGATTGAGATCACGCCTTCGACGGCAACGCCGTCGCTCGCTTCGAGGATCTGCAGCGCCTGAGCCGGCTCCCCGAGCGCCAGCGCCAGCGCTGCGACGCCGAACAGTCGGTGTATGGCCGCACCGCGTGTCAGCCCGGATGAGCGTGGAGTTGATCCAGCCTTCGATGCGCGCGCGCGATGCAGGACATCCCGGCCGCGGCGCTTGAGCGCTGCCGCCGACTCGTTGGCGTTACTTGACCGCATAAGGCACTTCCTTGAACGTCGCCACATGCATGCGCGCGCCCGCGTAGGCGAACTCCACCCGGTAGGCCTTGAGTTCGTTGGCTGTCTCAAAACCGTTGACCAAGGTGCGCAAGCGACCTCGGACGGTCAACGATTGGTTGGCCTCGCTGGCGACCAGTTGCTGCGGCGCGAAGGTGGTCGCGGCATTGATGCGCTTGAGACGCTCGGCCTCCACCTCCTGGCGCGTCTTGAGCGCGCCGTATTCGGCCGGGTCGACGTAGCCCAGCAGCAGGTCCTTCTTCCAGTCGATCGAACTTGGCGTGACATCCAGGACCAGCCAGGCGATGAAGCTGCCCATCTGTTCGAGGAGCTCGGTGGACGCCTTGTCGCGCGTGACCCAGAACGATTTGTTGATCGAGGGCGGGACCACGACGGTGCGCACCGTACCGAGCAGCGTCAGGATGACGAGCAGGGACACCAACAGGCCGGCGCACAGGGCGCCAACCGTGAAGGCCAAACCGCGATTGCGTCGCTGTAGCTCGCGCAGGTCCAGTTGAAATCGCTCGAAGTCCATCTTCGTGCTCCCCGGCTAGCCGACCATGCGACGCAGGTGCGAAGGCGGCGTCGCGCGCAGCGCCGTGACGGGGTTCGTGGGCAGATGCCAGTAGAGCCAGTGCAGCGCGAAGGCCGGATGCTTGTCGGCCTTGATGCGGGAGATCCACCGCGCAAGGCCCAGGCCTGTGGCGATGAAGCTGGCGAAAGCGAGCTTGTTGCCAGTCAGGTAGCCCGCGAAGAACATGAAAAGGACAGGCGTGGCGACGTCGATGTCCCAGAAGCCGATCTTCCATTGGTCATCGAGCCGTCGAGGGATGTAGGTGTCGGTATGCATGGGGCCTCCGTGGTCGGATCAAGCGTTCTGGCGATGTGGTGCCGACAGCGCCAGGGGAACCGAGCAGGCTCAAATGACGGCGCCCATGATTGCGCCGGCGATCACGAGCCCTACCGCGGCAAAGATCGCCAGGCCCACGTAAAAGAGCACCGACGAAAAGTTCCGCATGGCCGAAAGTGAGATCAGTGCGACGACAAATCCCACGAAGCCGACCAGCGCTTTGATGCCCGGACCCAGCGCGGAGATCTGCGTGAGTGCCGAGGTGAGCGGACCGGTGATGCCGGTGAATGCAACCAGATCCAGCGCCAGACTGGGAAGGGCAACGGATAGACCGATCAGCGCCAAGGCCATCAGGGTGAGGACGCTGCGGGAAGCATTGGTCAGTGCGGCCGCGGGCTTGCTTGCCGCAGCGCGGACGCTCGCATTGAGGCAATCGAAGCTTGGCGGGCAGGCCTGGGTGCGTCTTGCTGTCGCGACCTGGCCGGGACGGCTCGAAGGGTTGGAGCTGGACGTGTTCATAGGAACTCCTCAAGAGTGTCAGAGGGGATGTCTCGGGTGCGCGCTGGTGTCCGCCGGCGCGGGGCGTGGTC
>CAMPJJ010000055.1 GCA_946886855.1 uncultured Roseateles sp. | reverse complement strand
CGCGGCGCGATGGGCAAGCTCGCCGAGGCGGACCAGATCATCAACTTCCCCTTCACCCGCCTGACGGTGCGCAGCCGGCGCCTGGGCGCGCGACGGGTGAAGGTCGCGACCGACGGCGAAGTGCTGTGGATGCGCCTGCCGGTGCGCTTCGAGGTCGCGCCGCAGCCGCTGATGCTGATCCGTCCGGAAGGACTGCCGGAAGAGCGTCGGCGGGCCCAGGCCGCCGCCGGCATGAGCGGCTCGCCCGCTGTCGGCGCGGCCGCCACCGCTGCGGCCGACGCGAGCACGGAGTCCGGTGGATGACGGTCGTGCTTCAGATGTCCGATCCGCATTTCGGGACCGAGCGGCCGATGGCGGTGGGCGCGCTGGAGCGGCTCTGCGGCGAGCTGAAGCCCGACCTGTTGCTGATCACCGGCGACATCACCCAGCGTGCGCAGCCGATCGAGTTCTCGCGCGCGAAAGCCTTCGTCGAGAAACTCGGCGTGCCCGCGACGCTCGTCATCCCCGGGAACCACGACATCCCGCTGTACGCGTTGGCCACGCGCCTGCTGCATCCGTATCGGCGCTATGAACAGGCCTTCGGACCCGCCCAGGACAGCGAGTTCGAGACCGACGATCTGCTCGTCGTCGCGCTCAACACGACGCGCCGCTACCGGCACACCAACGGCGAGGTGTCCAACGCGCAGATCGAGCGCACCGCGCAGCGGCTCGCGCGCGCCAGGCCCGATCAGGTGCGGCTCGTGGCGGTGCATCAGCCGGTGGCGGTCACGGACACGACCGATGTCACCAACCTGCTGCGCGGTCATGCCAAGGCGGTGCACCGCTGGGCCGAGGCCGGCGTCGACGCGGTGGTCGGCGGCCACATCCACTTGCCGTACGTGCTGCCGCTGCATGAGCGTCGGTCCGACCTGCCGCGCCCGGTCTGGGCGGTGCAGGCGGGCACGGCCCTGAGCGTCCGGGTGCGCGGCGGGATCCCGAATTCCGTCAACGTGATCCGGATCGGCCCGGCGCGCTCGGCCGTCGTCGAACGCTGGGACGTCGACGACACCGCCGGCCTTTTTCAGCGCGTGAGCTCGACGGCGCTCGCCTGACGTCCGACGCGTCTGCGGCGCGCCCAGCGCGCCAGCTCGATGCTCACGATCGAGACGGTGAGCCACGCGGCGCCGGAGGCGAACCCGGCCAGCACGTCGCTGGGGAAATGCACGCGCAGGAAGATGCGGCTCGCACCGACCGAGAAGGCCAGCCCCGCCGCCGCCATCCACGCCGGCACATGCCAGCGCCGTGGCAGCAGGCGGACGGCGAGGTAGGCGAGCATCCCCATCGCGATCACCGTGCCGGAGCTGTGGCCGCTGGGGAAGCTGAATCCCTCCTCGGTCAGCCAGTGGGTCGGGTGCACCGGGCGGGCGCGTTCGAAGACCTGCTTCAGCGTCGGATTCAGCGCGCCGTTGCCCAGCATCGCCAGCGCCCAGCCGAGCGCCAGACCGCGGCGGCGCAGGACCAGCAGCCCCACCGTCACCGCGATGCCGAGCGTGATCAGCGTTTCCCGGTTGCCGACGACCGTGATCAGGTAGAAGGCCCGTAGCGCGAGGTCGGGCACGTGGTCGATCATCGCGACGATGAAGGCCTCGTCGAGCTGGCCCAGCGTCTGCTCGGTGTGGAGCGCCTCGGCGATTTCGGCGAACAGCATCGCGCCGCCGACGATGAAGGCGAAGCCGGCCGCGAAGCGCAACAGCAGCGCGACCGGGGAGAGCGGTTCCGGCGCGGCGGCCTGTCCGCCGCGGTCCGGCAGCAGCGCGCGCGCGACCAGCCAGGTCGTGCCGGTCACCAGGACCAGCAGCGCGCCGTAGATTGCCAGCGCGTGCGCGCCGGCGAATTGGGCGGCGGCCAGGAGGGAGAGGTGGGACATCCGTCGATTGTCAACTCAACATCCACGGGTATTTCTGCATCGACCTTCGATACAGCCATTCGAAGAGATCGACGGCCACGGACACGTCGTTGCGCTCGTACACGCCGAGCATCGCGACCACGTAGTCGCTGTCCTCGACACCGCCGAAGCTGAGCGGTGCGCAGTGGCCGGCCAGAAGGGGCATGTTGGCCGACAGTCGACCGGTGCGCTTGTTGCCGTCCGCGAAGGCCTGCAGGTAGGCGACATGGATCCAGAGGAAGAAGGCGGCTTCGACCGGATTGCGGATCGCCGCCGCCTTGATGGCGATCTGCGCGAGCATTTCCTCCAGCAGGGCCGGGTTCTGTCCCGGCTTGTAGGCTGTTCCGGTCACGCGAACATGGATTTCACGCACGCGGCCGCATTGCTCCGGTGGGAGCAACCCTTCCATCAGTCGACCTTGAAGATCCTGGAGCAACTGCACGCTCACACGGTCCGGATGGGTATCGAAGACCATCAGTTCCAAGGCCCTCCTGTGATTCACCACGATGCGCGCTTCTTCGCTCCTCGCTGCAGCTGCGGTTTGCAGCTGCTCTTCCAGCTTCAGCAGCGAGGCGGTCTCCGCCAGCGTGAATCGGCAGCCTTCCAGCTTTGACGACGACCAGCAGAACTCCGTCAGGAATTCGGTCATGAGCGTCACCGCGCCGTCGAAGTGATGAGGGCCGTTCTCCCATCGCGCGGTCCGATGCAGTGTTTCAGCCAGACTGGGCGGCAGCAGAGAGCTGACGTTCGGCGCGTAGGCGTCCAGGAACTCGCGCCGATACGGCACCGTGTCCCGAAACGCCACGGGGATCTCCATGAAGTCGAACATCTGCCGGGACCGATCAGACCAGGCGGGCGGCTTCGGGCGTGACGCCAGAAAGGTGGAATCCGGTTCGGCGACCGATGACGGCGGTCGGTCGAGCAATTCGGGCATGTATTGCATTGCTTGCCTCGCTTTCAACAACAAGGCATCGATGCTGCTCGGCGACGGGCTTGACCCCGGTCAAAACGCCGCGGGCGGGCTCAGCGGCGTGGCGGAATTTGACGGATCACGACTCGCGCACTCCCTCAACTCTGCACGTCAGGCTGTCGCGTGACATCCGATGTGGGGCTTCCACGCGACAAAGAAAAAAGCCGGACCTCGCGGCCCGGCTTTTCCTTGCAGGAGGGACGCTGGTCAGGCGTCCTGAAGAAGCTCAGTACATCATCCAGCCGTTGCGGGCGACGCGGCGCAGCGAGAAGGCCAGGTCCGGGCGCTCGGCCGACTGCTCGGCGGCGGCTTGCAGGACGGCTTCGCGGGGGCGCAGCTCGATGGAGGCGTGGACGAATTCGACGACGGCGTGGCCGGCGCGCAGGACCAGGCTCACCAGACGCTCGCCGGCGGCGCTCGCGGTGCGAGCCCGGGCTGCGTCGGCAGCCATCACTTGGACATTCAGCGTGGTGGTGGTCATGGCGGTTCCCTTCTGAGGTGATGTTCGGAGGCGCTTGGCGGGTGGCCGTGGCGCCATGGACGTCATATTGCGGTTTTCACGTACGGCACGCCAATTGCACTTGGGAATCGCGTCATCACCGCCGGAAATGACCCGTGACGGAATTAGCATCCGGCCCATGAGCACCCCCCGCCCCGTCAACTTCCGGACGCTGGACCTGAACCTGCTGCGCGTCTTCGACGTGGTGATGGAGGAACGCCACGTCACCCGCGCGGCGCACCGGCTGGCCATCACCCAGCCCGCCGTCAGCAACGCCCTGAGGCGCCTGCGCGAGGCCACGCACGAGGAACTCTTCATCCCCAGCTCCACCGGCGTCGAACCCACGCCGCACGCCCAGTCGCTCTGGCCGGTCGTCCGGCGCGCCCTGTCCGCGTTGCAGCAGGCGCTGGAGCCGCAGGTCTTCGATCCGCGCGCCGCCGGCAACACCGTCAGCTTCACGCTGGCGATGGCGGACGCGACCGCCGCGCTGGTCGTGCCGCAACTGAGCCGGCGCTTCCTCGAGGAGGGCATCCATGTCGGGCTGCGCGTGGTGCCGCTGACCACCCGCGACCCGCGCGAGCTGCTGGAGCAGGGCTGGGCCGACCTCGCGATCGGCTTCTTCCCCGACCTGACCGAGCAGCTGCTGATCGAGGACGACAGCACCGCCTTCCGCCGCGAGGCGCTCTACGCGAGCCGCTACGTCTGCGTCATGCGCGCCGACCATCCGCTGGCCGAGCCCGGCGCGTTGACGCTGGACGCCTACTGCGCCGCGCAGCACCTGCGCGTGAGCTTCGCGGGCCGCGCGCACGGCTTCGTCGACGACGCGCTGGCGACGATCGGCCGCAAGCGGCGGGTGGCGATGACGGTGAACAGCTTCTTCACCGGCACGATGGCGGTGCAGCAGTCCGACCTGATCACGGTGCTGCCGGACAGCTTCGTGCCGGCGACCGGCTTCGCCGGCCAGCTGGCCTGCCGGAACCTGCCCTTCGCGCTGCGCGGCATCGACATCAGCCAGGTCTGGCACATCCGCGCCGAGCCCGACCCGGCGCAGCGCTGGCTGCGGCAGGTGATCGGGGAGATCTCCGATGTCATCGCCGCCGGCGCGCGGGCGCTGCCGCAGACCGCGGCGGTGAGCTGAAGGCAACCGGCGGCTGGCGCCCGGCGTCCGTCGCCAGCCGGGAGCCGCCGGGAGCCGCCGGGAGGCGTTGCGGTCGTCCGGGGCCCGGGAATCCCTGCGGGCCGTCACAGCTTTTGTCTCCTTCCCCCCGGCGGTCGGGGCGCCTACATTGCGCGTCTTCCAGATGAGAGTCGTTCTCATCGACTGGGCCGGATGATCCCGGCCCGCCCGTTCCCCGGACGCCTGAGAAAGAGACGAGACGATGCGCCGATCTGCCCCTTCCTGCCGTTCCCTGCGCCGCCCGATCGGTGCCGCCGCGGCGCTGGCGATGACCGCCATCGCGCTGGTGCCAGGCCTTGCCCAGGCCAATGCGCCGGCCGGCGGCGAGCTGACGCTCTACACGACGCGCGAGGTCGCGCTGGTCCAGCCGCTGCTGTCGGCCTTCACGGCGAAGACGGGGACCCGGGTCAACACGGTGTTCGTGAAGGACGGCCTGCTGGAGCGCGTCAAGGCGGAGGGCGCGCGCTCGCCGGCGGACCTGCTGATGACGGTGGACGTCGGCAACCTGATCGACCTCGTCGAAGGCGGCGTGACGCAGCCCATGAAGTCGGCCGAGGTCGAGGCGGCCGTGCCCGCGCACCTGCGCGCCGCGGACGGCCAGTGGACCGCACTGTCGCTGCGCGCCCGCGTGCTCTACGCGGATCCCGGCCTGAAGACGGCCGCGATCCGCTACGAGGACCTGGCCGATCCAAGGTGGAAGGGCAAGGTCTGCACGCGCTCGGGCCAGCACCCGTACAACACCGCGCTGGTCGCCGCGATGATCGCGCACGACGGCGAGGCCAAGACCGAGCAGTGGCTGCGCGGCTTGAAAGCCAACCTGGGCCGCAAGCCGACCGGCGGCGACCGCGACGTGGCGCGCGACATCCTCGGCGGCCTCTGCGATGTCGGCCTGGCCAACTCGTACTACGTCGGGCAGATGAAGTCCGCCAAGCCCGGCAGCGACGCGCGCCAGTGGGGCGACGGCATCCAGGTGCTGAAGCCGACCTTCGCGAAGGGCGCCGGCACCCACGTCAACATCAGCGGCGCGGCGCTGGCGAAGCACGCGCCGAACAAGGCGGCCGCGCAGGCGCTGATGGCGTTCCTCGTGTCCGAGCCGGCGCAGCAGCTCTACGCGCAGACCAACTACGAGTACCCGGTGCGGGCCGGCGTCACCCTGGATCCGCTGATCCAGTCGGCGATCGGCCCGGTGAAGGCCGATGCGCTGCCGCTGACGGAGATCGCGCGCCACCGCAAGCAGGCCAGCCTGCTGATCGACAAGGTCGCCTTCGACCAGTGATCGCGTGAGGCGTCTCCTTGGCCGGCCGCAAGCGGTCGGCCCGTTGTGGCGCGCGACCGCCCTGGCCATCGCGCTCGTCGTGCTGGCGCCGCTGGGCGCGCTGGCCTGGATGGCGCTGGGCGCCGGGGCCGCGCATTGGGCGCATCTGGCCGAGCACGTGCTGCCGCGCGCCGCCGCGCAGACGGCGACGCTGCTGACCGGCGTCGGGCTGCTGACGGCGGTCGTCGGCACCGGCTGCGCATGGCTGGTGACGCGCGTCGACTTCCCCGGCCGCACGGTGCTGCGCTGGGCGCTGCTGCTGCCGCTCACGGTGCCGACCTACATCGCGGCCTACAGCTACGTCGACCTGCTGCACCCGATCGGACCGTTCCAGGGCGCCGTGCGCGCGCTGCTGGGATTCGAGTCGCCGCGCCAGTTCCGGCTGCCCGACGCCCGTTCCATGGGCGGCGCGGTGCTGGTGCTGTCGGCGGTCCTTTATCCCTACGTCTACCTGAGCATGCGCGCGATGTTCTCGACGCAGCCCGCGCGCTTGCTGGAAGCGGCGCGGCTGCTCGGCGAGGGACCCTGGGGCGCGTTCCGGCGCGTCGCGCTGCCGATGGCCCGGCCGGCGCTCGCGGTGGGCGCGGGCCTGGTGCTGCTGGAGGTGCTGAACGACGTCGGCGCCTCCGAGTTCCTCGGCGTGACGACGCTGACCACGACGATCTACACGACCTGGGTGACGCGATCCGACCTTGGCGCGGCTGCGCAGATCGCCTGCGCGATGCTGGCGATGGTGGCGCTGCTGGTCTGGCTGGAGCGACAGGGACGACGCCGTCAGCGCGCCGGCAGCGTGCGCGCGATGCGGGCCGAGGCGCCGCGTCGGCTCCGCGGACCCTCCGCGTGGCTCGCGACGGCGGCGGCCTCGTTGCCGGTGCTGATCGGCTTTGTGCTGCCTGCCGGCCACCTGGCGGTGCTGGCCTGGAAACGGGCGAGGGAAGGCCATGGCCTGTCGACCGAGGTCGTCTCGGGCGCGATGCATTCGGCGGGACTGGCCTTGAGCGTGACGGCGATCGCCGTGGCGGCGAGCCTGGTCGTCGCGTGGGCGGCCCGGTCGACGGGCGGCGCGGGCGGTCCGCGCGCCTGGTGGCTGGGCAGCGCCGCGCTCGGGTATGCGGTGCCCGGGACGGTCCTGGCGATCGGCCTGCTGCCGCCCGCGCTGGCCGTCGACGGCTGGATCGCCGAGGCGGCGGGGCTGCCGGGCCTGCCGCTGATGAGCCTCGGCGCGGTGCTGGTCGTGGCCTGCGCGATGCGTTTCCTCGCCTTGCCGATCGGTGGCATCGAAGCCGGCCTGGCGCGCGTGCCGGCGCCGCTGGAGCAGGTCGCGCGCTGCCTGGGCGAGACGCCGCTCGGTGTGCTGCGCCGCGTCCACCTGCCGCTGCTGCGCCCCGCGCTCACCGCCAGCGCGCTGCTGGTCTTCATCGACGTGATGAAGGAACTCCCCGCGTCTTTGCTGCTGCGGCCCGCCAACGTCGAGACGCTGCCGACGCTGCTCTACGCCGAAGCCGCGCGCGGCAGCTACGAGCACGGCGCGCTCGCGGCGCTGCTGATCGTCGCCGTTGGTCTGCCGGCGGTGCTGCTGCTGAGCAGGGAACCACTCGCAATGAAGGAACCCCGATGACCACGCTCGCCCTCGAGGACCTCCAGGTCCGTTATCCGGGCGCCGAAGACGCCGTGCTGAACGGGCTGTCGCTGACGCTGCCGCTGGGGCGCATGGCCTGCCTGCTCGGCCCGTCGGGCTGCGGCAAGAGCACCGCGCTGCGTGCGATCGCCGGCTTCGAGCCCTTGAGCGCGGGCCGGGTGTCGCTCGACGGCCGCCTGCTGTCCGGCCCCGGCGTCCACGTCGCGCCCGAGCAGCGCGGCGTCGGCCTGCTGTTCCAGGAGATCGCCCTGTTCCCGCATCTGACGGCGGCCGCGAATGTCGGCTTCGGCCTGCGTCGCCGGCCGGGAGCCGAGCGCGACCGCCGCGTGCGCGAGCTGCTGGCGCTGGTCGGGCTCGACGCGCTGGGCTCCCGCATGCCGCACGAGCTGTCCGGCGGCCAGCAGCAGCGGGTGGCGCTCGCGCGGGCGCTGGCGCCGGCGCCGCGGCTGCTGATGCTCGACGAGCCGTTCTCCAACCTCGATGCGGCCACGCGGGATCGACTTGTCGTCGAAGTGCGCGACATCCTGCGCTCGGCGGGCCAGACCGCGTTGATGGTCACGCACGACGCCGCTGAAGCCGAGGCGATGGCGGACTGGATCGGTGTGATGGCGGGAGGCCGGCTCGTGGAATGGCGACCGACACGAGTAGGCGCGTAGCGCATTGCAGCCATTGAAATTTCCGTCGGGAAGCGGAGCATCGCGAGCTCCTTCAACACGGAGTTCCCATGCGACGCGGAATTGCTGGATGCCATGAGTATTCGATTGCCGGTGGCAAGGTGTGTCAGGCCTTCGTGCCGGCGCCGCCGCCGCCGCGCCCCTCGCTGATCCTGGACGCCGACCTGGAGGAACGCCTGGACCGCGCGAACCTGGCGTTGGGGCGACTGGATGGCCTGTCGCTGCTCATGCCGGATCCCACCATCCTGCTCTACAGCTACCTCCGCAAGGAAGCCGTCCTGTCGTCGCGGATCGAGGGCACGCAATCCTCCCTGGCGGACCTGATGCTGTACGAGGCGGCAGGTGCGCCCGGCGCGCCGGTGGACGATGTGCAGGAGGTGTCCTGCTACGTGTCGGCCCTGGAGCATGGGGTCGACCAACTGCGCCGCGGGCTGCCGATCTGCACGCGGCTGATGAACGAGATGCATCGGCGCCTGATGACGCAGGGTCGGGGCATGGGGAAGGCGCCGGGAGAGATCCGCCGCACGCAGAACTGGATCGGCGGTCCATCGGCCACCGACGCCAGCTTTGTGCCGCCGCCGCCGCATCGGCTCGCCCAGTGCCTGTCCGAACTGGAGCGCTTCATCAACGGTCAGCCCGAGCGCTACCCGTCGCTCAGGAAGGCGGCGCTGACCCACCTCCAATTCGAGACCATCCACCCTTATCTGGACGGCAACGGTCGGCTCGGCCGATTGCTGATCCCCCTGATGCTCATGGCCGACGGGGGGCTGCGCGAGCCGGTGCTGTTCCTGTCGCTCTACTTCAAGGCGTATCGGAGCGACTACTACGCACTGCTGCAGCAGGTGCGCGAGCACGGCGATTGGGAAGCGTGGTTGTGGTTCTTCGCCGGCGGCGTGCAGGTCGCGGCGGAGCAGGCGGTGGATCTGGCCCTGGCGATCACGCGGCTGTACACGACGGACGGCGTGCGCATCCGGCGTGAGGCCGCCCGCCACGAGGACGCCTTGCGCGTGCATCACGCGCTCTTCTGCCGGCCCGTCGCGCGGCGCGCCGACATCACCGCAATCAACGGACTGGACGCGGCTGCCATCGATCGCGGCGTGTCGGTGCTGACGGATCTCGGCCTGATCCACCGGGCATGCGGAACCGCCGGCGAGCCGATCTTCGTGTACACCGCCTATCTGGACCTGCTGAATCGCGAAGAGACATGAGCTTCCTCATCCGCCCCGCCGTCCCGGCCGACATCGCCGGCTGCATCGACCTGCGCGGCCGCACGCGCGAGAACGCGGTGCCCGCGGCTCGCCTGGCGGAGCTCGGCATCACCGAGGCCTCCTGGTCCGGCCAGGTCCGCGACGGCGCGCTGCCGGGCTTCGTCGCCGAGTCCGGCGGCGTGCTGGCCGGCTACTGCTTCGGCGATGCCGGCAGCGGCGAGATCGTCGTGCTGGCGCTCCTGCCCGCGCACGAAGGCCGCGGGCTGGGGCGCGCGCTGCTGGACCGCACGGTCGCGCACCTGCGCGGGCTGGGCCATCGGCGCCTGTTCCTGGGATGCTCGGCCGATCCGTCGCATCGCTCGCACGGCTTCTACCGGCGGCTCGGCTGGCGCCCCACCGGCGAGCGCGACGGCCTCGGCGACGAGGTGTTGGAACTGCGGCCTGACTGAGCTTCCGAACTCAGCCCCCGAACCGGGCGGCTGTCCCTCGGTTTCTCTTGATGCGACCTTGATGCCGAACGGGCTACGCTTGGGAATCGCTGCCTGGGCGTTCCGGCATTCAAGAACAAGCGAGACATCCCCATGCTCATCAACTGCGTCGCCTACCGCGACGGCCGCCGGCTGGCCGATATCCAGCCGGAAGACATCAGCGAATACATCAAGCTGCCCGACTGCTTCGTCTGGGTCGCCTTGCGCGACGCGTCGTCGGAGGAGATCCTCGCGATGAAGGAGGAGTTCGACCTGCACGAACTCGCCGTCGAGGACGCGCTGCACGGCCAGCAGCGGCCCAAGGTCGAGGAGTACGGCGACACGCTGTTCGCCGTCATGCAGACCGTGCAGTTCACGCCCACCGACGAGCTCTGCACCGGCGAGGTGTCGATCTTCGTGGGCAACAACTTCGTGCTGTCGATCCGCAACCGCGTCGCGCAGAGCCTGCTGGGCGTGCGCGCCCGCGCGGAGCGGGAGCCGCACATGCTCAAGCGCGGGCCCGGCTTCGTGATGTACGCGATCATGGATGCGGTCGTCGATCGCTACTTCCCCGTCATCGAGGCGCTGGAGACCGAGCTCGAGGCCATCGAGGCCCACATCTTCGAACCCGGCGTCACGCGCGAGAACATCCGCCGCGTGTATGAGCTCAAGCAGCGGGTGACCGTGGTCAAGCATGCCGTGTCGCCCTTGCTCGACGCCGTCGGCAAACTGGTGCGCGGCCGCGTGCCGCCGGTCTGCGAGGACACCCGGGAGTACTTCCGCGATGTCTACGACCACCTGGAGCGCATGCAGTCGGCGCTCGACTCGCTGCGCGATACCGCGACGACGGTCATCCAGGTCCACCTGTCGATGGCGGCCATCGAGGACTCGGAGACCACCAAGCGCCTGGCGGCCTGGGCCGGGATCTTCGCGGCGGCAACCGCGTTCGCCGGGATCTGGGGCATGAACTTCGAGGTCATGCCGGAGTTGAAGTGGCGCTTCGGGTATCCCGTCGCGCTCGGCGTCATCACGGCCACCTGCGGCGTGCTGTTCTGGCGCTTCCGCAAGGCCGGCTGGCTCTAAGGCGCTCGGTCTCTCTCTCACTCCCTCTCCCGCTTGCGGGAGAGGGAGTGACCCGATCAGATCAGCTCGGCGATCGCCTTGCCCATCTCGGTGGTGTTGGCCGTGCCGCCGAGGTCGCCCGTGCGCGGTCCCGACGCCAGCGTCTGCTCGATCGCCTTCAGGATCGCGTCATGCGCTTCCTGCTCACCCAGGAATTGCAGCATCAACGCGCCCGACCAGATCATCGCGACCGGATTGGCGATGTTCTTGCCGTAGATGTCCGGTGCCGAGCCGTGCACCGGCTCGAACAGCGACGGGAAGTTCCGCTCCGGATTCAAGTTGGCCGACGGCGCCAGCCCGATCGTCCCGGTCGTCGCCGGACCCAGGTCCGACAGGATGTCGCCGAACAGGTTGGACGCGACCACCACGTCGAAGCGGCCCGGCTGCAGCACGAAGCGCGCGCTGAGGATGTCGATGTGCTGCTTGTCCACGGTGACCGACGGATACCCGGCGCCGACCGCGTCCGCCCGGCCGTCCCACCACGGCATCGAGATCGCGATGCCGTTGCTCTTGGTCGCCACCGTCAGGTGCTTGCGCTCGCGGCTCTGCGCCAGCTCGAAGGCGTACTTCAGCACCCGGTCCGCGCCGAAGCGCGAGTAGACCGACTCCTGGATCACGATCTCGCGATCCGTGCCCGCGTACATCACGCCGCCGAGGTTGGTGTATTCGCCCTCGGTGTTCTCGCGCACGACGAAGTAGTCGATCTCACCCGGCTTGCGATGGGCCAGCGGGCAGGGCACGCCTTCGAACAGGCGCACCGGACGCAGGTTGATGTACTGGTCGAATTCGCGCCGGAACTTCAGCAGCGAACCCCACAGCGAGATGTGGTCCGGCACCGTCGCCGGCCAGCCCACCGCGCCGAAGAAGATCGCGTCCTGGCCTGCCAGCTGCGCCTTCCAGTCGTCCGGCATCATCTGGCCGGTCTCGGCGTAGTAGTCGCAACTGGCCCAGTCGATGTGGGTGAACTCGAACTGGATGCCGAAACGCCGCGCGGCGGCGTCCAGCACGCGCAGCCCTTCGGGCATCACTTCCTTGCCGATGCCGTCGCCGGGGATGACGGCGATCTTGTACGTCTTGCTCATGGTCGTGCTTTCAACGGAGATCAGGAGGCGCGCCGGATGTCGTCCGCTGGGCGGGACGGCTCAGGCGCGGCGGTGCGTTCGATGCGGTCAGTAGGGCGAGCCGGTCGGGGCCGGTTGCGGCGGAGCCAGGTCGAAGTCTGCCGCAAGGCGCCGCGTGGCCTGTGCGAGCAGCGTGACGTCGATGCCCACGGCGACGAAGGTCGCGCCCAGCGCCAGGTAGTGGCGGGCCAGTCGGGCGTCGCCGGTCAGCGTGCCGGCGGCCTTGCCGCTGGCGACGATGGTGCGGATCGCGTCGTCGATCGCCGCCTGCACCTCCGGATGCGTGGGGTTGCCGCGATGGCCCATCGAGGCCGCGAGGTCCGCCGGTCCGATGAACACGCCGTCGACGCCCTCCACGGCGCAGATCGCCGCGAGGTTTTCCAGCGCCGTCGCGGTCTCCGCCTGGACCAGCACGCAGACCTCGCCGTCGGCCTCGTCCAGGTAGTGGCGTCGCAGCCCCCAACGCGACGCGCGCGCCACCGCCGCGCCGACGCCGCGCACGCCCAGCGGCGGATAGCGCGTCGCGGCGACCACCGCCGCCGCCTGCCCGGCCGTGTCGATCATCGGCACCAGCAGCGTCTGCACGCCGATGTCGAGCAGCTTCTTGATGCCGTCCTTGTCCGCGCTGACCGCGCGCACCACCGGATGCGCCGGATAGGGCGCCACCGCCTGCAGCTGCTGCAGCGTGCTGGTCAGCTCGTTGGGCGCATGCTCGCCGTCGATCAGCAGCCACTGGAAACCGGCGGTCGCGCAGACCTCGGCGCTGTAGGCCTGCGCCATCGACAGCCACAGGCCGATCTGCGGCTTGCGCGCGGCCAGACCCTGCTTGAACGTGTTGGAGAAATTCATGGATGCACCGATGGAGGCAGGCGTCGATGGGGGGGGCGAGTCGCTGGAGGCGCTCACGACAGGCCGCCCTGGCAGACGTACTTGATGTGGAGGTAGTCGGCTAGCCCGTGCGTGGACCCCTCGCGGCCGTAGCCGGACTCCTTGACGCCGCCGAAGGGCGCGGACTCTGCCGCGATCGCGCCTTCGTTGAGGCCGACGATGCCGCTCTCCAGCGCGTCGGCGACGCGCCAGGCCCGGGCGATGTCCCGGGTGTAGAAGTAGGCGGCCAGCCCGAAGGGCGTGTCGTTCGCGGCGGCGACGACCTCGTCCTCGGTGTCGAAGCGGAACACCGGCACGACCGGGCCGAAGGTCTCCTCGTGCCAGAGCAGCATCGCCGTCGTCGCGCCGGTCAGCACGGTCGGGGCGAAGTAGTTGGGGCCGGTTGCGACCGCGTTGCGCACCCGCGCGCCGCCGGTGACGACCCGGGCACCGTGCGCGACGGCGTCGTCGACGTGGCGCTCGATCTTGTCCAGCGCGCGGGCGTTGATCATCGGACCGATCTGCGAGTCGCTGCGGCTGGCCGGCCCGACCTTCAACGCGCCGACGCGCGCCGCGAGCTTCTCGACGAACAGGTCGTGGATGCCCGCCTGCGCGAACACGCGGTTCGGGCACACGCAGGTCTGGCCGCCGTTGCGGAACTTGGCCGCCATCAGGCCGTCGACGGCCGCGTCGACGTCGGCGTCGTCGAACACGATGAAGGGCGCGTTGCCGCCCAGCTCCAGCGACAGCTTCTTCAGCGTCGCCGCGGATGCGCGCGCCAGGTGCTTGCCGACCGGCGTCGAGCCGGTGAAGGTGATCTTGCGCACGCGCGCGTCGGCCAGCCAGACGTCGACGACTTCCGGCGTGCGTTCGCGCGAGGCGCACACGATATTGAGCACGCCCGGCGGCAGGCCGGCCTCGACGGCCAGCTCCACCAGCGCCAGCGAGGTCAGCGGCGTGTCCTCGGCCGGCTTGGCGACGACGGTGCAGCCGGCGGCCAGCGCCGGCGCGATCTTGCGGGCGATCATCGCGGCGGGGAAGTTCCAGGGTGTGATCGCGGCGACGACGCCGACCGGCTCGCGCAGCGCCAGCATGCGGCGGCCGTGGACCGGCGCGGGGATCACCTCGCCGTTGGCGCGCGTGGCTTCCTCGGCGAACCATTCGACGTAGCTCGCGGCATACGCGATCTCGGCGCGGCCTTCCGCGAGCGGCTTGCCCTGCTCCTGCGAGATCAGCGCGCCGAGGCGGTCCTGGTCGCGCAGGATCAGGTCGTTCCAGCGCTTGAGGAGGGCCGCGCGCTGCCTGGCCGGCACCGCGCGCCAGCCTTCGAAGGCGGCCTGCGCGGCGTCGACCGCGGCGAGCGCGTCCTCCGCGCGGCTGTCGGGGACGTCGGCGATGCGGCCGTCGTCGGCGGGATCGACGACCGGGGAGCGGTCGCCCGCGGCCGCGTCGCACCAGCGACCGGCGATGTGGTTCTGCGTCTTCATGGGGACCTTGGATTCAGGGAATTCAGCTCACGATGCCCAGGTGCCAGGGCACGAACTCGTGGTCGCCGAGGCCGAGCAGCTCGCTCTTGGTCGGCTCGCCCGAGGCCGAGCGCAGCAGGTGCTCGAAGATCTGCTGCCCCATCTGCTCGATGGTCAGCACGCCGTCGATGACGAGGCCGCAGTTGATGTCCATGTCCTCCTCGAGGCGCGTGTACATCGGCGTGTTGCTGGCCAGCTTGAGCGTCGGCGCCGGCTTGGAGCCGAACATCGACCCCCGCCCGGTGGTGAAGCAGATCAGGTTGGCGCCGCTGGCGATCTGGCCGGTGACGGCGACCGGGTCGTAGCCCGGCGAGTCCATGAACACGAAGCCCGACTGCGCGATGGGCTCGGCGTACTCGTAGACCGCCTGCAGCGGCGTCGTGCCGCCCTTCATCGCGGAGCCCAGCGACTTCTCGAAGATGTTGGCCAGGCCGCCCGCCTGGTTGCCGGGGCCGACGACGCCGTTGAACTGGCCGTTCTGGCCGCGGGTGTACTCCTCCCACCAGGCCAGCCGGTCGAGCAGCTTCTGGCCGACCTCGGGCGTGACCGCGCGACGGGTGAGCATGTATTCGACGCCGTGGATCTCTGGTGTCTCCGACAGGATGGCGGTACCGCCGTGACGCACGAGGAGGTCCATCGCCGCGCCCAGCGCCGGGTTGGCGCCGATGCCGGAGAAACCGTCCGAGCCGCCGCATTCCAGCCCGATCTTCAGGTGCGCCGCGCTGACCGGCTGCCGCGTCACGCGGTTGGCGATCGGCAGCATCGCCTCGACGGCGCGGATGCCGGTCTCGATGGTGGCGCGCGTGCCGCCGGCGTCCTGCATCACCAGGGTCTTCAGCGTCTCGCCGGGGACCAGGTGCTGCGATTCCATCAGTCCGGCGACCTGGTTGCGCTCGCAGCCCAGGCCGACGATCAGCGCGCCGCCCAGGTTGGGATGCTTCGCATACCCGGCGATCGTGCGGCGCAGCAGGTCGAAGTGGGGGCTGGGCGAGGACATGCCGCAGCCCGTGGTCTGGGCGAAGGCGACCACGCCGTCGACGTTCGGATAGTCCTTCAGACGCTCCGGCGTGAAGTGTTCGGCGATGCGGTTGATCGCCGTCGACGAGCAGTTGACCGAAGCCAGGATGCCGATGAAGTTGCGCGTCGCCACGCGGCCGTCGGCGCGCACGATGCCCATGAAGGTCGCGCGTTCGGACTCGGGCAGGTAGTCGACCGGCTTCACGTCCGCGCCGAAGGCCGGATCGCGGTCGAACTCGACCAGCGCGATGTTGTGCGCGTGCACGTAGTCGCCGGGCTCGATGTCGCGCGCGGCGACGCCGATCACGGCGTTGTATTTGCGGATGGGCTCGCCCGCCGCGATGCGGCGCGCCGCGATCTTGTGGCCGGCCGGGACCTGCGCCTTCAGGCGCAGGCCGAATTCAGGCAGCGCCTGACCGAGCGTCAGCACCTGGCGCGCGATCAGGACGTTGTCGTCGCCATGCAGGCGCAGCAGCGGCGACGAGGTCGCCATCGCGGCCGCCGCGGCGGCGACCGCGTCGGAGGTGGTGGCGCCGGCCGACGTCGCCGGCGCGGTGACGGTCCCCGTGGCGGTCCCGACGACGGTCCCAGTCGCGCTCATGTTCAGCCCTTCGCCAGCAGTTCGCGCAGCTTCAGGCGCTCGATCAGCTGCGTGTCCTTGCGGTAGGTGGCGGCGATGTACTTCTCGTAGTCCGGCTGGTCGAGGTACATCACCGGCGAATCGATGCGGTCGCAGGTCGCGATGAAGTCGGGGTCCGCCGCCGCCTTGCGGAAGGCGTCGCGCAGCTTGGCGACGACCGCCGGGTCCATGCCCTTGGGCGCGCCGATGCCGTTGGGCGCGTCGACGACCAGGTCGTAGCCGGCCTCTTTCAGCGTGGGCACGTTGGCGAAGTCCTTGGTGCGCGTCGCGCCCCAGGTGACCAGCAGGCGCAGCTTGCCGGACTTGACGTGCGGCGCCCACGAGGTGGAGTCGGCCACCGCGTCCACCTGGCCGCCGAGCAGGTCCTGCAGCGCCGGGGCGCCGCCCTTGTAGGGAATGTGGTTGAGCTGGATGCCGGCGAGCAGGTTGAACTCCTCCATGCCGACGTGGGTCGCGCCGCCGATGCCGGCGCTGCCGTAGGTGATCAGGCCGGGTTTGGCCTTGGCGGCGGCGACGAACTCGGCCAGCGTCTTCCACGGCGAGTCCGCGCGCACCACCAGCCCGAAGGTCTGGCCGTTGACGCGGGCCAGGTAGGTGAAGTCCTTGAGCGGGTCCAGCTGCACGGTGCGCAGCTGCGCGAAGCGGGTCACCGAGATCGGCACCTGGCCGATCGTGTAGCCGTCGGGCTTGGACGTCGACAGCACCTTGGTGCCCAGCATGCCGGACGCGCCGGCCCGGTTCTCGATGATGAGGGTCTGGCCGAGGACCTTGCCCGCGGCCATGCACAGCGAGCGCATCGTCACGTCGGCGGTGCCGCCGGCGGGCCAGGGGCAGATGAAGGTGATGGCGCGTTCGGACGGATAGGCGGCGGCGTGCGCCAGACGAGGCAGCGCGAGGGCGCTGGCGCCGAGTCCGGCGGCGCCGGCGAGCAGGACGCGGCGGCGGTCCATGCGGATGGTCATGTCTTGTCTCCTGGCTCGGGATCGATGCGCGCACCGATCGGGATCGTGGGCTGGGGCCTCGTCGGGCGATGGGCGCTCGGCCCGTTGCCGCGAGGTCTCTGTGCGATGCATTGTGGGCATCCGATCCATGCAGCTCAATTGAAGAACCGGACTGTCTTCATGTCATGAACGGCATGAAGGCCCGCCGGGCTCCTAAGATGCGCCCATGAGCCAGATCGATCGCGTCCTCCGTTCCAACCTGAAGCTGCGCCATCTGCAGATGCTGGTGGCGCTCGACCAGTTCCGCCATCTCGGCCGGGCGTCGGAGTTCCTGTCGCAGACGCAGCCGGCGGTGTCCAAGTCGCTGGCCGAGGTCGAGCGCATGTTCGGGCTGGACCTGTTCACGCGCTCCACGCGCGGCACCGAGCCCACGCCCTTCGGCGAGGCGGTGGTGCGCTTCGCGCGCTCGGTGCTGTCGGACTTCGCGCGCACCCGCGACGAGATCGACGCCGTGGCCAGCGGCGCTGCCGGACGGGTGAGCGTCGGCGCGATGGTGGTGGCCACGCCGGGGCTGGTGGCCGGCGCCGTCGAGCGCCTCAAGCGCCATTCGTCGCTGACGACGGTCCACATCGAGGAAGGCGACCTGACGCGCCTGCTGCCGCGGCTGCGCGTGGGCGAGCTGGACGTGATCGTCGCGCGGCTGGAGCCCGGCTACGCGTCGCCGGACCTGGCGACCGAGCCGCTGGTCGAGGAGGCGATGCGCATCGTCGTGCGGCCGGACCACCCGCTGGCGACGGCCCGCAAGCCGAAACGGCCGCCCTGGGCCGAGCTGGCCCGCATGCCGTGGGTGATGCCGCCGCCGTGGGCCTCGTCGCGGATCAAGCTCAACCAGATGTTCTATTCACAGCAACTGGATCCGCCGAGCGACATCGTCGAGAGCGCGTCCTTCCTGGTCACGCTGACCTTCCTGCGCCAGCGCGGCGCGGCGGCGTTCGTGGCGGACAACGTGGCGCGCTACCTCGCCCGGGAAGGGCTGGCCAAGGCCTTGCCGATCGAGGTGCCGATCGACCTGCCGCCGGTGGGCCTGCTGACCATGCGGGCCCGCCGCCCGTCCCCGGCGGCGGTGCAGTTCATGGCCTGCTGCCGGGAGGCGGCCGCCGCCCACCCGCCTCACCGCCAGCCCAGGGCGGCGTCGCGGAAGCTGTCCAGGGCCAGTTCGTAGTTCATCTCGCCGAGCAGGCCGACCAGCCGGTCGCTGTCCGCGTTCCAGGCGTCGACGACATGGCGCCAGGCCGGCGCGAGGGAGCGCGGCTCCGCTTCGTCGTCGGGGATCTCGGCCTCGATGGAGGCCGGCGGCAGGTCCGACGGCAGCATCAGCCGCGAGGGCATGGCGGGCCGGTCGGCGTCCTCGTCGTACAGCGTGTCGGCATCGCCGGCGTCGGTGCCGGGATCGATGCGCCAGCGGCCGTCGTCCTGCACGGTGATGCGCGGGCGCAGCCACGGTTCATGGGCGCGCGGGTTGAGCAGGTGGCAGGTCCGGTGCCGCGCATCGACCACCAGCAGGCTCAGCACCGAGCCCCGGCCGTTGGCGAGCTCCTCGACGTAGTCGGGATGCTCCGTCGGGCCGTCGACGTCGACGACGAAGTAGCGGTCGTCGATCCATTCGCCCGAGCCGTTGACCGAACAGCCGAAGTTCAGCTCCTGCGGATAGGGCAGCAGCCGGCCGTCGAGCCAGAGCGCGGCGCCATAAGGCGTCTCGAACACGCGCTCGGTGTCGGGGTACTCGGGCAGGCGCCCGTCCTCCCACCAGACGACGGCCCGGTGCAGGCGCCCCGGCGCGTCGGCGATGCGGAAGCCGGCGGTCCGCCATTCGGGCCAGGACGCCCAGACGCGGGACTCGACGCGCTCGTCCAGCCCCATCGCGCGCAGGTCGCGCGTGCTGGCATGCTGCAACAGATGCTGTGCGAAGTGCCGCCACATCGCCGGGCCCAGCGCGCGGGCGATGGGCTCGGCATCGCGCAGCCAGTCCAGCAGCAGCGGCACGACGGGCGCCTGCCGCGACCACAGCGCGTGCGTCGCGATCGAGCGGGCCCAGCGGCGTTCGAGCGCCTGCACGGCCGGGGCGTCGGGCGTCGGCGCGGCGGGCGGGGCCTCGGCGATCCCGGCGACATCGGGGTTCTCGGGGTTCTCGGGGTTCTCGCGGTTGTCGGCGGACAGGTCCAGTCCGGCCGGCGTGGCAGGCATGCCCACCGGGGACGGCGGGATGGGCGAAGGCGGGAGGTGGTACAGCGGCATCAGGTTGGAGAAGCACCGGGGTGAGGGAGGCGATGGCGCAGGACGGTGGGCAGATGGGAGTCCCGGGGGTGGAGGAGTCCGTCGCCATCGTCGGGGACGCCTGACCCGGCGCGGTGGGGCCGGGTCTTGCTCGGAGGCGCCGGCATCGGGAAAAGCTGCCGGCGCGGGGTGTCCCCTCCATGGGGGATGACACCGCGGGCGGGGCGCACCATCCTCCAGGTCCGGGAGGTGGATGCCATGACCGAGCCAGGGCTGGACCCGCGTGACGAACGCGAGGAGATCGCGGCGCGCGATGCCTCCGATGCCTCCGATGCACCTGATGCGCCTGATGCACCTGGTGGGTTGGCAGCACCGCTGGCGCCCGGCCCGCGCGTGGCGGTCGTCGCCGTGCACGGGGTGGCGGACCAGGCGCCCGGCGCCACCGTGCATGCGCTGGCGGCGCTCCTGACCGCGCGTCCGCCCAGGGACGTGCACTACCGCGACGGCAGCTGCGACTGCCTGCTGCTGCGGGTCCCGGTCCTCGAGGGCTGCGTGCCGGCGGTGCGCGACCCTGACGAACGTCCCACCGCGATGAAGGCGCTGCGACAGTCGCTGAGATCGGACTTCCAACGGACCGGCTGGCTGGACGCCTCGGCCCGCGGGGTTGCCGAGGACCGGGCGAAAGTCCAGGACTACCAGTCGACGATCCGCTCGGCGCACGACGCCAAGGGGGCCCGATCGCAGGCACCGGGCGATCCGTTGAAGGGCGAGCCGGACCTCGGCATCGCCTTCACCGATTACCTGCTGTTCAAGGCGCAGCGCGGCAAGGCGGCCGCCGAACAGGTCGAGGGTCACCGGGTCCGCATCACCCGCGAGGACGCGCAGGCGCGGACCACCCAGCAGGTCGACCTCCATGAGCTGTACTGGGCCGACCTCTCGCGGCTGTCCAGCGCACTGCCGACCATCCTGACCGAGCTGTTCACCATCCTGTTCCGGCTGTCCAAGCTGGCGCGCGACACGATCGACCAGGCACGGCACGCGGCCGATGCCGCCGGGGCGCCCGCGGGGATCCGGCGGCGCTGGGCCCGGCTGTCCTGGCTCCAGACGGCGCTGGACTGGTCCTTCGCGCATGTGCTGTCCCACCTCTTCCTGCAGACGCTGCTGCTGGGGACCTTCATCGTCGTGATGTCGGCGCTGAACGAGGACCCGCAGGGCGACACCGCCGAGGGCGTCCGGACGATGCTCGCCGTGGGGCTGCCGGCGCTCGCCTTCTGGTGGCTGGTCTACCGCCACGTGCGATCACCGGTGGGGCGGCTGCTGCTGCTCCTGCTGGCGGTGGCCGCCGGCGTCGCGTTGAAGGGTTTCGCCGCGCCGTGGGTGCTCGGGATCGCCGTGCTGGCCGTGCTCGCGCTGCTGTGCGACGCCGGCCTGGACTTCGCGGACCGGCGCTTCGTGTCGACGCTGCTGATCGGCCGGGTCTTCCTGGCGGTGAGCCTGGGCACCATCGCGGTCGTCATGCTCGCGGTCCCGCCGCGGCAGGATCTCTGGACCTGGTGGACCGCCGCGGCGCTGCGCGCCATCGAGGTGATGCTGATGGGCACCTATGTCTGGTGGATCACCGCCGCCGCCCTGATCGTGCCGTGGACCTGGTACGGCGTGCGCCAGGCGGGGCTCGGCGGTGCGGCGCGGGCCAGCGTCGCGACGGCGCGGCTGGGGCTGTTCGTGTCCGTGACCTCGTTCACCGCCGTGGGCATGGTGATCTGGGCCGCCGGGCACCAGGTGCTCGAACGGGCGGGGGGCAAGTGGGGCTACCGCCCCTGGCTGTTCGACCTGCAGTTCGAGGTCAGCGCCGATGCCTGGGGTTTCCAGCACCGTGCCGCCGACATCTACCGGGCGCTGCCGGCCGAGAGCTTCCTGACGCTGCGGTATGTGTACAGCACGGCGACCTTCTTCCTGGTGGCCATGCTGCTGCTGGCGCTGGTGGCCTACGTGGTGGTGAGCCTGCTGCCCAGCGTCCTGGCCGAGCTGCAGCGCGGCGTGGGGACGGCGGGCAACCTCGGCCGCTGGCTGACCGGCGGCTATGAGCGGCTGGAGGACTTCATCGCGCTGCTCGCCATCGTGAGCGCGCTGGCGACGACCTACATCGGCGGCGTCTACCTGGTGGACCTGCTGCGGCTGGTGGGGCCGTTCACCGCGGCGGACCTGAAGCAGGCGATCAGCGGCACGGGGTTCGCATCGCAGTCGCTGCTGGCGCCGTTCGTGATCGGGTCGGTGTCGGCGCTGGGCGCGCTGACGCTGTTCGGCCGCACGCTGTCCAAGTACGTGCCGTGGCTGCGGGCGCCGCTGGACGCGCTGCTGGACGTCGACAACTACCTGCGCGAGTTCCCGCGCAACGCGATCCCGCGCGCCCGCATCTTCGCGCGCTATGTGGCCCTGCTGGAGCACCTGAAGGAGGACGGCGTGTCCCGCGTCGTGCTCGTGTCGCACAGCCAGGGCACGGTCATCACGGCGGACCTGCTGCGTTACCTGACCTACCGCGCCATGCGCGACCCCGGCAGCCGGGCCGGCCGGCTGGGCCAATGGCTGCAGGACGTCGAGGTCCACCTGTTCACCGCCGGCAGCCCGCTGCGCCAGCTGTATGCGGCGCGCTTCCCCGACCTGTACCACTGGGTCCGCACCGGTCCCGCGCTGGACCAGCTGGGCGTGGACAAGTGGACCAATGCGTTTGCCGCGGGGGACTACGTCGGGCGCTGGATCTGGGAACCGTCGCCGCCCGGGGCCGTCCACCAGTCCGCGTTCTACGCGCGGGGCGCCGTGGCGCTGGATGTGCCGCCGCGCAAGGACGTCTGCGTCGGCGCGGGCGCGCACACGCATTACTTCGATGACGACAGCGCGCTGGTCGCGCGTTGCGTGGATGAGTTGATCGGATCCTGAGGCGGCTCAGCGCCGCCGGCGCCACCACAACCACGCGCCGGTGATGCCCATGCTGAACAGCACCAGCCCCAGCACGCCGGTGATCACGCGGTTGGCCAGACCGAAAAGCTCGCCCGCATGCAGCGGGTAGATCCACGCGGTGGACCGCACCGCGAGGTCGAGGTCGTCCCAGCGCTGCTGGCTGAGCACGCGGCCGTCGACCGGATGCGCCCAGATCGACGACAGCCCGTTCGGATGCGGATCGCCCGCCAGCTTGAAGCGCAGGCGCACCGGCCGGGTGTCCGCGGCGCCCAGCTGGATGAAGCCGAGCTGCGCGCCCGGCCAGCGCCTGCGGGCCTCGGCGACGACGAGGTCCAGCGGCACGCGCTCGCCCGTCGTCTTCTCGATCCTGGGGGGCTTGGGCGCGACGTCGCCGACCACCGTGTTGAGCCAGCCGCCGATGGGCCGGTAGGCCATCCACGCGCCGCTGGCGACGGCCACGGCGATCATCAGGCCCAGCACGGCGCCCGCGAAGCGGTGCAGGTCGAACAGGCTGCGCGTCGTGCCCTTGTCCAGCTTCAGCTTGAAGGCGTGTCGCCATTGCGCCGCGTTCATCGGCCACCACAGGATCAGCCCGGTGATCAGCAGCAGGAGATAGGCCAACGCGGTGAAAGCCAGCACCGCCTTGCCGGTGTCGCCGAGCAGCAGCTCGCTGTGCAGCTCGAAGACGAAGTTGGCCACGCCTTCCGTCTCGCCCCGCCGACCGAGTTCGACGACGCTGACCGGGTCCAGATAGACCGTGCCCGCCCAGCCGGGCGAGCGGACGGCCACGCGCAGCGAGTCGCCGTCCTCGCGCGGCGGACGGATGGTCATCGTCGCCTTGGGGCCGAATTCATCGGCCACGCGGCGGCGCAGCGTCTCGAACGGCGTGCTCGACGCGACGACGGCCGTGGCCGCTTCATGGGTCGCGTCGTGGGCGGGCGCCCGGAAGAGCTCCGGATGCAGGGACTCGTCGAGCGGGCGCAGCACCGTCATCAGCGAGCCGAGCAGCGCCGCCGCGGCGAGCAGCATCCCCAGCGTCAGCCCGATCCAGCGGTGCAGCCACATCCAGATGCGGCGGGCGGTCATCAGCGCCATGGCTCTTCGCTCCCCGGACTGGCGATCAGAAGTCGACCTTGGCGGTCAGGCGCACCGTGCGCGGCGCGCCGACGCCCAGCAGGTTGTTGCCGGCGGTGCTCCAGTAGTCCTTGTCGGTCAGGTTGTCGACGTTGGCCTGCAGGTTCACCGCCTTGTCCATGACGCGGAACTGGTAGCGGGCACCGATGGACAGCGTCTCGTACGCGCCGACCCAGCCCTGGTTGAGGTTGTTCACCGCGCGCTTGCCGAAGTGGTACACGCCGGCGTTGAGCGACAGGCCCGGCACCGTCGGCACGCGGTATTCGCCGAACAGGCTCAGCGTGTTCTTCGGCGTGTTCTCCGGCGACTGGCCCAGCTCGCCCGCGTTGGTGGTGCCGACCTTGGTGATCTCGGCGTCCAGCAGCAGCGCCGAGGCCACGATCGCGAAGTCGCGGCCGATCTCGCCGCTGGCGGAGAACTCCAGGCCGCGGTACCGCGCCTCGCCGCCGATCTGGTAGACGCGGTTGATGGTCGTCGTCAGCGCGCGGTCCGTCTGGAACACCGCGGTCTGCAGCAGCACCTCGCCCAGGCGCGCCTTCACGCCCAGCTCGCGCTGCTTGCTGACGGCCGGGGACAGCACCTGGCCGGCGTTGTCGGCGCTCAGCGGCGCGGTGCCGGTCTCTTCCAGGCCGCGCAGCACGCTGCCGTAGACGCTCAGGGTCTTCATCGGCTTCCACATCACCGAGAAGTTGGGCGTGACCTTGTCGGCGCGGTACACGCCGACCGGGGCGGTGGGGCTGGTCGCCTCGCTGCGGTAGAGGGTCTTGCGCAGGCCGGCCAGGAACTGCCACTGCTCGCCGACGGAGAGGCGGTCGAAGGCGTACAGGCCGCGGTCGTTGATCTCGGACGGGAAGCCGGCCTGGCGCAGCGTCGGGCTCAGCGGCGCGATGTCGACCGGCGCGTACAGGTTCTGCGGCGCGGTCGCCGTGCCGCTCATCCAGCCGGCGGACTCGCGCCGGTTGTAGGTCGTGCCCAGGGTCAGTTCATGCCCGACGCCGAAGGTGTCGAAGCGGCCGATGGCCTCGACGCGGTGGTTGGTGTTGGTGTACTTCTGGCCCTTCAGTGTGTTGACGCTGGCCGTGCCGGCGCCGGTCTGCGGGTTGTAGTTGATGAAGGTCGTGTTGTTGCGGTCGCGTTCGGTCTGGGCGCGGCCGGTCTCGACGCTCAGCACCCAGTCCTCGCTCAGCGCGAAGTCGCCGCGCAGCAGCACGTTGTCGGCCTGCGCGTCGTAGCGGGCCCATTCGGGCGCGAGGTTGGTCTTGTTGTCCGGCACGCGCGGCAGCGTGATCACGCCGTTCACCGCGGCGGGCAGCTGGATGCCGGCCTGCTCGCTGGTGTTCTTGCGGTAGTGCTCGACGTCCAGCTTGAAGTTGGCCCACGACGCCGCGCGCCAGTCGGCGGCCAGGGTCAGCACGTCGCGGTCGCCCTTGTAGCGGGCGATGCCGGTCTCTTCCTTGCTGGTCGCGGCGTTGACGCGCAGGCCCACGCTGTCGTCGGCGCCGAAGCGACGGCCGATGTCCATGTGCACCTTCGCGCCGCCGTGGTCGTTGACGGTGGTCGTCAGCGAGGTCACCGGCGTCGGGCCGGCGCGCTTGGTCACGAAGTTGACGATGCCCGACGGCGGCACCATGCCGTAGTACATCGAGGAGGCGCCTTTCAGCACCTCGACCTGCTCCTTGTTCTCGAGCGGGATGTCGATCAGGTTGACGACGGGCAGGTTGCCGTTGAGGCGGTAGTTGCTGCGGTTCTCGACAATGATCCCGCGGATGGAAAGGTTGTCGTAGGTGGAGCCGCTGACCTGCGAGCGGGTCACGCCGGCGGTGTTCTTCAGCGCGTCGAACAGGCCTTGCGCGGCCTGCGCGTCCAGCAGGTCGCGCGACATCACGCTGTTGGTCAGCGGCACGTCCAGCGGATCCTGGTCGCGGAAGGCGCCGACCCGCACCGTCTCCGCCGCGAAGGTCTTCTTGCGCACGCCGGTGACGACGACTTCGTCCAGCAGGCGCTTCTGGGTGCCGTCGCCGGTGGCGGTCGACGCACGCGTCGAGGACTTCGCGTCGGCGGCCGGCGCCCCGGCGGGCGCGGTCTGGGCCTGGACCGCGAGCGGCATCAGCAGCGCCAGGATGGACAGGGAAATCGGAGACAGGCGCGGCGCGGCGGGCACGGGGACGCGGGGAGCAGAGAGGGACATGGGGGTGGGACCGGAGGTACTGGAACGGGAGCGGGGCCGGCGTTCGGCGTTCGGCGTAACGCGATACGTTATCAAATGAGAATGGTTCGCAATATTGTGGATGGCGCCGAGAGGGCGCTGGTCGCGCGATCCGCCCCGTTTGAAGGGAAATCGTCGCGGGGCCGCCACCCTTTTGGAGGTGTCGGCGGTCGAGGAACAGGTCCGATTGCTGCCAGACGGCGGCAGGAGCGCGGCCTAGGATCCGGCGTCTACCCACCGAGGAGGCCGCCATGAGTACCCCGTCCACGACCGTCGACCCCACCGTCGAGAGCTTGTCCGCCAAGGCGGTGGCGCTGCGCGCGCTGCATGAACGGCCCGGCCCCTTCGTGATCGCGAACGCGTGGGACATCGCCTCGGCGCGCATGCTGCAGGAGGCAGGCTTTGCCGCTCTGGCGACGTCGAGCGCCGCGGCGGCCGAGGCCGTCGGTCGTCGCGACGGTCAACTCACGCGTGAAGAGACGCTGGCCCACGTCCGCCTGCTCGCGGGCGCCACGCCGCTGCCGTTGAGCGCCGACCTGGGCAACGGCTTCGGCCACCGGCCCGAGGACTGCGCGCTGACCATCCGTCTCGCGGCCGAGGCGGGCGCAGTCGGCGGCTCCATCGAGGATTCGTCGAGCGAGGGCGGATCACCGATCCTGGACTTCGATCTCGCCGTCGAGCGTGTGGCCGCTGCGGTCGAGGCGGCGCGCGTGTTGCCGTTCCCCTTCGTGGTCACGGCGCGCTCGGAGAACTTCCTCCACGGCATCAACGACCTCGACGACACGATCCGCCGCCTGCAGGCTTTCGAAGGCGCGGGCGCCGATGTGCTGTTCGCGCCGCTGCTGCCGGATCTCGACGCGGTGCGCCGGGTCTGCGCCTCGGTGACGAAGCCGGTCAACTTCATGGCCGGCATTCCAGGGCGATCGTTCACGGTGCGCGAGCTCGGCGAGGCCGGCGTGAAGCGCGTGAGCCTGGCGATGTCGCTCTTCCGCCATGCGATGAAGGCCGCGCGCTTGGCCGCCGAGGAGATCCGCGATCACGGCAGCTTCGGCTATCTCGATCAGCGTTGAAGCCCCCGAGGGCTGCACGCGGGGAGAGAGGGAACGACACTTGCTCGCTTCGGCGCGTCGTTCCGTCGCCACTGGAGTTCCCCGTGATGAAGATCTTGTCCGCCGCCGCGCTCGCGGCATTCGCCCTCTGCACATCCAGCGCGCAGGCGCAGAGCGCCTCGCCCACGAAGAGCGCGCTGTCGGCGCAGGACACGCCTGCCTACGGCGCTCGCCTTGAAGGTTTCGACTACCCGCATCCGCAGCAGCGCTTCAAGCTGACCTCACAGCGGCAGGCGCTGGAGATGGTCTACATGGACGTCGCGCCGACCGGTCAGCCCAACGGCCGGACCGCGGTGCTGCTGCACGGCAAGAACTTCTGCGGCGCGACCTGGGAGCAGACGATCACCGTGCTCACCGGCGCGGGCTATCGCGTCATCGTGCCGGACCAGATCGGTTTCTGCGCGTCGAGCAAGCCCGCCGGCTACCAGTTCAGCTTCAACCAATTGGCGGCCAACACGCAGGCGCTGCTGCAGTCGCTGGGCATCGCGAAGGCGACGGTGATCGGGCACTCGATGGGCGGGATGCTCGCGATGCGCTTCGCGCTCGCGTATCCGACGCAGGTCGAGCAACTGGTCGTCGTGAACCCGCTGGGTCTCGAGGACTGGCAAGCCGCCGGCGTGCCGTACGCGACCATCGATCAGCTCTATGCGCAGGAGTTGAAGACGACCGCCGAGACCATCAAGGCCTACCAGCTGCGCTTCTATTACAACGGCCAGTGGAAGCCGGAGTACGACCGCTGGGTGCGCATGTCCGCCGGCCAGTACGCGGGGCCGGGGCGCGAGCAGGTCGCGTGGAACCAGGCGCAGACGTCGGAGATGATCTTCACGCAGCCGGTGGTGCAGGAGCTGCCGCGGCTGCAGGTGCGCACGCTGCTGATGATCGGCGGCAAGGACCGCACCGCGCCCGGCGCGGTCCGCGCGCCCAAGGAGATCGCGGAGAAGCTCGGCGATTACGCGACGCTCGGCCGCTCGACGGCGAAGATGATTCCGGGCGCGTCGTTGATCGAGTTTCCCGCGCTCGGGCACTCGCCGCAGGTCGAGTCGCCGAAGGAGTTCCATGAGGCGTTGCTGAAGGGGCTGAGCGCGCGGTGAGCATGTTGATCAAGGTCAATACACTGGGCAGCTCTTGCTTTCAGCCGACCGCCAGATTGCTTGGCACCGTCTTCAACGCCGGCGCGTGCGCCTTCTTCCGGAACAACTGCGCGGGCCGGTGGCTGCCGCCGCTGGTGAACGCGCCGGGGATCTCCTCGATCACGTCGAGCTCCTCGATGCGGCGGCGGAAGCCGCGCTTGTCGAGTTCGGCGCCGAGCACTTGCTCGTAGGTGCGCTGCAGCTCGCCGAGCGTGAACTCGGCCGGCATGAGGTGCACCGGCAGCGACGAATACAAGGTCTTGGACCGCACGCGCTCGACCGCTGTGCGCAGGATCTGCGCGTGGTCGAAGGGCAGGGAGCGCAGGCTGTCGACGGCGGCCCAGCGGAAGCGCTCTTCGGCGCTGGCGTCGGCGTCGACCGTTGCCCGTGTGTCGACATCCACCGGCACGACCGCGTAGTAGCTCACCGACAGCGACCACCCGCGCGAGTCGCGATGCATGCCCGAGAAGGTCCTGAGCTGCTCCAGGTAGGGCGAGACCAGCCCGGCCTTCTCGCGAAGGATGCGCGCGGCCGCGTCGTCGGCGTCCTGGTCTGTGTCCGTGTGCACCCAGCCGCCGGGCAGTGTCCACGCGCCGAGCGCCGGCTCCTTGTCCCGCTGAGCAAGACCCGCGTGCAGCGTGCCTTCGCGCAGCGTCAGCAGGACGATGTCGACGGTGACGATGGGGCGATCGAAGTCCACGCGCTTGTTCTTCTTAGTGCGGAAAAGCACGAATTATGAGCGGCAAGCAGTCGAGAGGTCAAACGGCCGCACCAAACGCATCCTGGAATCAATGGAACGCCGTGCTACAGCTCGTTGCACCCCCACACGTCCCGCGTCCAGCGACTTAGTGCAAACAAGCACGAACTGGGTTATGCTGGCGCCACGACATGACAAAGACGGAATCGGAGTTCTCATGACCACCCCACGCACCCAGCCCCTTCAACTGCTGATCGTCGACCCGCAGAACGATTTCTGCGACATCCCCGGCGCGACGCTGCCCGTCACCGGCGCGGACGCGGACATGAATCGCCTGGCCGCGCTGGTGGACCAGGCGGGCGGCGCGATCGTGGACATCGTCGTGACCCTGGACTCGCACCCGGTCTACGCGATCGAGCGGCCGGCGTTCTGGCAACAGCCCGGCGCTGTCGGTGTTGACGGCGCCGACGCGGCGGGCGGGGCGCCGCAACCGGGCGCGCCCGTCGCGCCCGTCGCGCCCTTCACGCAGATCAAGGCCGAGGACGTCCGCGCCGGCCGCTTCGCGCCGCGCGACGCCGCGTTGCGCGAGCAGGTCCTGGCCTATCTCGACGCGCTGGAGGCCAGTCCGAAGAAGTACATCCTGATGGTGTGGCCGACGCACTGCGTGGTCGGCACCTGGGGCCACAACGTGCACGACGATCTCGCCGCCGCGCTGGGCCGATGGGAAGCGGCGCGGCTGCGCACGGTGGAGAAGGTCCTCAAGGGCCAGAACCCGATGACCGAACAGTACAGCGCCGTGCGCGCCGAAGTCCCGATCGCCGCCGATCCGCGCACGCAGACCAACCGGGCGCTGGTCGACCGCATCGTCGACTTCCCGGGACTGACCTTCATCGCCGGGGAAGCCAGCAGCCATTGCGTGGCGGCGACGGCGGAGGACCTCTTCGCCGAGATGAGCGCCGAGCGGCTCGCACGTGTCGTGCTGATCGAGGATGCGATGAGCCCGGTCGGTGGATTCGAGTCCGGCGCGACGGCCTTCGTCGAGCGGGCACGGGCGCTCGGCGTCCGGACGATGACTGCGGCGCAGGCGCTCGGTCTGCTGTCGGCCTGAGCGGGAGCGATGTCATGAACGACACCGCCGACACGACCTTCGCCCCCGTCATCCGCTCGCTGCTGGAGACCGACCTCTACAAGTTCACGATGTGGCAGACGCTGCTGCACGCGTTCCCCGCCAATGACGCCGAGTACCGCTTCGTCTGCCGCAACACGCCGGCCTTCCCGCTGAGCGAGCTCAGTGACGCGGTCAACCGCGAGCTGGACCATCTCTGCACGCTGCGCTTCAGCGAGGAGGAGCTCGCCTACCTCGGCGGTCTGCGCTTCATGAAGTCGGACTTCATCGACTTCCTGCGGATCTTCCGCTTCCAGCGCCGGTTCATCGAGGCGCGGCCGGGTGAGGGCGCCGATGCGGGGCAACTGGTCATCGTCGCGAAGGGACCGCAGGTCCACGTGATGGCGTTCGAGATCTTCGTGCTCGCCATCGTCAACGAGCTCTACTTCCGCCGCCTGTGCGCCGGCCGCGAGGGCGAGGTGCTGGCCGAGGGCCGCGCGCGGCTCGCGGCGAAGACGATCCGTCTGCGCGACTACGCCGCCGCCGTGCCGGCCACGCTCGGCGACGCGGCCTATCCCTTCGAGTTCTTCGACTTCGGCCTGCGCCGCCGCTTCTCGGGCGACTGGCATGACGAGGTGGTCGCCACGTTGAAGCGGGAGATCCCGTCGGTCTTCAAGGGCACGTCCAACGTCGAGCTGGCGCGTCGCCACGGCCTGATCCCCATCGGCACGATGGCGCACGAGTACCTGCAGACCTACCAGGCGGTCGGCGTGCAGCTGCGGCTGTCGCAGAAGGCCGCATTGGAAGGCTGGGTGCAGGAGTACCGCGGCGACCTCGGCATCGCGCTGACCGACGTGATCGGCATGGATGCGTTCCTCGCCGACTTCGACCTCTACTTCGCCAAGCTCTTCGACGGCCTGCGGCACGACAGCGGCGATCCGGTGGTCTGGGGCGAGAAGGCGCTCGCGCACTATGCGGCGCTGCGCATCGATCCGTTCACCAAGCGCCTGGTGTTCAGCGACGGACTGAACTGCGACGAAGCCTTCCGGCTGCACACGCACTTCGCGCAGCGCGTGCCGGTGGGCTTCGGCATCGGTACGAACTTGAGCAACGACCTCGGACCGAAGCCGCTCAACATCGTCATGAAGCTGGTGCGGTGCAACGGGCAGTCGGTCGCGAAGCTCTCGGACGCGCCGGGCAAGACGCTCTGCGACGACCAGACCTTCCTCGACTATCTGCGGCAGGTATTCAAGGTGAAGCAGGTCGGGTGACCGCAGCCCTCACCCCCACCCTCTCCCGCAGTGCGGGAGAGGGAGCGCAACGACCGCATCAGTCGTCCACAACACTCACTTCTTACTCCCTCTCCCGCACTGCGGGAGAGGGCAGGGGTGAGGGCCTCTCGAAGGGAGCCCAGTCATGCTCAAGATCACCCTGGCCCAGATCAACCCGACGATCGGCGACCTCGACGGCAACCTCGCGCTGCATCTGGACGCTGCCCGGCAGGCGCGCCACGACGGCGCGGACCTGGTCGTCTTCCCCGAACTCTCGCTGACCGGCTACTACCCGGCGGACCTGCTCGACGACGAGGACTTCCGCCAGCGCCTGGACCGCGCGATGACCGCGCTGCTGGCCGCGACGCGCGAGGTCGACTCGGTCTACTGGGTCGTCGGCGCGCCGACCCGCAATCCCGGCGCGGGCAAGGCCTTCCGCAATTCGCTGCTCGTGATCCGCGACGGCGAGGTGCTGCTCGACTATCACAAGCAGCTGCTGCCGACCTACAACGTCTTCGACGAACGCCGCCACTTCGAGCCCGGTCCCGATGTCGCCCGCGTGCTGCGCATCGGTGGCACGCAGGTCGGCTTCATGATCTGCGAGGACGGCTGGAACGACGACGGCAAGGACTACGCGGTCAATCCCTTCCAGCGCCTGGCCGACGCGGCGCCGGACCTGATCGTCTCGATCAACGCCAGTCCGAGCAACATCGGCAAGCGCGAGCAGCGTCATGCCGTGTTCCGCGCCGCCTGCTGGCGGCACCGGCTGCCGCTGGTGTTCGTGAACCAGATCGGCGGCCACGACCAGCTGGTCTACGACGGCGCGTCCTTCGCGATCGAGCCGGAGCCCGGCGTGGTGTTCGAGGCGGACCGCTTCGAATCGCACGTCGTGACGCTGCGCTTCGAGACGGACCGCGGTCTCTTCGCCGCTCGTGACGGCGGCGCGCTCCCAGCACCGCCGGCGAGCGCGGGACTCGAGACGATGGCGTTCTACCGCCGGCAGATCGTGCTCGGCCTGCGCGACTACGCGCGCCGCTGCGGCTTCGACCGCGTCGTCGTCGGATCGTCGGGTGGCATCGACTCCGCGCTGACGCTGGCGCTCGCCGTGGAGGCGCTCGGTGCGGACAAGGTCTCGGCGATCACGATGCCGTCGCGCTTCTCGTCATCGGGCAGCGTCGACGATTCGAAGGCGCTGTGCGACGCGCTCGGCATCCCGCTGGACGTCTGCCCGATCGAGGACATCGTCCGTCAGGTCGGCGACACGATGGCGGCGAGCACGCTGGCGCTGCGGCCATCCGGCCTCGCGCTGGAGAACCTGCAGGCGCGCGTGCGCGGCACGCTGCTGATGACGGTGTCCAACGCGCAGGGCCACCTGTTGCTGACGACCGGCAACAAGAGCGAGATCGCCGTCGGCTACTGCACGCTCTATGGCGACACCAACGGCGGTCTGGGCCTGATCGGCGATCTCTACAAGACGGAGGTCTTCGCGCTCAGCCGGCACATCAACGACGCGGCGGGCCGGGAGATCATCCCGGCGGCGATCCTCGACAAGCCGCCGAGCGCCGAGCTCGCGCCCGACCAGCGCGACACCGACAGCCTGCCGCCCTACGAGGTGCTGGACGAGGTGTTGAAGGTGCTGATCGAGGGCGAGCGTCTCGCCGGCGACGAGCGCAGGGCCGCCGAGGCCGCGGTCGCGGCGCTCCGCCGGAGCGACGAAGGTCAGGCGTTGATCGCCCGGATCAAGGGCATGATCGCCCGCAACGAATACAAGCGTCGCCAGGCGCCGCCCATCGTGCGCCTGCGGGCGCGCGCCTTCGGCAGCGGCCGGCAGTTGCCGATCGCGGCGAAGCACTACTGATCACCGCATTGAGCATCGGAAGGACATTCATGACTCGCAAGACCGTCGCCGTCGTGGTCGGCCGCTGGCAGCTGGTGCACCTTGGACAGGAGGCGCTGTTCCAGGCGGCCTTCGGGCTCGCCGACGAGGTGATCGCCGTCCTGGGCTCCTCGTACAAGGCGCGCGATCCGCGCAACCCGTTCGTCCATGAGGAGCGCCGGCAGATGCTGCTGGCGAACCTCACGCCGGAGCAGCAGCAGCGACTACATGTGCTGCCGGTGCGCGACTACTTCGACGACAAGCGCTGGAACGCCGCCGTGACGATGGGCGTGCGCGCCATCGCCGGCGAGGACGCGGACATCGTGCTGGTCGGTCACCAGAAGGACCACACGAGCTACTACCTCAACAACTTCCCGCGCTGGCGGCAGCAACTGGTGGAACGGCTGGCCGATGTCGACGCGACGGCGATGCGTCAGGTGTTCTTCGAGGCCGACGATCCGGACGCCGCGTTGACGGTGATGACGCCTTACGTCAGCGCGCCGGTGCGGGCCTGGCTGCAGGCCTGGAGCCGCCTGCCGGAGTACCGCCGGCGCAAGGCGGAACACGCCGCCATCGCCAGCTATCGCAAGAAGTACACCGCGGTCGCCTACATGACGGGCGACGCGGTGGTGACGGTCGGCGACCACGTGCTGCTGGTGCGCCGCAAGGGGCCGTTCGGCGAGGACCTCTGGGCGGTGCCCGGCGGCCACCTGGAGCGCGGCGAGCGGTTGGTCGCCTGCGCGATCCGGGAGCTGATCGAGGAGACGCGTTTCCCGCTGATGCCCGCCTCCATCCTGGCGGCGCTGCACGGCGTCGAGACCTTCGAGGATCCCTTGCGCAGCGCGCGCGGCCGCCTGATCACGATGGCGCACCACTTCAAGTTCGGCGAGATGGGCACGTTGCCGGAGGTCCTCGGCAGCGACGATGTCAAGGAAGCGCGCTGGTTCCACCGCGACGAGCTGCCGGCGATGGAGTCGCAGTTGTTCGAGGACCATTTCGTGATCCTCGATCACTTCCTGAACATCATCGAAGACTGACCAACGCGGCCGCGTCGGCTATAGCGGCAAGCCGACGTAGTTCTCGGCGAGGGACCGCTGAGCGGTCTCGGAGCCGAGGACGTAGTCCAGTTCGGCAGCCTGGAGCTTCGCCTGGAACGCGGGCTCCTGGTCGAAGTTGTGCATCAGGCTGGTCAACCACCACGAGAAGCGCTCCGCCTTCCACACGCGGGCGAGACAACGCGCGGAGTAGTGGTCCAGACCGGTGTCGCTGCGTTCCCGGTAGTGCTCGATCAGCGCCTGCGACAGGTAGCGCACGTCCGACGCCGCGAGGTTGAGCCCCTTCGCGCCGGTCGGCGGCACGATGTGCGCCGCGTCGCCCGCGAGGAACAGCCGGCCGAATCGCATCGGCTCCGCCACGAAGCTGCGCAGCGGTGCGACGCTTTTCTCCAGCGAGGGGCCGGTGATCAGCGATTCCGCCGCTTCGGGGTCGAGGCGCGCCCGCAATTCGTCCCAGAAGCGCGCGTCGCTCCAGCGGTCGACGCGCTCGGTCGCCGGCACCTGCAGGTAGTAGCGGCTGCGCGTCGCCGACCGCATGCTGCACAGGCTGAAGCCGCGCGCATGGCGGCTGTAGATCAGCTCTTCGGACACCGGCGGCGTGTCGCTCAACAGGCCGAGCCAGCCGAAGGGGTAGACCTTCTCGAACAGCTGGATCGCGCTCGCGGGAACGCTGGCGCGGCAGACGCCGTGGAAGCCGTCGCAGCCGGCGATGAAGTCGGCGGTGATCTCGACCCGCTCGCCGTGCACGGTGCAGTGCGCCCGCGGAGTCGCGCTGTCGAAGGCCTCGAGGCGGACGTCGGCCGCCTCGTACATCGTGGTCAGGCCGGCCTCGGCGCGAGCGCCCATCAGGTCGCGCGTGAGCTCGGTCTGCCCGTAGACCAGCACCGTCCGTCCGCCGGTGAGCGCAGGTCGATGCGATGGCGCACGCCGTCGACTGCGAGATCGAAGCCGTCGTGCACCAGACCCTCTGCGTGCATGCGCGCGCCGACGCCGGCTGCGTCCATCAGGTCGACCGTGCCCTGTTCGAGCACGCCGGCGCGGATGCGCGACAGCACGTGCCCGCCGCTCTGACGTTCGACGATGACGGTGGCTATGCCGGCGCGGTGCAGCATCTGGCCGAGCAGCAGGCCCGCCGGTCCGGCGCCGACGATGAGCACCTGGGTGCGTAAGGTCTTCATGGCATGCAGCCTACGGACCGACCGCCCGCCGGTGAATGGACGACTCCGACACGGACTTGCACAATCCGAACCCATGGCTGTCGATCAAGCGCTTCGTCGTTCCTCCCGCCGCCGCGGTTCGACGCCCGTGTATTCGCTCTACGGCGAGGACGGCCGTTCCCCGGCGCTGGACGGCTTGCATCTGGAGTCCATCGCCGACCGCAGCCGCTTGCACAATTGGGAAATCCAGCCGCATCGCCACGGCGCGCTGGTCCAGCTGCTGCTGATCGAACGCGGCCGCGTCACCGTCCGCATGGATGAAGAGGAACGCGTGCTGCGCGCCCCGGCGCTGGTCTGGGTGCCGGCGCTGGCGGTGCACGGCTTCCGCTTCGCCCCGGAGACGGAGGGGCTGGTGGTCACGCTGGACCAGAGCCGGCTCCGGGATCTGCTCGACCACCTGCCCGAACTGCTGGACAGCCTGGCCGAGCCGCGGCTCGTCGCGCTCGATCGCGGCGCGACGCTGACGCGCGCGCTGTTCGCCGTCGCCCATGGCCTGCGGGAAGACTATGCGGGGGCCGGCGCGTGGCGCGCGCCCGCGCTGGACCACGCGGTGGCGCTGCTGGCGACGCAGGCGGCGCGTTTCGGCGCCTCAGACGGAGCACAGCGCGGTGCGCAGCACGGGAGCGCGCACGCGCAGGTGGTCGGCGACGGTCGCGCGCTGCAACACCTGACCCGCTACCGCGAACAGGTCGAGCGCCACTACCGCCGCCAGCCGTCGGTGGCGGAACTGGCCGAGCCGCTGGGCATCACGCCGACGCAGCTGAACCGGCTGTGCCGCCGGCATCTGCACTGCTCCGCGCTCGCGGTGTTGCACCAGCGTGTGCTGCTCGAGGCCAAACGCGAGCTCGGCTACACCAACCTGATGGTCCGCCAGATCGCCGACGGACTTGGCTTCGCAGACCCGGCGTACTTCACGCGCTTCTTCCTGCGACAGACGGGGCGGTCGCCGAGCGCCTGGCGCCAGCAGGGCGGGTGACATCGATCCGTCCCGGGCGCCCGTAGCGCCACGGGGCACGCGCCGGCGTGGCGCGTGTCCTTCCCGTCACCGGAGGGGTTCAGAGTCCCAGTTCAGTCAAGCCCGGATGGTCGTCCGGACGCCGTCCCTGCGGCCAGAAGAACTTGCGGTCCCCGGCCTTGATCGGCTGGTCGTTGATGCTGGCGTGACGGTGCGTCATCAGCCCCTGCGCGTCGAACTCCCAGTTCTCGTTGCCGTGGCTGCGGAACCAGTTGCCGGCGTCGTCGTGCCACTCGTAGACGAAGCGCACCGCGATGCGGTTGCCGTCAAAGGCCCAGAGCTCCTTGATCAGGCGGTAATCCAGCTCGCGCGCCCACTTGCGCTCGAGCAACGCCTGCGCCTCGGCGCGGCCCTGCGGGAACTCGGCCCGGTTGCGCCACTTGGTATCCGGGCTGTAGGCCAGCACGATGCGCGCCGGGTCGCGGCTGTTCCAGCCGTCTTCGGCCAGGCGGATCTTCTGGATCGCGGTCTCGCGGGTGAACGGGGGC
>CAMPJJ010000054.1 GCA_946886855.1 uncultured Roseateles sp. | reverse complement strand
GCGCGGCTTCGTCTCCTGAGGCTCGCGAGCAGGCGGATCGATGACGACACTGACTTCATCGACACAGCAAACAGCTCAGGAGAACGACATGACCACCACCCGCTTCCACATCGCTTCCGCCACCGAAACCACCGTCAAGGCCGTCCTCTTCGGCGCCGTGGCCGCCGTGGTGCTGGGCCTGGGCATCGCCCACGCAGAAGGTCAGCGCGAGATGCGCGCCTCGATCGTGACGCTGGATCCGGTGGTCATCACCGCCAAGCGCGAGCAACTGCCGACCGTGTACATCACCGGTCGCCGCGACACGTCGGCTGACGCCGTCCAGATCGCGTCCGCCCAGTAAGCCCTGACGGTTGCGCTGTATCGATGGAGCGAGCCTCCGGCTGACGCCGCCTCCGCCGCTACCCCAACGCCCGACCCGTGCCGGGCGTTGTGCTTTCTGGCGTCTGCTGGCTGCGAGCGTCCGGATTGTTGCTCAGCCACCTCGAACCGATCACGCAGACCCAGAAGAGCCGGGCTGAAGTGCTGGCTGATCTGCAGACCTACCGTGAATCTGGCTTGGCCGCCGTCGACCGCACCGAAGACACCTCGCTGGGACTCAACCAGCTCGCCAAGGCGGAAGCCCGCTACGCGGAACTCGAGGCCTCGCCGAAGTACGCCGCCCTGGTTCAACGCTTCGCCGCCAAGGAAGGCAAGGGCGAAGCCGGCGATCGAAGGCCCGCACGCCTGATCGAGCGCGGCGCGCCTTCCCGGCGCGCCCGCTCACTGTCGCGCAACAAAAAAGCCCGCTGGCATCGCCAAGCGGGCTTTTTCCGTGGGGACCTGCGGTCCCGCAAGCCGGAGTTCAGTCGAAGTTCGGCGTCTCGACGCCCAGCACCTTGTGCAGCTTCGGGCTGGTGGTCGTGTACTGCAGATGGACGCGCTTTTCCGGGTTGATGATGGGCATCGCGCCGAAGGCCGCCAGCGCGGCTTCGTGGAAGCCCGACAGGATCAGCTTCTTCTTGCCCGGGTAGGTGTTGATGTCACCCACCGCGAAGATGCCCGGCACGTTGGTCTGGAACTTCTCGGTGTCGACCTGGATCTGCTTCTTCTCCAGCGACAGGCCCCACTCGGCGATCGGGCCCAGCTTCGGCGACAGGCCGAAGAACACCAGCACCTGGTCCGCCGGCACCACGCGCGTGACACCGTCGCCGCCCGTGATCTTCAGGCCCTTGAGCGAATCCTCGCCCTCGTCCAGGTCGGCCACCTGGCCGACGATGAACTGCATCTCGTAGGCGTCGCACAGCTCCTTCATCTTGGCCACCGACGCCGGCGCGGCACGGAAGCCGTCGCGACGGTGCACCAGGATCACGCTCTCCGCCTTGTGCGGATTGCCGTCGGCGTTGCCGCCGCAGAAGTTCAGCGCCCAGTCCAGCGCCGAGTCGCCACCGCCGATGATGACCAGGTTCTTGCCGGCGAACTGCGACGGGTTGCGCACCCGGTAGTGCACCTGCGAACCCTCGTACTTGTCGATGCCCTCGACCTTCAGCGTCCGCGGCTGGAACGAGCCCACGCCACCCGCGATGAAGATGGTCTTGGTCAGGAACTGCGTCCCCTTGCTCGTCGCGACGAAGAAACGACCGTCGTCCTGCTTCTCGACCGTCGTGACCTCCTGCCCCAGATGGAAGGTCGCGCCGAAAGGCTCGATCTGCTTCATCAGGTTGTCGGTCAGCTCCTTGCCCGTCACCACCGGCAGCGCCGGGATGTCGTAGATCGGCTTGTCCGGGTACAGCTCGATGCACTGGCCGCCGGGGTAGGCCAGCGAGTCGATGATGTGGGCCTTGATCTCGAGCAGGCCCAGTTCGAACACCTGGAACAGGCCCACCGGGCCCGCGCCGACGATGACGGCGTCGGTCTCGATCACGCCCGCGTGCGGGGCGGAGGTCGCTTCAGTCACTTGCGTTTCCATTCTTGTGTGGGGCGGCCGCCGGCAGCAGGACCCGACGCCGCGAGATGACGGGATCGGTCAGCGGACCAGCTGATCGATCTTGCCCGTCTTGTCCTTCCACTCCTCGGCGTCCGGGAGCGGGGCCTTGCGCTTGGTGATGCTGGGCCACTTCTTCGCCAGGTCGGCGTTCAGCTTGATCATGATCTGCTGGTCGCCGGGCACGTCTTCCTCCGGCACGATCGCGTTCACCGGGCACTCCGGGATGCAGACCGCGCAATCGATGCATTCATCGGGGTCGATGGTCAGGAAGTTCGGACCTTCGCGGAAGCAGTCGACGGGACAGACATCGACGCAATCGGTGTATTTGCAGCGAATGCAGGCTTCGGTGACGACGTGGGTCATGGCGGTTCTTCTGGTGACGGGGCCGGCAGGGCGGCCCTCGAAAATCAACGGTCCCCGGGCAATCGGCGGGTGGGCGCTGACGGTAAACGGGAGATTTTAAACGTTCGGGCTTTGGACCAGGGATTCCGGCCCGCGCGGCTCAAGGTCTTGGCGTGAGGACGGCGTCGCGTAATCGCCCAAATCCGGATCGGCGTCCCCCCGCGTTCCGGCGGTCGCGGCAGCGGTCGAGCTCGAGCTCGAGCTCGAGGTCGAGGTCGAGGTCGAGGTGGTCGGCGCACCTGCCAGCGGGGCCGCGCCCGCGCCGACGATCACCACCGTGGGCCGGCCCTGGTGCAGCATCGACGCGGCGCCCAGCGACGCTACGTCATGCTCGCTGGACAGCGCATCGGCGCAGCCGGCGCGCGACACGACGCTCACCGGCGTGCCGGCATCCCAGCCTGCGCCGAGCAGCCGGCGGGACAGGGCCGCCAACTGCTGGCCGGCCATGTAGAACACTTCGGTGTCGGCGGACTTGCCGGCCTGGAGATCGCCATCGCGCGTCATTGCGGTCGTCAGCGCGACGCTGCGGCCCGCGCCGCGCCGCGTGAGCGGGCGGCCGGTCTGCGCGGCGGCCGCGATCGCGGCGGTCACGCCGGGGACGATCTCGAAGGGGATGTCCGCCTCCGCCAGCGCGAGGAGTTCTTCCTCGAGGCGGCCGAAGACGTTCGCATCGCCGCCCTTCAGGCGCACGACGACCGCATGCGCCTTCGCCTCGCGCACCAGCGCCGCGTTGATCGCCGTCTGCTTGGTGGAATGGCAGAAGCCGCGCTTGCCGACGTCCAGCCACTTCGCCTGCGGCGCCAACTCGCGCAGCGCCGGGTCGGTCAAGGCGTCGAACAGCACGACGTCCGCCAGCGCGAGCGCCCGCGCGCCGCGCAGCGTGATCAGGTCGGCGGCGCCGGGTCCGGCGCTGACGAAGAGGACACGTCCCATGGCGGTGGTTCCTGGTGGTCGTTCGGTGGGGCGGGCGGTTGGCGGGCTGACGGCGGGATGTCGGCGGACCGTCAGCGGACCAGCAGCGCGCCGCTGGTGCGGTTGCTGGTGGGGTCCACGACGATCAGCGCGCCGCCGACGCGGTTGTCCGCGTAGGGCTGCAGCGGCAGCTCGGCCTGCAGCTCGATGGTGACGTGACCGATCTCGTTGACCGACAGCTCATGGGCCTCGGTCTCGGCCAGCGTCTGGATGTCGAGCCGGTGATCGATCGCGGCGATGCGGGCCTGGACCCAGCGGTTGCCGTGACGCACCCAGTACTTGCGTCCCAGGACGGCCGGCTCGGTGTCTATCCACGCCAGCGTGGCCTCGAAGGTGCGGCGGGGCGTGGCCGCGCCCGGCGCGACGATCCAGTCGCCGCGCGAGACGTCGACCTGGCGGTCCAGCAGCAGCCCGGCCGATTCGCCGGCGACGGAGGCGGCCACCGGTTCGCCGGCGCGGCGCAGTTCCCCGACGATGGCGGTCTGGCCGCTTGGCAGGATCTGCACTTCGTCGCCGACCTGCACCTGGCCTTGGGCGATCCGGCCCCACAGCACGCGCGGGTTGTTGCCGGTGCCGTCGCCGTCCTTGGCCACGTACTGGACCGGCAGCGCCAGCGGCGCCTCGACGGTCTCCTGCACGGTCGGCAGCGATTCCAGCACCTGCAGCAACGACGGACCGTCGTACCAGTCGGCTTCGAGTGGCTGCGTGACGTTGTCGCCGCGCAGCGCGGAGACGGGGACGACGGCGGTCACGCGGATGCCGGCCGCCGAGGCGAACTTCTCCAGCGCCAGCGAGACCTTGCGGAACGCGTCGCCCGGATCCGCGGCGGCGTCGATCTTGTTGATCGCGAAGACGATGCTCGGCACGCGCAGCAGGTGCGCGAGCAGGCTGTGGCGGCGCGTCTGCGCCAGCAGCGGCACGTCGTCGACCGACAGGTCCAGCTTGGTCACGTCGACCAGCACGACCGCGGCATCGCTGCCGGCGGCGGCGGTGACCATGTTGCGGGTGTACTGCTCATGGCCGGGCGCGTCGGCGATGATGAACTTGCGTTGCTTGGTCGCGAAGTAGCGGTAGGCGACGTCGATCGTGATGCCCTGTTCGCGCTCGGCTTCCAGGCCGTCGGTCAGCAGGCTCAGGTCGATGGGCTGGCCGGCGGCGCGCTTGGCCAGCGTGTCGAGCTGGTCCGCGAGGATCGCGCGGCTGTCGAAGAGCAGGCGGCCGATCAGCGTGCTCTTGCCGTCGTCGACGCTGCCGGCGGTCAGGAAGCGCAGCGCGCGATGCGTCGTGTCGAGGTCGGATTGGTGGATCTTGGTCACGGCGGGGGAGGGGCTCACGGTGCTCACGGTGCTCGCGTTGCTGGCATTGCCCGCGTCGCTCGCGTTGCTTGGGGCGTTCAGGACGGCGGACATCAGAAGTAGCCCTCCTTCTTGCGACGTTCCATCGACGCCTCCGAGGTGCGGTCGTCCATGCGCGTCGCGCCGCGTTCGGATACCGTGACCGTCAACGTCTCGGCAACGATGTCCGCGGCATTGGCGGCCGGGCTCTCCACCGGGCAGGTGCAGGTCATGTCGCCGACGGTGCGGAAGCGCACCTGCGCCGTCTCGACGGTCTCGCCGGCCTCCGGCGGGGTCACGTCGGTCAGCGGCACCAGCAGGCCCTTGCGGCGGATCACCTGGCGGTCGTGCGCGAAGTACAGCGACGGCAGCGGGATGTTCTCGCGGGCGATGTAGAGCCACACGTCCAGCTCGGTCCAGTTGCTGATCGGGAAGGCGCGGAAGTGCTCGCCCGGGCGGATGCGGGTGTTGAAGAGGTTCCACAGCTCGGGGCGCTGTTCCTTCGGCTGCCATTGGCCGAAGCTGTCGCGGTGGCTGAAGATGCGCTCCTTGGCGCGCGCCTTCTCCTCGTCGCGGCGGGCGCCGCCGATGAGCACGTCGAAGCGGTGCTCCTCGATCGTCTCCAGCAGCGTCACCGTCTGGTGGCCGTTGCGCGATTCCAGCGGATGCGCCAGCCGGATCGTGCCCTTCTTGATGGAGTCCTCGAGGTGGCCGACGACCAGGCGCTCGCCCATTTCCTCGACGCGGCGGTCGCGGAACTCGATCACCTCGGGGAAGTTGTGGCCGGTGTCGACATGGACCAGCGGGAAGGGCAGCTTGCCCTTGAAGTCGTTGCCCGAGACGCGCTGCTTGAAGGCCTTCTCGGCCAGACGCAGGACCACGCACGAGTCCTTGCCGCCGGAGAACAGCAGGGCGGGGCGTTCGAAGGCCGCGGCGACCTCGCGCAGGATGAAGATGGCCTCCTCTTCGAGGTGGTCCAGGTGGCGGTGGTCCGCCAGCGGCAGCAGTTGTTCGAGGTTCACGGGGGCGTTCATGCCGGGGCTCCGGAGGTCGCGTTCAAGGTCGGGGGGGACGCTTCGGGTTCAGAGTCGGTCGTGGATTCGTCGTCGGTCCCGGTGTGCGTGGCGTGCAGGCCGCATTCCTTCGCGCTGTCTTCCCACCACCAGCGGCCGGCGCGGAAATCCTCGCCCACGGCGATCGCACGCGTGCAGGGCGCGCAGCCGATGCTGGGCATGAACTGGTCATGCAGCGGGTTGTAGGGCACGGCGTGCTGCTGCACGTAGTACCAGACGTCGGCCCAGGTCCACTCGGCGAGCGGGTTGACCTTGGTGCGGCCCTGGCCGTCCTCCTCACGGAAGGGGACCTCGGCGCGGTTGGCGCTCTGCTCGCGGCGCAGGCCGGTGATCCACGCACTGCGGCCGGCCAGCATGCGCGACAGCGGCTCCAGCTTGCGCACGCCGCAGCAGGCCTTGCGCAGCTCGACGCTGCGGTACATCGGCGCCTCGCCGTTGGCGCGGACGAAGTGGACGACCTGTTCCTGCACCGGCGCGAAGACCTCGACCTCGATGCCATAGCGGTCGTGGATGCGCGGGATCAGCGCCAGCGTCTCCGCATGCAGCTTGCCGGTGTCCAGCGTCGCCAGCGCGATGGGCAGGCCGTGGCGCGCGATCAGGTCGGTGAGGACCATGTCCTCGACGCCCAGCGAGGTCGACTGCAGCGCGCCGGGGCCGAAGTCCGCGGCGGCCTGCTTCAGGACCTCGACCGTGCGCGCGACGCGCTCGTCGAAGCCGGCGGTCTTGCGGGCATAGAGGCCAATGGCCGAGCCGACGCCCGCATTGGCGGCGCCGGGCAGCGCGGACACGCCGTTCGACGGGGTTTCGGGGGCGCCGCCGATCGGCGCGAAGTCCAGCGAAGACACCTCGCCGCTCATGCTCAGGCCTCGGTCTTCTGGCCCGTACGGGCGAACAGCGGGCGCGTCTCGTTGACGTCCGCCTGGTAATGGCCGGGGAAGAAGCCCAGCGCGCGCTCGGCGGCTTCCTGGTTCTGGTCGCCGCGCAGCTGGACCGCGTCGACGCCGCAGCGCTGCAGCAACGGCAGCATGTCGACCAGGACCTCGCCGATCGCGCGGACCTCGCCGGCATACCGCAGCCGCGAGCGCAGCACGTGCGCCTGGCTGTAGGCGCGACCGTCGACCCACTTCGGGAACTGCAGCACGACCAGCGCCAGTCGCGGCAGGTCGGCCTTCAGGTCGAGCACGTCGATGTCGTTGGGCAGGATCACGCCGGTGGCCAGGCCTTCCGGCCAGGTGTCGCGCACGGCGTGCCACTGCTCCAGCGTCAGCAGCTTGTGGTCGGCGGCGGCGGGGTGCGGTTGTGGACCGTCCTCGCCCGCGCAGGTGTGCCAGGGGTCTTGGGCCTTGGAGACGAACTTCATGATGGCTGCGGCGGTCGGTGTTCGAAGGTCAGAGCTTGGCGGTGGTGCGGCGGATCTCGTTGGTCGCCTGCTTGAAGGCGTCCAGGCCGATGCGGCGGACCGTCTGCAGGAAGCGTTCACCGGCCTCGCGCTCGCGGCGGTAGGTCGCGATCACGGCCTCGACCGCGTCGGCGGCCTCGTCGGCGGCGAAGGACGGGCCGATCACCTTGCCGGGCACCGCGGTGCCCGAGAGCGTCGAGCCGTCCGAGCCGCCCAGCGTGATCTGGTACCACTCGCTGCCGTCCTTGTCGACGCCGAGCACGCCGATGTGGCCGCTGTGGTGGTGGCCGCAGCTGTTGATGCAGCCGCTGATGTGCAGATCGATGTCGCCGATGTCCCAGAGCTCGTCCAGATCCTGGAAGCGGTCGGTGATCTCGGCCGCGACGGGGATGGAGCGGGCGTTGGCCAGCGCGCAGAAGTCGCCGCCGGGGCAGACGATCATGTCGGTCAGCAGGCCGATGTTGGGCGTGGCGAAGCCGTGCTCCTTCGCGGCCTCGAAGAGCGCGGCGAGGTCGCTTTCGCGCACCCAGGGCAGCAGCAGGTTCTGGTCGTGCGAGACGCGCAGCTCGCCGTGGCTGTAGGCGTCGGAGAGCGCCGCGGCCGCGTCCATCTGCGCGTCGGTGATGTCGCCCGGCGGCAGGCCGACGCGCTTGAGCGACAGCGTCACCGACCGGTAGCCGCTCACGCGGTGCGCGTGGACGTTGCGTTCCAGCCAGCGGCGGTAGGCCGGCGAGGCGCCTTCGAAGATGTCGACGCCCGGCACCGGGGTCACGCCTTGCGGCTCGACGAAGCTCGCGGCGACGCGCGCCAGTTCGGCCTCGGGGATGAGCTGCTCGTGGCTGCCGGCGTCGTCGCTCAGGATGGCCTGGTACTCGGCGTTGACCGCGTCGAAGTAGGCCTGGCCCTCGGCCTTCACCAGGATCTTGATGCGCGCCTTGTACATGTTGTCGCGCCGGCCGAACCGGTTGTACGTGCGCACGATCGCCTCGAGGTACAGCAGGATGTGCTGCCACGGCACGAAGGGCTTGATCTCCTGGCCGATGATCGGCGTGCGGCCCATGCCGCCGCCGACGAAGACCTGGAAGCCGACCTCGCCGGCGTCGTTCTTGCGGAGCTGCAGGCCGATGTCGTGCCAGGCGATGGCGGCGCGGTCCTCCTTGGCGCCGGAGATCGCGATCTTGAACTTGCGCGGCAGGAAGGCGAATTCCGGATGGAGCGTCGACCACTGGCGCAGCACCTCGGCATAGGGGCGCGGGTCGATGAGCTCGTCGGCGGCCACGCCGGCGGTGACGTCGCTGGTGATGTTGCGGATGCAGTTGCCGCTGGTCTGGATGCCGTGCATGTCGACATCGGCCAGCAGGTCCATCACGTCGGCCGACTGCGGCAGCGGGATCCAGTTGAACTGCAGGTTCTGGCGCGTCGTGAAGTGGCCGTAGCCGCGGTCGTGCTCGCGGGCGATGCGCGCCAGCTGGCGCAACTGGCGGCTGTCCAGCACCCCGTACGGCACGGCGATGCGCAGCATCGGCGCATGGCGCTGGATGTACCAGCCGTTCTGCAGGCGCAGCGCGCGGAAGTCGTCGTCAGGGAGCTGACCGGCCAGATGGCGTTCGAGCTGGTCGCGGAACTGGGCCGCGCGGGCGTGGACGAACTGTCGGTCGAAATCGGTATAGGCGTACATGGCGTCGGCTGGACCCGGCCGGGTTTCTCAAGGGGCCCGCCGCGCGTCAGAGACACCGCGGCTGGCCCAGGGCTGGCCGGGAGTCTGCACTCTATGAACGCTTTATATATATGAGAACTACAAAATCGTAGATTGCTTATGGCGAGATAAGCATATGAAGATTCCTGCAAAAGGCCGGGCGAGGGTGGGACCGCGGCCACAGGCCGCGCCGTCAGGCCGTTGCCAGCTGGCGTAGGGCCGCGATCTGATCGGCGATCCGCGGTGGCAGAGGCTCCGTGCCGGCCAGGATCGCGCGGATGAAGTCGGCGTTGGCGGCGGGCTCGCAGGCGGGCGACAGCGGCCAGTCCAGATCCTCGTTGCTTGCCGGGTTGAGATCCAGGCCTTGCCCGTTCGCGAAGCCTTGCAGGTGGGCCTTGCGCCGCAGGTGCAGGTAGGCCTCGCCTTCGCTGGCGCGCATGAGGAGCGCGCGCCCATCGTCGACGCTCAACCGGGGCAGGGCCTCGCCCATGCTGTCCACGTACTCCGGGTGGGTCACCGCGACCACGCGCACGCTGCGACCCGGCAGCGGGTCCAGCAGCTTGGCGACGCTGTGGCTGCTGTTGCGCAGCCCCATGCGGGGCCGCAACGCCATCATGGCGTCCAGTCCCGGGTGGAGGACGTCGGTGGGCAGGATGGCGAGGCGATCCGAGGCCAGGCGCTGGCCGGCGTCGTCCACGTCCCGGGCGACTGGGAGTGCCAGCGCGTCGAACAGTTCGAACGGACTGATGCGGCTGTCGAAGTCGTGACGGCCGTGGATCAGGACCGGGATGCCTTCGCGAGCCAGCAGCATGGCGACCAGCGGCATCAGGTTGGCCTGCTTGCGGGCGCCGTTGAAGGTTGGCAGCACGACGGTCCGGGGACCGGCGGGCGCCGCCACACGGGCGGCCCCGGCCTGCATCGCCTCGACGAAACCGAGCAGTTCGTCGAGGCTTTCGCCCTTGATGCGCATGGCGATCAGGATGGCACCGCGCTCGAGGTCGGGCACGCTGCCGTCCAGCAGCGCGGCGAACAACGCGCGCGCCTGCTCGCGTGTCAGGTCGCGGGCGCCTCGAGCGCCGCGGCCGATTTCCTTGAGGAGGGGGGCGTAGTCCATTCAACTCCCATTAGACGGCGGTAACACAGACACAAACGCAAATGGTTGACCAGATGTCAACCCTCACAGTATCTCCCGGTGCGCAAAGCCGCTATACCGCTTGCGTCCCGACGCCATCCCGGTGTCGAGGCAACACGAAACGAGGGAGTGATACTGAAAATGTTGAAGTCTTTGAAGACGATGGTCGCCGCCTTGGGCTGCGTCTTGGCAGCAAGCGCGCAGGCGCATTGGGTACCGAGTGGCGGAACGAGCAGCTATACCGCCACGGTGTCCACCGGATCGGGAGCGTTCTCCTACACGGACGTCGACAACACGTTCACGCCGAAGCCGTTGCCGAGGCTGGCCGGAGCACTGGCGAGCGTCAACACCCGCTTGGAGTCCGCGCTCAACGAGCGGCTCAAAGCGGCAGCCGTGGCGCAGGGCCTGAACTATCTGGGCGGCACCGTATCCGGGGACCTGTCCATCACCATCCAGCCCGTCGCCGGAGCGATGCAGGCTACCTTGTCGGGGCTGTCCTTCCGCGGCACAACCCAATACAGCGGTAGGAAGTTCGGTGTCATCACCTTCGACTGCATCAATACCGCGACGATCAGCAATATCACGATCCGCGCGCAGTACGGCGCGAATACGGGCGTCGTGTCCGCGCCGACGGTCGGCATGACCGGGCAGGTCGGTTCTTCGACCGAGTGCGATTCCAATCTGAGCTGGATCCTGCCCTTCGTTGGCGACCTGCTGATCGACTACGCTGCCAACAAGATCGATGACAGGATTCTGGCGGGCGCAGTCCAGCTGATGGCGGATTCCCAAGGCTCACTGCTGTATGGACAGGACGCGAACCTCGGCCAGACGGTTGTCGGCCTGCTGACGCTGATTCCGGAGAACGCCAACATCGCCGGATTCGCGGTGGGCAGCTATGTGCGCAGCAACCTGCCGTACCTGCTGGCCAATAGCCAGTTCACGATGAAGCTCGGGCATTGGCCGAAGATCGATCCATGGCGTCGGAACGTGCCCCCGGCGAGCGATCTCGTGTACACCAGCGAGCTGCTAAACATGTCGCTGACGGCACCGGGCGCGTCGTTCAATGTCCGGCTGACCAACTCGATGACTGACGTTGAGTGGGTCTGGGTCTGCAACGTCGACAACCTTGCGCTGCAGTGCCCCCAGCCCTGAAGCAGGCCGCATGAAAAAATGAAACCGGCCCGAGGGCCGGTTTTTTCACGCGCGTCGTTGACACGAAGCCAACGAAGGGATCATCGACGCCATCAGGCGAGCGCACGCTCCGAAGCCGTGGCCTGGTAGGCAACGACGGCCTGCGGTGTGGCGGGAACCCCGAGTTTCCCGAACAGATCTTTCGGATCGTCCATCGCCGGCACGAGGGCCAGTTCGCGGCCGAGGCCGAGCGCCTCGGCGCGGTCACCCAGCCAGCGCAGCGTCGCGAAGTCCTCGAGGGCGAAGCCGACGGAGTCGAAGACGGTGACCTCGTCGGCGCTGCGCCGGCCGGTGGCCTCGCCGCGCAGCACGCGCCAGAACTCGGTGACCGGGAAATCCGCCGGCATCTGCTGCACGTCACCCTCGATGCGCGACTGCGGCTCGTACTCGACGAACACGTTCGCCCGCGCCAGCACGTCGCCATGCAACTCGGTCTTGCCCGGGCAGTCGCCCCCGACGCCGTTGATGTGCATGCCGGGTTCGATCATCTCCGGCGTGACGATGGTAGCGTTGCGCTTGTCGGCCGTGACCGTCGTGACGATGTCGGCGCCGCGCACGGCCTCGGCGGTGTCGCGGCAGCGGATCAGGGTCAGGCCCTCGATGCGCGACAGGTGGCGCACCAGCTTGTCCGTCGCGGCCGGGTCGACGTCGAACAGCCGGATCTCGTCCACGCCCACCAGGTGGTGGAAGGCCAGGGCCTGGAACTCGCTCTGCGCGCCGTTGCCGATCAAGGCCATCTTGCGCGAGCCCGGACGTGCCAGATGTTGCGCGACCAGGGCGGAGGTGGCCGCGGTGCGCAGCGCGGTGCTGAGCGTCAGTTCCGACAGCAGCCGCGGCGTGCCGGTGGCAACGTCGGCGAGCACGCCGAAAGCCATCACGGTGGGCAGGCCCACGCGGTGGTTTTTGGGGTGGCCGTTGACGTACTTGAAGCTGTAGAGCGAGGCGTCGGAGATCGGCATCAGCTCGATCACGCCGTCGTCCGAGTGGTTGGCGACGCGGGCGCTCTTGTCGAATTCACTCCATCGGACGTAGTCGTCGGCGATGTAGCGGGCGAGGGCCTGGAAGCTCTGGGCGATGCCGTCATGCCGGACGACGCGGGCGACGTCGGGCGTGAGGAGGAGGCGGGTCGTCATCGGCGGACTCTTGGAAGTGGGAACGCCTCCATTCTTCGGATCGGCGTGTCAGCAGGAAGCCAGAGAACTGATCAATAATCGAGGCGACTTGCGCATTTCGTCAGCGAACTCTGACGAAATGCCGTGAGATTCGGGTTAACCCAGGGCGATCCACGCCCATGGCGACCCCCGACGCACCAACATGGACACACTCGACCATCAATTGATCGCGCTGCTGCGCCAGGACGCCCGCGCCAGCGTCGCGACGCTGGCGCACAAGCTGAAGGTGTCGCGCGGGACGGTGACCAACCGGCTGACGCGCCTGGAGGACAGCGGGCAGATCGTGGGCTACACGGTCAAGCTGCGGGCCGACGTGGTCCAGCCGCACATCACGGCGTGGATGAGCATCGCCGTGGAAGGCAACCGCACGCGCGAGGTCGTCGGCATCCTGCTGGGCGAGCCCGGCGTGGCGGGGTTGTTCGACACCAACGGGCGCTGGGACCTGCTTGCCGAGCTGCGCGCGGACAGCCTCAACCAGCTGGCGGAGATCCTGGAGCGCGTGCGCCTGATCAAGGGCATCGGCGCGACCGAGACCAGCATCCATCTGCAGACGTACAAGCTGGCTTGAACCGGTCGGCGCCTCGGCGGCTCACCGCTTCGGGGCCGAGGCCGGCGCGTCGTCGTCGTCCGGCTCGGGTGCGTCCGGTTCGAGCTGGAAACGCCCCTCCCGCAACTCCATGCGCGTGCGCTGCACCACCGCGCGGAGCGCGTTGCAGGCGCCTTCGTTGAAGCGCAGCACGATCTCGACGCGCGGGCCTCGTCCGGGGCTCAGCACGCTGACGCCGGAGGTCTGCGGCGCCGCGGTCGCGCCGCAGGCGAGCGGACCGGGCTTGCTGTCGAAGCCCAGCTCCGCGCCGAGCTGCATCTCGCCGTCGCGCTCCAGCACCAGCCGTTCGGTGCGGCTTTCGCGGCCGCGGTCGAGGTCGTAGCGGCGGCTGCGCAGGATCCAGCGTTCGTCGGCGATCTGCAGCAGCTGGAGGTCCTCGTCGCCGGATCCGGGCGCGCCCGGCATCAGCAGCAAGCCCTTGGCGCGGAGTTTCCAGCGGCCGGCCTCGTCGGCGGCCAGCACGGCGGCACCCAGCGCCGGCACGCAGGCCGCGCAGCGGAACTGGTCGCGCGGCCCGGGCGTCAACTGGTAGACCAGCATCAGCTTGTCGACGTTCGATTCGACGTAGCGCCCCCGGAAGACCTCGCGGATCTCCGCGCGCAGCGTTGGCGAACGCCCGCCGAAGAAGGCCGCCGCGCGCTCGTGGCGCCAGGTGTTGCCCCCGTAGACCATCTTCATCGCCGTCGCGGCGTCGGGCGGCTTGTCGATCGCGACGGGCACCTGCGCGCGCACCGCCGTGGCGATCAGCAGCAGCGCGGCCACCCCCAGATGACGAGCGACGCTGAGAATGCGGAGGTGGGCGAGGGGCTCGTGCACGAAGGACTGGCTCGGCGTGTGGCGAAGTCGCGATCATCGCCGAGCCGCGCGGCCCCCGGGTACAGTCCCCGGCCATGAGCCGTCCCGACGCCACTTCCCCGGTGATCCGCAGCCTGCTGGAGACCGACCTCTACAAGTTCACGATGTGGCAGGCGATGCTGCATCGTTATCCGCAGGCGCAGGCCGAGTACCGCTTCGCCTGCCGCAACACCCCGCAATACCCGCTGGCGGAACTGGTCGCGGACCTGGAGCGCGAGATCGACCACCTCTGCGCGCTGACCTTCCGCGCCGACGAACTCGCGTACCTGAGCGGCCTGCGCTTCATGAAGCCTGACTTCATCGACCTGCTGCGCATCTTCCGTTTCCAGCGCGCGTTCATCGCGGTGCGCGCGGACGGCGGGAAGCTCGAGATCGTCGTGCGCGGCCCGCAGGTGCATGTGATGGCCTTCGAGATCTTCGTGCTGGCGATGGTCAACGAGCTGTACTTCCGTCGCTTCGATCAAGGCGCCGCGATCGAGGAGGGCCGTCGCCGGCTCGCGCAGAAGATCGACCTGATCCGCAGCTTCACCCGGGAGGAAGCGCCGCGCCGCCATCCGTTCCAGTTCTTCGACTTCGGCCTGCGGCGGCGTTTCTCGGGCGCCTGGCACGAGGAGGTCTTGCGCACGCTGCGCGACGAGCTGCCCGACACCTTCCGCGGCACGTCCAACGTGCTGCTGGCCAAGGAGCTCGGGCTGGTGCCAATCGGCACGATGGCGCACGAATACCTGCAGGCCTACCAGGCCACCGGCGTGCGGCTGCGCGACCACCAGAAAGCCGCGCTCGAGGACTGGGTGCAGGAGTACCGCGGCGACCTCGGCATCGCGCTGACCGACGTGATCGGCATGGACGCGTTCCTGGCCGATTTCGACCTCTACTTCGCCAAGCTCTTCGACGGGCTGCGCCACGACTCGGGCGATCCGGTCGAATGGGGCGAGAAGGCGCTGGCCCACTACGAGCAGCTGCGCATCGACGCCAACACCAAGCGGCTGGTGTTCTCCGACGCGCTCGACATGCCCAAGGCGCTGGCGCTGTACCGGCATTTCGCGGACCGCGTCCAGTTGGGCTTCGGCATCGGCACCAAACTCAGCAACGACGTGGGGCTGCCGACGCTGAACATCGTCATCAAGCTCACGCACGTGAACGGCCAGCCGGTGGCCAAGCTCTCGGACAGCCCCGGCAAGACCATGTGCGAGGACCAGACCTTCCTGGCCTACCTGCGGCAGGTCTTCAACGTGAAGCCCATCGACCGCTGACGCGCGCCGCTGCGCGACCGCGTGCTCGAGAAGCGGTGTCGATACGTGGTGTCGAGACGTGGTGTCGAGACGCGGCGGCGGCGCGCTGGCCTGGCCCGACCTGACGGCCGGCCGCCGTTCAGTCGCGGTGCGCCGTGATCCGGTGGATCACCGGTCCCGCCAGCAACGGCGTCGGCTTGCCTTCCACCCAGTCCTGGTGCCCCGCGCCATAGAACGGCGACATCGGGTGGCCGCTCTGGCCGCCCGGCATCGACAGCCAGCCGTGCTCCTCTCGTCCGGGTGAGACGACCATCCGTTCCGATTGGCCGAACGCCGGTCCGGCGACATGTGGCAGGTTGCTGTCGCCGCCCTGCGGCGCCGACGGCATGTCCAGCCAGCGCGACAGCGCCGGGATCGCCTTGGCCAGCGGGTGCTGGATGCGGCTCTCGTTCTGCGCGCCCCAGGTGGCGCCGCCGAGGTTGCCGTCCGGCGCGATCTCACGCGCGGCGTCGTCCAGTTGCGCCAGCAGCAGCGCATCCCAGTTCGCGAACTCGGCCGGCAGCAGATGCGGCGGGCGTTCGTCGACGGCGCGCGCGGCGCTGTATTCGAACTGGTTGCGCCAGCGCATGCGCCGCTTCGGATCAAGCTGCCGCTCGCCGAGCGACGGCAGCGTCCAGGCGTCCCACAAGGTGTCCAGCACGCGCAGGCGCGCCTGGCGCACGAGGCGGTAAGCGGCCGAGTCGGCGTCGGCCCGGCCGTTCCAGTTCTCCAGCAGCTGCACGTAGGCGCGATGCGTCGGATTCGCGCCGGCGTCGGTGCGGGACGCCGCCAGCAGGCGTGCCGCCCAGGTCTTCATGAAACGCGCCTCGTCGTCCAGGTGGATCGCGCCGATCGAGGCCTCGTCGTGCTTGTCCCGGGCCGAGAGCCGGTCGCGGATCTGCTGCGCGCGCGCCCCCAGGTCGAAGCCGCCGTCGCCGAGCAGGTCGCCCGGCGCGCCGTCGAGCTGGCGGTTGTTGGCGGTCCACAGCTGGCCTTGCGCCGGCGACAGCACCTGCGGCGCGCGGTCGGGATCGAGCCAGTCGCGGCGCATCGCCGTCGGTGCGACAAACCGGCCATAGGCCTCGGGCAGGCCCGGCTGCGCCCACAGCCGCCCGGCGACGGTCCAGCCGATCTGGCCGTCGCGGTCGGCGGCGAGCAGGTTCTGATGCGGCATGCCGGCACGCTGTGCCAGCGCGAGCGCATCGCTGACATGGCGCACCTGCAGCATGCGGTCGAGTTCGAGGTTGTAGGCCGCGCCCTGGTGCGCGATCCAGTGCAGGGCGAAGCGGCGCCCGCCTTCGACGGCCACGATGGGCGAGTCGCCGATCTCGCTCACTTCCAGGGTCTGCGCCGGAGCGCCGTGGACCTCGATCGTCTCGGTGCGCGTCGTCAGCTTCGCGTCGGCGGGCACCTCGATCCAGTCGAACCATTGCCCGTAGGCATTGGTGAATCCCCAGGCGACCGCGCCGTTGGAGCCCACGACCAGGGCCGGCAGTCCAGGCAAGGTCACGCCCGCCGCGCGCAGGCCCGAAGGACCCGCGCCGATCTGGAACTGCGCGCGGTACCAGATGCTGGGCACGCCCAGGCCCAGGTGCATGTCGTCCGCGAGGATCGCGCCGCCGTGCGTCGAGCGGGAACCGGCCACCGCCCAGTTGTTGCTGCCGAAGACCGCCTCATCGGTGCTGGACCGGTCGCTGGGTTGACCGCCGGCCCGGGCACTCGCCGGGGCACTCGCGGCACCGCTGGCCGGCGCCGCAGGCGCGTGCGCCTGGCTCACGTCGAGCTGCTCCGGTGTCGGCATCGGCGTCGACGGCGATTGGCTGCCGTCGAGCGCCGCGTCCCACCGCCCGCCGCGCGGGTGGAGCCAGTCGAAGACGGCATCGCCGGCGCGTTCGCGCAGCGTCGCGCGGTCGAAGCCCGCGTCGAAGCTGCCGGACTGCAGCATGAAGTACATCTCCGAGATCACCAGCAAGGAGTCGACGGGGGTCCAGTCCTGCGGCTTGGCACGCAGCAGCAGGTACTGCCAGGGGCGCATCGGCATGGCGTGCAGCCCGGCGTTGACGCCTTCCGCGTAGGCGAGCAGCAGCAGGCGGTCCTCGCCCGAGAGGCTCTCGAAGCGATCGGTCAGCCGTGCGCGCAGGCGGTGGACGCGCCGGCTGCGGTCGCGCTCCAGCGCCTTCGCGCCGAAGAGCGCGGACAACTCCCCGGCCGCCGAGCGGCGCGTCAGGTCCATCTCGAAGAAGCGTTCCTGGGCGTGCGCGAATCCCAGGCCGCGGGCCACGTCCAGGCGGGTGCGGCCTTCGACGACCAGCGTGCCCAGCGCATCGCGGCCGAGGCTCACGGGCGCGCTCAGGCCGGGGATCGCGGCGTCGCCGTCCAGCTGCGGCAGGCTGGCGCGCACGCAGGCCCAGGCCGCGATCACCAGCGCCACCAGCAGGAACGGCAGCCCGACCAGGCCCCGCACGGTCCAGCGCCGCAGCGCGCTCTTTCCACTCATGTGCTCTCCTGATCGGCGCGGATGTCGGGTCTCGATTGGCAGGCCGCGAGCTACAGGCCTCGTTTGCCAAGCCTCGTTGGCCGGGGCGCGATTGTGCGTGCGCGCTGCAACAGCCTTGCTACAGAGCTTCCCTAGAATCCTGCGCCATGCCCCGTGACGACCGCGACCTTACCAAGCCTGCCACCGCCGTGCCCGCGTGGCCCTCCCGCCGCCGCTGGCTGACCGCCGCCGGCGCGCTGGGCCTGGGTGCGCTGAGCGCCTGCTCGACCTTCACGCCGACGTCGGCGCCGCCGCCGGTGGTGACAACACCTGACCCCGAGCTGCCGACGCCGGTCACGCCCCGGCCGATTCCCAAGCCGCCGCGCGTGGGCCTGGCGCTGGGCGGTGGCGCGGCGCGCGGCTTCGCGCACATCGGCGTGATCCAGGTGCTGGAGGAGAACGGCATCAAGGTCGACCTCGTCTGCGGCACCTCGGCCGGCAGCCTGGTCGGCGCGCTGTACGCGGCGGGTCGGACCGGCAAGGAGCTGCAGACGGTCGCCGAGGCGATGGACGAAGGCGCCATCACCGACTGGACCTTCCCGATGCGTGGCCTGATCCGCGGCGAGGCGCTGGCGCGTTACGTCCGCCAGATGACGGGCGGACGCGGCCTGGAGCAGTTGCCGCTGCCTTTGGGCATCGTCGCGACGGACCTGGGCGACGGCTCGCCCATCCTGTTCCGGCAGGGCGACGTGGGCACCGCGGTGCGCGCTTCGAGCGCGGTGCCGGCGGTGTTCCAGCCGGTCAAGATCGGCAATCGCGAGTATGTGGACGGCGGTCTGGTTGCACCGGTGCCAGTGCGTTTCGCCAGGCAGATGGGGGCCGAATTCGTCATCGCCGTCGACATCGGCGAAGCCCCCGATCCCAAGATCCCCGGCGACGCGATGCGCATGCTGCTGCAGACCTTCTCGATCATGGGCAAGTCGATCAACCAGTACGAGCTGCAGGGCGCGGACGTCGTGCTGCGACCCAAGCTGGACGGCTTCAGCGGCTCGGACTTCAGCACGCGCCGCCGCGCCATCGCGCTGGGACGCGAGGTGGCGACGGCGATGCTGCCGGAGATCAGGAAGAAGATCGGGGCGAAGACGCGGTGAAAGCTTGCCGCGGTCCTGTCACGGCGAGGGCGATGGACGTTTGCGGATCAAAAGGACTTCTTTCAGGAGTGGCACCTGGGCCGCAGGGTCGTCGGGCCATTCCAGGGCACTGAAATGCGTGACGGCTTCGAGTTCCAGCTTGTGTGGGCCAGAGGTGTCGGGCACGAGATCGCCTGCGAAACTGTGCTCGATCACCCCCTTGAGATTCTTTTCATCGACATCGATCTCCGGTGACCAGCCGGGTGCAAAAAAGAACTTCATCGTGCCGTCCGGGTGGGCCTTCATGGTCAGCGTCCCGCGATTCTCAGGATCCAGCGCGACCTCATGCTTCCTTCCGAGCCAAAGCTTGAAGCGGGGAAATAGCTCGTCCGCCACCCGTTTCTCGCTGTTGGGGTCTTCGCGCCAGAGAAAATTGAGATGGGCGCCCGGTCCCCGGTGCTCGTCGTCAACCTGCAGGCGGATGATCCAGGTGGGTTCGTCTGCCAGGCGCCAGCCCTTCAGCGACACCTGTCCCTTGGTCAGAGCGTGCTGGGCGAACCTGCCGGTTGCGTCGACCATCGATGGACTGCCGGCGTGATCAACGATCTCTTGCGAGCTGCACCAGTGCCTGGGATTGTCATACCCGGTGCTCAGGCCGCCCATGCGCTGCTTGAAGATGGTGCCGCAGACCAGCGGGTCGATGGGGTTCGCCGTTGTCGGCGCATTCGCGCGCAGGCAGGTGGAGCCGTCCTGGGATTTGCACATGACATCGCCGCGCGGCGTCGTGGCGAGCTGCATGTCGAAGCCCAGCGGTTCGTAGCTCTTCCACTCGGCGAACAGGTTGGCATAGGCGGTGTTGCACCAGTGTCCCGGCTTCTCGTAGCCCGTGATCTTCCGGTTGCGGTCGTCCCGCCAACTCAGGGTGTCGCAGCGCAGAGGCTTCTGCTGCGGGGAATCAGGGAAACTGGCGGTGCAATCCGAGCGCCAGCGGTCTTCCCCGCCGTGGTTGTAACAGCTGAGGTGACCATCGGCTTCAAGCCGGAAGTAGCGCCCGTTCCACTTTTTCCATTCGGTCGGCAGTGGGGGTTGGCGCGGCGTGGGCGGCGCAGTGTCCGCGACGGTCGCGCTGGATGCGGAGAGAACGATCGCTGCCACGGCGACATTGCGATAGAAAAGCGTTCGCAAGATCAGAACTCCAGGTGAGGGGGGAGGTCTGATCAGTGGTCGCGCCTGGCAACCTTGCCATCGGCCCGGCCTGTCCGGCGGGCCGGAGAACTCAGAGGCGTTCGCCGCGCGCGCTGGCCTCGATCAGCTTGTCCAGGCGCGCGAGCTGCGTCTCCGGCTTCTTCGCGCTGAGGATGTGCCAGATGCTGGTGCGCCGGTAGCCGTCCGGCTGCGCCTGGAAGAACGTCCAGGCCTTTGCATCGCGCATGAAGATCACCTCGTGCGACGGCGAGAGCTCGACCAGTTCCTTGGGCTGCTCGAACGCGTAGACGCGCGAGCGCTCCTCCTGCCGCCGTTCGAACGCCGCGACGCCGGCGGGCTTCATCCGCCCTTCCTGGATCAGCGCCTCGGCGCGGCCGATGTTGACGGCGCTCCAGATCGACACCGCCTTGCGCGGCGTGAAGCGGATCTTGTAGCGCCTGTCGTCGATCCGGGTGCGCACGCCGTCGATCCAGCCATGGCACAGCGCCTCGTCGACCGACTCGGGCCAGGCAAGGCTGGGCTCGCCGGTGGCGCGCTTGTAAAAGCCCACCACGACCTCGGTGGCCGTGGCGGCGTGCTCGTCGAGCCAGGCGCGGAACGCCGCGGCGCTGGCGAAGAAGATCGGGGTGCGGGTGGCCATGAGGCCGCAGTATGCCCGGCGCCTTCCGCCGTCAGGCCACCTTGAACACCGACACGACTTCCGGCAGCCGCTGCGCCTGCTCGCGCGGCGACCCGGAGGCGGCGGTGGATTCCTCGACCAGCGCGACCTTCTCGGCGTAGCTGGCGCGCGCATTGCCCTCGGTCAGCAGCAGCCGGTACTCGCGGGTGCGCAGCCGCGTGAACTTCCTGGTTAATCGATTGCGCCGCGCGGGACGAGGGCAGCCAGTTCGACGCCATGTCGGAGGCGGTGTCCTTGTCGCGCGCCAGTTGGAACCGGGACCGCCCGCCCAGCAACGCGGTGATCAGGAGGACGCCGAAAAAGGCCAAGCTGAGCTTGGCGCCCACGGACAGGCGATCGAGCATGAGGAACGCCTTGCAGCTGAAGTCACGCGCAGAGGCGGCGCGGGCATGCCGTTTGCATCCATTGCCGTACGTGTACGACATGGAGCATGATGAGTTGGAGCCAGGGTTCGTGAGGATTCAACGTGAGCTCTGGTATGAGATAACGTACACCGACAATAACCTTTTGATGTAGGGGACGCCGTGCCAAACACCGATCAGGACTCCGACCGCGAGCGGCCCCGGCTGCGGCGCGGTCCGGCCGAGATGGCCGCGCTCAAGCGCGAGATGCTGGAGCGCGCGCGCAAGATCTATCGCGACGAGGGCGTGGAGGCGCTCAGCATGCGTCGGCTGGCGCAGGAGCTCGGCATCTCGACGATGGCGATCTACAGCTACTTCGAGAGCAAGAAGGCGCTGCTGGACGGCCTTTGGATCGAGGTCTTCGAGGCGCTGACCGATGAACTGCTCGACGCGTCCAAGGACCAGCGCGGCCCCCGCAAGGTGCTGGAGGCGCACACGCGCTGCATGCTCGACTTCTGGGAACGGCACCCGGAGCAGTTCCGCATGATCTACATGTCGCTGACGCAGACCGGCACGCTCGAGGAGATCGGCCAGACCCAGCAGCCCGTCTACAACCGGCTGCTCGGCCTGATGCGGGAACGCGTCGCCGCCTGCGCGCCGGACGGCTTCGAGCCGGGCGAGGTCGTGATCCGCTCGATGTGCGACCAGATGTCGGTGCGGACCATGGGCTACCTGATGATGGTGATCGGACTGCCGCGTTACCCGCTCTACGACCGCGAGGCCTTGCGCGAGTTCACCGTCCAGGGAGTGCTGCGCGACGTGACGGACCAGTACGCGCGCTTTGTGTCGGAACCGGTGACCCCAGGAACCCCGGCAGCCCCGGCGGCGACTTCGACGTCATCCACGGCGGCGGACTGAGGCCGTGAGGCTCAACGACCATCGCGCGCTCACCACGCGCCCATGACGCGGGCATCCGGGCGATTGCCGGAGCACCGGCCCGGTGCCGCTGTCGTCGCTTGGGGCACCGAAGCGCCGACGCTCCGGCGAACGCATGACGGCATGACGGCATCAAGGGGGGACGTCGATCCGTACCGGCGAAAAAAAGCCCAGCATGAAGCTGGGCTTGAAGGGCACTTGGGAAGCTTGACTTCCTTGGGTACCGAGGAGACAACCGATACGGCAACTTGCTCGCTCAGGCCGTGGCGCGCTTGGCGCTGCGGGTGGCGGTCTGGGTCGCCTTCACCGCCGTGTTGGTCACGGCGTTGAAATTGGATTCAGCGATGTCGGTGGCTTGCTTGGCGGCCTTGTGCAGGCTTTCGTAAGCGTTGTTGGCCGCGGCCACCGCCGACTTCACCAAAGCAACAGCATTTTCCGTGCCAGCCGGGGCATTCTTGGTCGCGTTGTCCACGACGGTGCCGAACTTGACCTGCGCGTCAGCCACTTGGGACTCGGCGAGCTTGACGAACTCCGAGGAGGTCGATGTGGCGATGTCATACAGGTGGCGGCTGTAGGCCACGGCCTTTTCAGCCGACGGTTGCAGCAGGGCGGTCTGCAGGGCCCACAGTTCTTGCGGATCCTTGACCGTGATCGCCTGCTGGGCGGTCTCGGCAGCTTCGCCGAGCGCGGTCTTGGCGACTTGCAGGTTCAGTTCGACCAGCTTTTCATAGCCTTCGAAGGCCTTGGCGGTCAGGCCGAACCACGAGGCTTGCAGGTTCTTCTGTTGGTCGAGCACTTGGTCAGCAGTCAGCATGCGAAATCTCCTAGAGGAATGAGGTCAGCCGGGGAAAACGCGGCGGGCTGAGCGCCGTCGCCACACATTTGTTGCGGTGCAGCATGGAATCAGTATAGGACCGTCGACGGTGATTGCAAGCACTTTTTGTGCATTGCAGCAAAGTTCGGGATCCGAGCATCCGTGCGGGCGTGGCGAGGGTCTCCAGGCGGTTTAGACGCGGCCTCGACGCAGCCTCGACGCAGCCTCGACGCAGCCTCGACGCGGCGTCGACGTCGCCTGGGCACGGCCTTCGCAGCGCTCTGCTAGGGTCCTGACCATGCTCGCCTTCCATTACGACCATTTGACGCTGGCGCTGCCGCCGGGCCACCGTTTTCCGCAGTCCAAGTACCAGATGCTGCGTGAGCGCGTGGAGCGGGAACCGGGCGTCATGCGGCCGCGGGTGGCGGAGGCGGCCGGGACGGAGGCGCTGACGCTGGTCCACACGCCGGACTACATCGACGCGGTCCTGCACGGCACCTTGAGCGCCGCGGCGCAGCGCGAGATCGGTTTCCCCTGGGCGCCGGGGCTGCCCAGACGCTCGTTGTGCTCGGTCGGCGCGACGATCGCCGCGGCCCGCGCCGCCCTGGAGGAGGGCGTCGCCGCCAGCCTGGCGGGCGGCACGCACCATGCGTATGCGGACAAGGGCAGCGGGTTCTGCGTGTTCAATGACGTCGCGGTCGCCGCGCGGCTGATGCAGGCCGAATGGCACCGTCGCCATCCGGAGCGTCCAGGGCTGCGCGTATTGGTGGTCGACCTGGACGTCCATCAGGGCAACGGCACGGCCAGCATCTTCCGGGACGACGACAGCGTGTTCACCCTGTCCATCCACGGGGAGAAGAACTTCCCGTTCCGCAAGGAAAGCAGTGACCTGGACGTGGGCCTGCCGGATGCGTGCGGCGATGCGGTCTATCTCGACGCGCTGGAGACGGCGCTCGCCGAAGTCTGGCGGCGGACGGCGGACCGGCCGCCCGCGCTGGCCTTCTACCTGGCCGGCGCGGATCCGCACGAGGGCGACCGGCTCGGCCGGCTCAAGCTCAGCGCCGACGGCCTGCTGCGGCGTGACCGGATCGTGCTGGACGCGCTATTCGAGCGCCGCATCCCGGTCGCGCTGAGCATGGCCGGCGGCTATGGCGAGGACCTGAGCGTCACGGTCGACGTGCAACTGCGGACGCTGCGCGCCGCAGCGCAGGCCTGGGCGCGGTGGCGGGACGATCCTCCCCCCGACGGCCGCCGCGCCAGTAGCCCCCGCGCCAGTAGCCCGCGCGACACCTGACCCCGCGCGGCGGTGGAAGAATCGGCGCCATGACCGCCGATGCCACCGCCGCCGCCACCAGTTCCACCATCGCTTCCACCGAGGCCCGCCCCGTCCCCGAGCCGCGCGAGGCCTTCGCCCGTTTCCTCCCGGTCCCGACACGCTGGATGGACAACGACCTGTACGGCCATCTGAACAACGTCGTCTATTACAGCCTGTTCGACACGGCGGTGAACCGCTACCTGATCGAGCAGGGCGCGCTGGACCTCCAACACGGCAAGGTCATCGGCCTGGTCATCGAGACGCACTGCAACTTCTTCGCGTCGCTGGCCTTCCCGCAGCAGGTCGAGGCCGGCCTGCGCGTCGCCAAGCGCGGCCGCTCCAGCGTCCGTTACGAGATCGGCCTGTTCGCGGAAGGCGAGCCCCTGTGCGCGGCGCGCGGACACTTCGTCCACGTGTACGTCGATCGCGAGACGCGTCGCCCGGTGGCGCAACTGCCCGAGTCCTACCTGAGCGCGCTCAGCGCGCTGGAGATGCCATGACTGTCCCCCATGCCTTCCCCCAGGCCTTCCCCGATCCCTTCGTTGCGCCGACGCCCGAGCAGTCCGCCGCCGTCGACGCCGCGATCGTCACGCGGCATTCGATGCGCGCGTTCCTGCCGACGCCGGTGCCGCGCGCGCTGATCGAGGACCTGCTGGCCGTCGCCGCGCGCGCGCCGTCGGGCACGAACACGCAGCCCTGGCAGGTCCACGTGCTGACTGGCGCCGCGAAGGACCGGCTGGTGAACCGCATCCAGGCGGCGTACGACGACCCGGAGGAGCTCGCCACGCACAGCGAGGAATACGCCTACTACCCGCGCGAGTGGGTCTCGCCCTACATCGACCGCCGCCGCAAGGTCGGCTGGGACCTGTACGGGCTGCTGGGCATCACCAAGGGCGACAAGCTGCGCATGCACGAGCAGCACGGCCGCAACTACCGTTTCTTCGACGCGCCGGTGGGCCTGATGTTCACCATCGACCGCGTGATGCAGCAGGGCAGCTGGCTGGACTACGGCATGTTCCTGCAGAACCTGATGGTCGCCGCCCGCGGCCGCGGCCTGCACACCTGTCCGCAGGCGGCGTTCACGCAGTTCCACCGCGTGATCGCGGAGGAGCTCGGCCTGTCGCCCCAGCAGCAGCTGGTCTGCGGCATGTCGCTGGGTTACGCGGACCCGGCGGCGGTCGAGAACACGCTGGTCACCGAGCGGGACGCGGTCGCGTCCTTCACCCGCTTCCTGGAGTGACCGGCCGGCACTGATCCCGGGCAGCGGAGGGCGGGGCGAGGGCACGCCCTGGGCACGCGCTGAGACGTCGCTGGGCCGTCCCTGGGCCCTTCCTGGGCCGTCCCTGGGCGATTTGCGAGCGGGCGCCGGGAGTGTCCGCTCTACAGTTGGCGCTTCCCTGCAAGGAGATGCGTCCATGAGCAAGCCCAGCGTCCTGGTGGCCCGCAAGACCTTCGACGACATCGTCGACCGGCTGCGCCCGCACTTCGAGGTCGAGACCAACGACAGCGATACCGGCTGGTCGCAGGACGAGCTGATCCGGCGCCTGCAGGGCAAGTCCGGCGCGTACATCGCCGGCGGCGACAGGATCGACGCCAAGCTGCTCGACGCCTGTCCCGACCTGAAGGCCGTCTGCACGATGGCCGTCGGCTACAACAACATCGACGTGCCGGCCTGCACCGCCCGCGGGGTCGTGGTGACCAACGCGCCGGACGTGCTGACCGAGACCACCGCCGACTTCGGCTTCGCGCTGATGATGGCCACCGCCCGCCGCATCACCGAGAGCGAACACTTCCTGCGCCGGGGCGAATGGCAGCAGTGGTCGGTGACGATGTTCGCCGGCGCCGACATCCACGGCGCGACGCTGGGCGTGCTCGGCATGGGCCGCATCGGCGCGGCGATCGCCCGGCGCGGGCACCTGGGCTTCGGCATGCCGGTGATCTATCACAACCGCTCGCGGCTGCCGGCCGACCAGGAAGGTCCGCTGGGTGCGCAATGGGTCGAGAAGGACGAGCTGCTGCAGCGTGCCGACCACCTGGTCATCGTCGTGCCGTACAGCGCGTCCTCGCACCACCTGATCGGCCAGCGCGAGCTGCGCCTGATGAAGAAGAGCGCGACGCTGACCAACATCGCGCGCGGCGGCGTCGTCGACGACGCGGCGCTGGCCGCCGAGCTGCGGGCCGGCACCATCGCCGCCGCGGGCCTGGACGTGTTCGAGGGCGAACCGACGGTGCACCCGGACCTGCTCGCCTGCACGAATGTCGTGCTCACGCCCCACATCGCCAGCGCGACGATCGCGACGCGTCGCGCAATGAGCGATCTGGCGGTCGACAACCTGATCGCCGCGCTGACCGGCGGCGTGCCGCCAACGGCACTCAATCCCGAGGTGCTCGGCCGCTGAGAGAATCGGACGCATGTCCTTTCCCGACCTGCTGCAGCTGACCCTCTCCGGGCTGATCCTGATCCTTCTCGTCGTGGTGCTGCTCACGCGGCGTCGGACGTCGGACGGCGACACGGTGGCGGCGCTGGCGCCGCTGATGCAGCAGTCGGGCGAACGACTCGAACGGCTGGAGCGCGCGCTGCGCGACGAACTCAGCCGCGGCAATGCCGCGCTGCGCCAGGAGACGCTGGCGACGTTGACGCAGTTCCAGCAGGCGCTCGCCCAGCAGGCGGCCCGTGCGCGCGAGGCGCAGGACGCCGCCGCGGCCCGCATGACGACGGCGATGACGGAGCAGCTGCAGGCGCTGGGGCAGCGCAACGAGGCCGGCCTGGCCGAGACGCGCCGCACCGTCGAAGCGCGCCTGCAGGCCATCCAGCAGGACAACGAGAAGAAGCTCGAGCAGATGCGGGCGACCGTCGACGAGAAGCTGCACGCCACGCTGGAACAGCGCCTGGGCGAGAGCTTCAAGCAGGTCGCCGAGCGGCTGGAGCAGGTCTACCGCGGCCTGGGCGAGATGCAGACGCTGGCGCGCGACGTCGGGTCGCTGAACCGGGTGCTGACCAACGTGAAGACGCGCGGCATCTTCGGCGAGGTCCAGCTGGCGGCGCTGCTGGAGCAGGTCTTCACGCCGGAGCAGTTCGCCTCGAACGTCGAGACTGTGCCGGGCACCGGCGCGCGCGTCGAGTTCGCGCTCAAGCTGCCGGGCCAGCGCGACGACGGCCAGCCGATCTGGCTGCCCATCGACGCGAAGTTCCCGCGCGAGGACTATGAGCGCCTGCTCGACGCGCAGGAACGCGCCGATGCCCCTGCGGCGGAACTGGCCGGCCGCGCGATCGAGACGCGGCTGCGGCTGGAGGCGAAATCCATCCGCGAGAAGTACCTCGGCCCGCCGCACACCACCGACTTCGCGCTGCTGTTCGTGCCCACCGAGGGCCTTTACGCCGAGGCGCTTCGGCGCCCCGGCCTGAGCGAGGCGCTGCAGCGCGAGCACAAGGTGATGCTGGTCGGCCCGACGACGCTGCTGGCGACCTTGTCCAGCCTGCAGATGGGGTTCCGCACGCTGGCGCTGGAGAAGCGCTCCGCGGAGGTGTGGGACGTGCTGCGCGCGGTGAAGACGGAGTTCGGCAAGTTCGGCGACGTCCTGGCCAAGACGAAGAAGAAGCTCGACGAGGCCAGCAACAACATCGAGCTGGCCGAGCGACGGACCCGCGTCATGACCCGTGAGTTGAAGTCCGTCGAGGCGCTGCCCGAGGACCAGGCCGCGCGCGTGCTGAAGCTCGGCGACGCGGTCGACGCGGGCGCCGCAGGCGCAGCGGGCGATGCCGACGTCGAGGACGAAGGCGTCGCCCGATGAGCGACGACGCGTCGGCGGCCAAGGGCTACACCGGCTTGAACGCCGGTTTCGCGGCCGTCATCGCGTCGCTGGTCGCGGTGCATGCCTGCATGGCGACGACACGCGTCGCGGCCACGCTGTGGGTGCTGCATCAGGGCTACGGCGGCGGTTTCGTCGGGGTGCTGCTCAGCCTGTTCGCCGTCGCGCCGCTGGGCCTGTCGCTGTGGGCCGGCCGGCTCGCCGATCGCCACGGTTTCCATCGACCGGTGGGCATCGGCGTGGCGATGGCCTTCGCCGGCGCGGTGCTGGCGCTGGTCGCGCAGGTCCTTGGCTGGGTCGGGCTGCTGGCGCTGGGCTGCCTGCTGTGCGGCGGCGCGGTCGCGATCGCGGCCGTCGCGATCCAGCGCGAAGCCGGCCTGATGGCGCGTGACGCCTCGCAACTCAAGCGCGTGTTCAGCTGGGTGGCGCTGGGGCCGGCGCTGTCCAACGCGTTCGCGCCGGTCATCACCGGCATCGTCATCGACACGGCCGGTTTCACCGCCGCGCTGGTGCTGTCGACCCTGCTGCCGCTCGCGGCCTGGGCGGTCGCGCGCCGAGTGCCGCGCCATCCGCCCGCGCCGGCCGCGGCCGGCGTCAAGCCGCGCCCCGCCTGGGACCTGCTGAAGGACCGCGGCCTGCGCAATCTGCTGATCGTCAACGTCGCGATGTCCTCGTGCTGGGACGCCCACAGCTTCGTCGTGCCGGTGGTCGGTCACGCGAAGGGCTTGTCCGCGTCCAGCATCGGCCTGGTGCTGGGGAGCTTCGCCGCGGCGGCGACGCTGGTCCGCCTGGCCATCGTGCGTTGGGCCCATCGGATCGACGACGTGAAGGCGCTGCGCGCCGCGATGGCGGTGGCGACGGTGACGCTCCTCGTCTATGCGTGGCTGCCCGGCACGTTCGGGCTGATGCTGGGGTCGGCGGTGCTGGGGCTGGCGCTCGGCGCGGTGCAGCCCATGGTGCTGGCGACGATGCATCAGGTCACGCCGCCCGACCGGCATGGTCAGGCGCTCGGGCTGCGGATGCTGGCGTCCAACGGTGCGACCGTCGCGATGCCGCTGGGATTCGGCGTGCTGGCCGCCGCGAGCGTGGCGGCGGCGCCCTTGTGGCTGATGGCGTCGATCCTGGTCGGCGCGCAGTGGGCCGCGCGTCAGATCGAGTCGCCGGCGCGCGGCGCGCCCTGAGGCGCGAGCCGCGTCGCCGGCCGACTCCCGGATTCACTCGCCCATTCGCCCTCATCCGCTTTCATTCGCCTTCATTCGCCCTCATTCGCCCTCATTCACCTGGCGCGATGGCGACCTGCCGGCGCGCCTCCTTGTGCTTCATCGCGACGTACTCCTCGAGCGATTGCTCGTGGAGCTGGCGCGCATAACGCTCGGTGGCCGCGAACCAGCCGCGCAGGCGCTTGTCGAGCCGCTGCTCGGCCGGCGCCGGCAGCGTGTCGAGATAGGACTCGATCGCCAGGAAATAGCGCATGGTGTTGCGCTCCGCGATGCCCTGGATACCGCCGACGTAGCGCGGCTGGCCGTCGCCGTCGCGCCCGATCACGGTGAAGCCGACCTTGTCCCGGCCCGAGGTGGAGAGGTAGGCGCTGGTCGCGACGCGCGCGGCAAGGTTGTTCACGTAGGCGTAGCGCAGCCGCACGAAGGAGCGCTTCGCATCGATCGGCACCGCCTCCAGCGTCAGGCGGTAGTTGCTGGTGCCCATCGGGCCCTTGTTCGCGCTCATCTCCACGAGCAGGTACTGCGGCTGTGCCGCCAGCACCTGGAAGCGGAAATCGAGCGCGTAGGCGTCTTCGATCGGCTGGTCGAACTTGCGGCCGACGGCCATGTGCAGCGTCGCGCCCGGCGCCTGGTCGTCCTCGACGGCGCATCGCTTGACGTTGGCCGGCAGCGTCAGCAGGTCGCACCAGGCGTCCGCGTTGCGCAGCGCGCCGGACAGCGTCCCGAACGGATGCTCGACCACGGCATGCATGTCGCCCGTGGGACGCTCGGTGTCGTCGGCCGAGCTCAGCACGATCGGACGCTGGAAAGGACTGCGCGCCAGTTGCGGCGCGAGCTGGTCGTACTGCGCGCGCAACCCGGCACCTTGCTGGGCCGACACCTCGGTCGCCATCAGCAGCAGCCCCAGCAGGACCGCCGCGTGGGCGAGCCAGAACAACGCGCCGTGAGACGTCGACGGGTGCTTCAAGTGCCGGGACATCCGCCCGACCGGCGGGTGGGGAAGGGGCGGGAAGGAATGCATGGCGGACTCCATCGCTGGCCCGAGAGCCGTTGATCCACCTTAAGAGGAGAGGGCGCGGGCGGTCTGTCGGACAAGGCCGCGTCCCCTCGTGCGCATGGGCTGTCAGCGGCGGACCGCCGGACAGGCCGTCGAGGGAGGGTCGACACCGCTCGCGATGATGGGAGCGGCGGCCTTCGCCTAGGATGGCGGCCAGCCCGGCGCAGGCCCGATGGGAGCGGCACGAGAGGCTGGGAGCGCGACGGACGACGACGCGGCGCAGTGAGGATGTCGAGCGCGCATCCACCCGCGATGAACACGACATGATGACAACGATGAAACACATGACGACGGACGCCGTGCTGATCCCGGCGATGACGATGGTGTCGGGGCGGAAGGTCCCATGAGGGGCCTGTCGCAACGCAATGTCGGCGTGTCTGCCAACGCGCCCTTGAACCTGCCCGCGGCCAGGGCCTCGCGGGTCCGGCAGTGCGGCCGCCTGCGCTGGCCGTCCCGCTGGGCCTGGGCGCAACTGATCGTCGCGTTGCTGGTGACGGCGGCCGTAACCCTGTTGTGGCTCGCCCGTTTCCAGTCCGGGCCGCTGGCGCGCCTGGACGGCCTGGTGCAGGACGCGCAGGCGCAATGGCGCGGCCGGCTCGCGCCGGGCACGACGTATCCGATCACGCTGGTGCGTTTCGACGACGCCAGCGCCGCGCGCTTCGGTGGCATGGCGCCGGGGCGTCCGCTGCTCGCGGACGCGATCACGCGGCTGAAGGCGGCCCAGCCCCGCCTGATCGCCGTCGACATGCTGCTGCTCGACGCGAAGCCGGACAGCGACGCGATGCTCGCGGCCGCCATGCGAGGGGGCGTGCCGGTCGTGCTGCCGTTCGCGCTGCCGCCGGCGGCGAGCGCCAGCGGCGGTGCAGCTGTGGCGACGTCTACGGCGTCTACGGCGTCTGCCAAGGAGCCCGCGTCTTCGGAGTCTTCGGAGTCTCCAGCGTCCTCCACAGCCTCCGCGGCCTCCCGTCCCGCCAGCCACGTGCCGCCCGGCCTGCTCGCGCAGGCCTTCACGCGGGCCGAGGGCGCGCCACGCAGCGCGTTGCTGCCCGAGCGCGCCGACGCACCGCCCGAGCCGCTACTGTCGGCGGCGACCTCGCTCGGTCACGTGCAGACAGCGCGCGAGGCCGACGGCGCCCTGCGCCACGACCTGCCGGCGTTGCCCTTGGCCGGCGAGGTCTATCCGTCGCTGGCCGTGCGCATCGCTGGCGACGCGATGCGTCAGCCCTGGTCCGAAGCCACCCTGCGTTGGAGCCGGGATCTGCGCTGGGGGTCGCTGCGCATCCCGCTGGATCTGCTGTCGCGGCAGGGGGTCAACTACTACGGCCCGGCGGGCAGCTTCCCCTCGGTGTCGATGGCCGACCTCGTCGACGGCAAGGTGCCCGAGGAAGCGCTGCACAACCGCATCGTGATCATCGGCGTGTCGGCACCCGGTGCCGGCAACCACGTCCCGAGTCCCTTCGATGCCGGCCTGCCCGGCATGGAGCGGCTCGCGACCGTCGTCGACAACATCCTGACCGGACGCACGCTGACACGCCCGTCCTGGGCGTCGCTGGCGGAACTGGGGGCGTTGCTGGCGCTGCCGCTCCTGTGCGCGTTGCTGCTGGCGCGCGGGCCGCTGTGGCGCGGACTGCCGGCGGTGGCGCTGCTGGTCGGCGGAGGACTCTACGGCGCCCAGTGGGCGTTCGAGGAGGAACACCTCGTCCTGTCGCTGGCCTGTCCGCTGCTGGCCGTGGCGGCGGCGAGCCTGGCCGCGCTGACGCTGCGCGCGCTCACCGGTCAGTCCCGACGCCGCGAGGCGCTCCGGCGACTGACCGTGAGCGAGGAGCGCTATGCGCTGGCCGCCCTGGGCGCGAACGACGGGCTGTGGGACTGGGACATCGCCGAGGATCGGCTGGACGTCTCGGCGCGCTGGCTCGCATTGATGGGCGACGCGCGTGCACCGGGCGAGGAGCCTGCCGACGGCTTGAGGCGCGGCTTCCGGCGCCGCCTTGCGCGCGGCGCGTCATCCCGCACGTCATCCCGCACGTCATCGCCCACCTCATCGCGCACCTCATCGGACGCAGCATCGGACGGGGCGCGCGCCGGCATCGACCGCTTCACGCGCCCGTTGGACGAAGCGGCGGCCGGGCTGTTCCGGGCCGATCTCGACGCGCACCTGCAGGGCCGCAGTGTCCAGTTCCACCACGTGCTGCGCTTCGAGCAGGGCGGTCAGACGCGGGCGCTGCTGGCGCGCGGCGTCGCGGTGCGCCGGGACGGCAAGCCGGTGCGCATGGCCGGTGCGCTGACCGACATCAGCGAGAACGAAGGTCGGCAGGCGCATCTCGCGCACGAGGCGCTGCACGACCGGCTCACCGGCCTGCCGAACCGCGCGCTGTTCATGGCGTTGGTGGCGCAGCGGCTGGCCAATCCGACCCCTGGGGTCCCGATCGGCGTCGCGCTGGTGGGCCTGGACGATTTCCGCGCGTTCAACGAGCGGCATGGCGGGATGGCCGGCGATGCGGTGCTGGTCGAGAGCGCGCGGCGACTGACCGGCGGCACCGGACGCACGGCGCGCGCTGGGCGCGTCGTCGCGCGGCTGGGCGCGGACCAGTTCGGCGTGCTCTTCGAAGCGCGCATCGAGGCCGGCGCGCTCGTCGATCGCGTGCCCGAGTGGGCGCTGGCGCGCATCGAAGAACCCTATCTGTTCGAGTCCCTCGATGGCGACGCCGACGAGGGCACGCGCAGGCTCGCCGCGATCGCATCGAACTCGGCGGCTCCGACGGCTTCGACGGCTTCAACGGACTCGACAGCTTCGGCGGCTTCGGCGGCCGCGGCGAGAGGAAGCGCCGCCCGCACCGGCGCGTACCGCCTCACCGCGTGCGCCGGCTGGGCGTTCACGGGGCAGGGCAATTTCAGTCCGGACGATCTGATGTCCGCCGCGGAAAGCGCGCTGGCGAGCGCCAAGGCGGCCGGCGCCGGCCATGCCCGCCTGTTCGATCCGGCGCGGCAGTTGGTCGAGCAATCGCGGCGCTGGGTGAAGGAGAACATCGCGCGCGGCTTGGAGGCGGGCGAGTTCCAGCTCCATTACCAGCCCTTCGTGAGGCTGTCGGACCGCTCGCTGCTCGGCTTCGAGGCCCTGATCCGCTGGAAGCATCCGACCCGGGGCCTGGTGATGCCCGGCGACTTCATCCCGGTGGCCGAGGAGAGCGGCCAGATCGTCGAGATCGGCCGCTGGACGCTGATCGAGGCGGCGTTGCAGCTGCGCCGCTGGCGGGAGATCGGCTTCAGGGGCGAGATCGCGGTGAACGTGTCGGGCGTGCAGTTGGCGCGCGACGACGAACTGCTCGACGACGCCCGCGAGACGCTCAAGGCGCTGGGCGACGTGCCGGCGTCGCAGCTCAAGCTCGAGGTCACGGAGCGCATGGCGATGGCCAACCCGCAGCGCAGCGCCGACGTGCTGCAGGCGCTGGCGCGGATGGGCTTCAAGCTGTCGATCGACGATTTCGGGACGGGGTACTCGTCGCTCGCCCATCTGCACCGCTTCCCGTTCGACACGCTGAAGATCGACCGCAGCTTCGTGATGCGCCTGGGCGCCGGTCGCGAATCGGGCGAGATCGTGCGCACCATCGTCGGCCTCGCCGACGCGCTCGGCAAGCAGACCTTGGCCGAAGGCGTCGAGGAGGAGGCGCAGGCGGTCCTGCTGGAGGAACTCGGCGTCCAGGTCGCGCAGGGCTGGCTGTTCGCCAAGGCCCTGCCGCCCGAGGACGCGAAACGGCTCATCCAGACGGTGCCGTGGCGCAAGCCCGGCGCGTGATCCCAGGCGCCGGACCGTTGCCCGCGGCGCCCGTCACTTCACGGTGAAGGTCCCCACGACGACCCCGTCGCCTCGGCCGCTCAGGCGCAGGACGATGTCCTTGTCCTTCTGCTGCGCGGTCGCGAAACCGGTGGAGAGGCGCACCATGATCGTCGTCGAGGGCGCGATCACCTGCTGCTGGTGGCCGAAGAAGTTGGCCTGCACCGTGTAGGTCCCCGGCTTGGCGACGCGCAGCGAGAACTCCTCGGGGCCGTAGCCGCCGGTGAAGTCCCGCGACATGCGCCCGCCCTGACGCGTCAGCGCGTTGCCGTAGTACGCGCGCTCGCCGTCGGGATCGGTCACCCACAGGTCGATGTCGGTGTTGTCCGCGTCCCAGCTCATGACCACGCGCAGTGCCAGCGGCAGCGGGCGGCGCAGCCTCGCGTCGATCGCCGACAGGTCCAGCGCCTTGCCCTGGCGCCGCGAGCGCTCGGCGATGGCGTTCAGCTCGGCCAGCGCGATCAGCTCGACGTCGGGGAATCGGTTCTGCCAAGGCCGGTTCACGACTTCCGCCAGCAGGTCCACGGCGCGCTGCGATTCGCCCGCGTCGGCCCAGGTCAGCGCGAGGTCGCGGTAGGACTGCGGCTCGTCCGGGGCCAGGCGCAGCACCTCCTCGAGGATGGGGATCGCGTCGCGCGGACGGCCCGCCTGCTTCAGCCGGTAGGCCAGGATGCGCAGCAGCTGGCGGTTGCCCAGGTCCATCTCGGCGAGATTGGACAGCACGCGCAGCCCCAGCGCGGTCTGCTTGCGTTCGATCAGACGGTCCGCCACGTCGAGGAAGAACGCCGAGCTGCGCAGGTAGGACGGTTTCTCGTCCAGGTAGATCGCGTAGAGGTCCTTGTCGGCGGCGCCTTTCAGGCGCTGCGCGTAGATCTCGTTGGGCTGCCACGCGCGCAGCGCGATGTCGCCGTCGCCGGCCTGCGGCGCGCCGGGGGTCGTGGGAGCCGAGCGCAGACGTTGGGCCGTTGCCGCCGCAGGGGCCCCCATCGGCGCGGGGGCCTCCGCGACCGCGCGTTCCGTCCGCGAGGACTCCGCGGCGATGGGACGGACGGGCGCCGGCGCCATCGGAGCCTGGGCCGGCGCAGGCTCTGCCGGGCGGAACATCGGTGGAGGTGCAGGTACAGGGGCGGCGGGCGCTGGCGCAATCATCGGCGCAGGCCTGAATTCCTGCTGCGGGGGCGCCGACATCGGCATCGGCGGCTCGAACGGGCGCGGTACCGCTGCGTCGCGCCGGTTCTTGCCCGCGATCTGCTCGGCCACCTGCCGGGCGGCTGCGCGCATGGCCGGCGTTTCTGCCCACCACAGCACCTTGTCCTCGAAGCGCTGGATCAGGTCGCGGCGGGCCTCCGCGCGATCGCCCTGGCGCGTCGCGGTGCGCGAGGCCATCAGCCGTTCCCATTCCACGCGCAGGTCCTCGGGCGGTTCGATGTCGTGACGGACGTAGTCGGCGGCGGTGTCCAGCACGATCAGCGAGGTCTCGCGCGTCACCAGCCCGAAGTCCATGCCCAGTCGGCGGATCGCCTGGCGCTGGGCCGCGCGGTCGGCATCCAGCCGGCCGAGGCGGAAACTGGCCCAGCGATAGGCGGCGAGTCCGACAACCGGTGCGGCCTCGGACGGCTCGGACGTCTCGGCCGGGTCCGTGGACGTCGACGGCATCGTCGCTGCGATCGGCTCGGCGGCTGCCACGCGCAAAGGCACCGTGATCGAGCGGGGCGCGCCGCCGGGAGTCGAGAGCAGTACCTGCATCGTCGCCCGCGGCTGCGTCATGACGCCCGCGATCAGCAGTCGGCCCGCCTGCGGAAACAGGGATCCCGTTTCCCAGTCGCCGGCGCCCAGTCCGCTGACCTCGAGCACGCGAGGCCGCTCCTCGGCCATCAGGCGCACCGCCTCGGCGGTGTCCGTCGTGAGCAGGTCCGCGTAGGCCCCACCGCGCGATTCGGCCACGCGGCGCAGCGCCGCTTCAGCCGCGCCCGCCGAGGCCGAGAAGGCGAACATCGGTTTGCCCGTCTTCGGCAATCCGCCGGCGCCCCAGGTGCCCAGGCCGTCCGAGAACAGCAGCGTCACGTCGCTGCCATCGGGCGTGTCCATCGCGCCGAGCGCCGTCGCGCCGTCATACGGCACGCGTTCGAGGCGCTGGCGCAGCGCGCGCCAGTCGCCGTCACGGATGACGAAACGCTCCACCGGTTCGGCGTCGTTGCGCACGACCTTGAGCCGCACCTCGACCGAGCGCAGGGTCCGGAACCAGTCGTCGAGGAGGGCGAACTCGCGATCGTGGTCCCGTGCGGCGCCCGAGGCGGATGCGTCCCACACCAGGCCCACCGTGCGCGGGACCGGCCGCGCCGACGGCGCCGCGTCGACCGGCACCTCGGCCAGGACATAGGTCCGACCCTTGAAACGCTCGGTGGTCACGGCCGGCGCGGTGAGCCGGCCCGGCAGCGCGATGCGCAGTTCGCCGGAGGCTTCCGCCGCATCGCGCAGCACGCGCAACCGGCTGCCGCCGTCCGGCATCGGCGCGACGGCCAGCGGTTCCGGGCCCCACGAGGCGGCCAGTTGCGCCGGCGGTGCGCCGTCGATCCGCACATCCACCGCCAGGCGGTCCACGGCACCGTTGAACTGCAGCGGCAGCCGCCAGACCGGCGACGCCTCGGCGCCGGCGCTCTCAAGCGATTCGCGGATCTCCAGCACCACGCGACGCGTGCCGCCCGCAGGCAGCGGATACACCTGCAGCTTGTAGAAATTGCCCTCGGTCACCTCGAGCAGGGCCGGATCCACGCGATTGCGGATGGTGTCCTCGTAGACCTGGCGGCCTTTGGCCTTCTCGACCGGCACGGCGCGGCGCAGCACGCCGTTGATGTCGAGCGCGAAGCCGGTCACCGTCTGGCCGCCGTTGAGCGGGAATTGCAGTTCTCCGGACAGCACCCGGGCGTTGGGATTGAACAGGGTGAGCTCGACGCGGGAGACCGCAGCGCTGCCGCTGATGCGGCCCTGCACCGACACCTGCCGCAGCCGGATCGGCGTGCTGGC